>JACQWA010000371.1 GCA_016209425.1 Candidatus Rokuibacteriota bacterium
CCCCACCACCTGCCCCACCCCCAGGAACTCCCCCTCGGCCGCGTACAGGCGGACGAGCCCTGGCGCCACCGAGCGGGCATCCGGCATTGGGACCGCACGCCCATGCAGGAGGGCATCGACCGCCGCTGCCCCGAGACGCACCGAAGGCCAGTGGCCAAGCGCAGAGTCCGGGCGCTCCAGGCGATCCCACAGGAGCCCTGGGTCAGCCGTCTCGCGCACGAGCGCCCATGGCAGCGCGCGCTCGAGCACGTACGGACCCACCCGGGTCCGCACCAGCCGCTCCAGGGAGCCGCCCGGGCCCAAGGCCTCGCCGAGATCGGCGCTGAGAGCCCGGACATACGTGCCCCTGCCGCACACCACGCGGATCGTGAAGGAGGGCAGGGCCACCGATTCGAGGCTCAGGGCATGAATCCTCACCTCCCGCGGCTCCCGCTCCACTTCCACCCCGCGACGGGCAAGCTCGTAGAGCCGCCTGCCCCCATGATGGAGCGCTGAGAACATCGGTGGGACTTGGCGGATGGTGCCCACGAAACGTGAGAGCACCTCCTCAATCCGCTGGGGCGTGAAGGCAGGAACCGGGGAGGTCCGCAGGACGGATCCCGACAGATCTTGGGTGTCAGTGACGACGCCCAGGCGGACCGTGGCGACGTATTCCTTTTCCTGATCCATCATGTACGGGCTCAGTTTGGTCGCCTCGTTGATCAGGATCGGGAGGACGCCGGTGGCCTCGGGATCCAGCGTGCCGCCGTGGCCGATCTTGTGGGCACGCAGCAGGCGACGGAGGTAGGCGACCGCCTGAAAGGAGCTGACGCCAGCCCCCTTCTCGATGCTCAGAATTCCGGATCGAATGGCGCCCATTCGCTATCTCTTCCCCAGGGCCTCTGACACAGATCGTAGGAGCGCCGCACGCGCCTCTTCCAGACTTCCGGCGATGGTGCACCCCGCAGCGTTGGCATGTCCCCCTCCCCCGAAGGCTGCCGCGATCTTCCCGACGTTGACTTCCCCCTTGGCACGCAGGCTCACCTTGACTCGGCCGGCCGCCGCCTCGCGGAGCAGGACGGCGACCTTCACGCTGGCGATGGAGCGGGGATAGGTCACCAGATCCTCCGCCTCCACGAACGCTTCAGGCACGCTGCCGTGAGGAAGGGCCAACCACGCCACCAGTCCGTCAGGGCTCACCTCCACCTGACCGAGGAGACTTCCCAGCCGCCAGAGGTCGTCGGGCTTCCGGCCTTCGTACAGCGCTCCCGCCACCAGCTCGGGATGCGCGCCTTGGGCCACGAGGTCCCCGGCGATCCGCAGGGCGCGCGGGGTCGTATTCGAGTAGCGGAAGGATCCCGTGTCGGTGTGGATCGCGGTGAAGAGATTCGTGGCGATTTCCGGCGTCACCTTGAGGCCGAGAGCCTGGATCAGGTCGTACACCATCTCCCCGGTGGCCGAAGATTCCCCTTCGATCCAATTCACGTCGCCGTAGCGCTTGTTGTCAGGGTGATGGTCGATATTCACGATGCGCGTCGCGACACCCCGCGCCCCCGCGAGGAGGCCGTGGGTCCGCGAGGGGTCGGGGCAATCGCCCAGAATCACGAGGTCAAAGGGACCCGGGGCCGCTTCCCACTGCTCCACGAGCTCCGCGCCCGGGAGGAAGCGGAAGAGATCCGGGACGGCCTGGGGCCCGGCCAGCGTGACCTGGGCTCCGGCGTTCCGGAGCGCGAGCCCCAGGCCAATCTGGGAGCCCAGCAGGTCGCCGTCGGGCTGCACGTGCCCGAGGAGCAGGACGCTCCCGCGCAGGGCGGAGAGGAGATCGATGAGCTCCCGCGGGATCGGCCAGCCCTGCTCAGGCATCCCCACGGGCGGGCGTCTCCTCAGACTTGAGTTCGGCGAGAAGCTCCTGGATGTGGGCCGCATGGGCCATCGACCGATCCGGCCGGAATACGAGCGACGGCGTCACCCTGAGCGACAGATGCTGGCGGAGCCAATTGTGGATGAACCCCTTGGCACCGTCCAGGGCCGCCAGGGAGGTCCGCCACTGCGCCTCCGTCCCCAGGATGGACACATAGACCTTCGCCAGGCGCAAATCTTTCGTCACCTCCACATCGGTCACGGTGACGAAGCCGAGACGGGGGTCCTGGAGCTCCCGCTGGAGGATCCGGGAGATCTCCTCCTTGATCAGCTGGTTCACCCGCTCGATTCGCTTCCCTTGCACGTCAGAGAATCTCGATCTGGATGTCGATGACGCGACCGTCAACGAGCGTCTCGACGAAGTCCAGTGCCTTGCAGACCACCTCGTTGGCGTGGCGGGCATCCGGCGAGACGCAGGCAACGGCCAGCGTCGCCCGCTGCCACGCGTCTTGGTGGTTCACCTCCGCCACCGACACGTCGAAGCGGTGCTTCACCTTCTCCTTGAGGCCCTTGAGGATGTGGCGCTTCCCCTTGAGGGACTCCACATCGGGAAGGTGGAGCTCCACCGTTCCGACCGCCACGCGCGCCCGACTCATCGGATAACCTCCCGCTTCGCCCGTGCGCCCCTTCGAGCGACGGCTTTGCCGTCGCAACCCTCGGGGGGAGGGATCGGAAGGGGGGAACCCCCCCCTCCGAGGATTACAGGGTACGGGCCACCTCCTCGGTCGTGTACGCTTCGATCACGTCGCCGACCTTGATGCCGCTGACGCCATCGACCCCGATACCGCACTCCAGACCCTGGATCACCTCCCGCACGTCGTCCTTGAAGCGCCTGAGGGAACTGATCGTCCCCTCACCCAGCAGGGTACCGTCGCGCTTGACCCTCACTTTGGCGCTCCGGGCAATTTTTCCCTCCAGCACGTAGGAACCGAAGATGGTCCCCAGCTTGGAGATGGGGAAGAGCTGCCGGACCTGCGCCTTGCCCAACGCGACCTCGCGCACCTCCGGTGCCAGGAGCCCGGACAACGCGGCCCGGACATCGGTGATGGCCTCGTAGATCACATTGTAGGTCCGCAGATCCACGCCCTCGGTCTGCGCCTGGGTCGCTGCCTTCGGTTCCAGCTTCACGTTGAAGCCGAGGACGATGGCGTTCGAGGCCGAGGCCAGCATGACGTCGGTCTCCGTGATGGTGCCGACGGAGCCGTGGATCACCTTGAGCTTCACCTGATCGGTCGACAGCCCCTCCAGCGACTCCGTGAGCGCCTCGACCGAACCGTGGACGTCCGCCTTGAGGATCAGGCGGAGCTCCTTGACCTCGCCGGTTGCGATCTGCGCGTGCAGGTCTTTCAGCGTCACCCGGGTGGCGCCCTTGGCGCGCTGGCGCTCCCGCTCCTGGCGAACCGTGGCGATCTGGCGGGCTTTGCGCTCATCCTCCACCACCACCAGGGTCTCTCCCGCCTGGGGGACACCAGACAGCCCCAGGATCTCCACCGGGTCCGAGGGACCAGAGGCCTTGACCTTCTTTCCGCGGTCGTTGAACAGCGCCCGCACGCGGCCCGAGTGCTGGCCCACGACCACCGCATCCCCCTCCTTGAGCGTCCCCTGCTGGATGAGCACCGTGGCCACGGGACCCCGGCCCCGATCCAGCCGCCCTTCGATGATCACGCCCTTTCCGGCCCGGTTGGGGTTGGCCTTAAGCTCGAGGATCTCCGCCTGAAGCGCCGTCATCTCCAGCAGGTTGTCGATGCCGGTTCCCTTCTTGGCGGAGGTCTCGACGAAGATCGTCTGGCCTCCCCACTCCTCCGGGACCAGGCCGAGGTTGGCCAGCTCGCGCTTGACCCGTTCGGCGTCGGCGCCGGGCTTGTCCATCTTGTTGACGGCCACGACGATCGGGACGCCGGCGGCCTTGGCGTGGTTGATGGCCTCGACGGTCTGGGGCATGACGCCGTCGTCGGCCGCCACGACCAGGATCACGATGTCGGTGGCCTGCGCGCCCCGCGCCCGCATCGCGGTGAAGGCCTCGTGGCCGGGCGTGTCGAGGAAGGTCACCTTGCCATGTGAGGTGTCGACCTGGTAGGCGCCGATATGCTGGGTGATGCCGCCGAATTCCTTTTCCGCCACCTTGGTGCGGCGAATGGCATCCAGCAGCGAGGTCTTTCCGTGGTCCACATGGCCCATGACCGTCACGACGGGAGAGCGGAGACGCAGCTGGGAGGGATCCACCTCCTCCTCGCGCAACTCCTCACCCTCGATCGTTCGCACCTCGACGTCGAAGCTGAACTTGTCGGCAACCAGCTTCGCCACGGTGGGATCGAGGATCTCGTTGACGGTGGCCATCACCCCCATCTCGAGAAGCGCCTTGATCACCTCTCCGGATTTCCGACGCATACTCGACGCCAGCTCTCCGACGGTGACCGACTCAGGAAGCTTGATCAGCTCACGTTTGACCTCGACGGGGGGAGGGACCTCCATGGGGACAGGGGGAGGTGCGGGAGCCGGGGGCGCCTCCTTCGGAGGCTCAACAGCCACGGGAGGAGTCGGCGTCGCAACGGCAGCCGGCCGCGTGATCGGCGCCGGGGGGGGCGAGGGAGCACCCTCGCGCGGAGCCGGAACCGGAACCGGCTTCGGTGGAGCGGCGGGCCGCACCGGAGGCTGAGCTGCCGGAGCCGCAGGCGCGCGTTTCGGGAGCGGCGGAACCGGTGCCGGGGGAGCGGCAGGCCGAATGGGGATAACCTTTGCTGCTTCTTTCGGTTTTGCAGGCGCAGGCTTCGGAGCCGGTGGCGCTTTGATCTCGACCTTCGGCGCGGCGGGTTTAACCTCAACGCGAGGGGGCGCGGCCGGGGCCGGCGGCGGAGCGACAGCGGCGACCTCCTTGGCCTTCACCTCCACGACCGGAGCGGCCTTGGTCTTCTTCACCGCAGGCTTCTTCGTTGCGGGCACCTTCTCAGTCGGCGCCTTTTCTCCCGCAACCTTCTTCTTGACGGCCGGGGCCTTGGCCTTCCTGGGCTTCGGCTCCTCCACCAGGGCGCGGCCGCGTCCCAGCTTCACCCTCAGCTCATTGGCCGTGGCGGTGTCAAGGGGGCTCCGGGTCCTGACCCCCTTGCGCCCCATGGCCTCCAGGCACTGGATCAGGTCCTTGCTGGTGACCCCCAACTCTTTCGCCAGATCAATGACCCTTACGCGCAACGCCATCGTCCTCTCACCTTCCTTGTCCGCCCGGCTCAGATCCCCGATCTCTCATTTGCCCGGTCCGCCGCCCTGACGAAAGAGCGCCGCCAGATCGGCCGAGGCCTCCGCCGCCCCCCTGAACGCCCGAGCCAGCCGACCCCGCTTGAGCCCCCGCTCGACGCATTCGCGCTCCGCACAGACGTACGCCCCCCGTCCGGGCGCGGCGCCTGATCGATCGATAGCGACCACGCCGTCCGCGCGCCGGACCAGCCTGATCAACTGGACCCTGGCGCGAACCCGCCGGCACCCGATGCAGGTGCGTTGGGGCTCCCGCTTCACGCGGGGGGCGCCTCCCCCTCGTCGGGCAGCACGCCGGCCTCCTCGCCGACGGGCACCGGGGACTCCGCGACGGCAGGCTCGCTCCCCGGCACCACAGGCGGATGCTGGGCGATCCATTCCTGGGCCGCCGCCAGAATCTTCTCGGCCTTCTTGTCCCCTACCCCGGGAATCTCGACGAGCCTCGGCAGGCCGGCCCGGACGATGCGGAACGGAGAGTAAAGCCCCAGCTCGACGAGCTTCTCCACCAGTTGGGGCCCGACCCCGGGGAACTCCTCGATGGCTGCCCGCCCCTGAGTCCGCTCCGCCTCCTCGCGACGCCGATCCTCCTCAACTTCGGACTCGCTCTTGATGTCGACCCGCATCCCTGTAAGCTTGGCGGCCAGGCGCGCGTTCTGACCCTTCTTGCCGATTGCCAGCGAGAGCTGGTTATCAGGCACCACCACGAGGACCGACCGCTCCACCGGCCCCTCACCCCCCGCGCGTCCCTCCTGAACCGTCACGGCGGCAACCTTGGCGGGCGACAGCGCCCGCGCCACGAAGGTTGCGGGATCGGCGGACCACTCGACGATGTCAATCTTCTCCCCGCGCAGCTCCCGGCTGATCACCTGAATACGGGTGCCGCGGAGACCCACGCAGGCGCCGATCGGGTCCACGTCCCGCTTGCTCGAGGCCACAGCCACCTTCGCCCGCTCCCCCGCCTCGCGCGCCGCCGCCTTCACCTGTACGATTCCCTCCGAGATCTCCGGGATCTCAGTCTCAAAGAGCCGGGCCAGGAATCCCGGGTGAGTCCGAGACAGGGTGATCTGAGGTCCCTTGGCGGTCTTTTTCACCTCGAGGACGAAGGCGCGGATCCGATCCCCCGGGTTGATTCTCTCGCCGGGGATCTGTTCGCGCTCAGGAAGGAATCCTTCAGCCTTGCCCAACTCGACGATGACGTTTCGCCTCTCGATCCTGTGGACGACGCCACGGACAATCTGGCCCTCTTTGTGGATAAACTCCGAGTAGATTCCCTCGCGCTCGGCGTCGCGGACCCGCTGGAGGATCACCTGTTTGGCGGTCTGGGCCGCGATCCGGCCAAACTCCTGCGGCGCCAGCTCCTGCTCCACCTCCTCATCCAGCTGGACATCCGCCTTGAGCGCGCGGGCCTCCACCAGCGTCAGTTCGCACCTCGGGTCCGTGACCTTGGCCACGACCCGCTTCTGCGCCAGAACCTTGAGCGTGCCCGTTTGGCGGTCCAGGTCCATCCGCACATTGTCGGCGCCCCCCACGGTCTTCTTGAAGGCCGACAGCAGGGCGGACTCCAACGCCTCGAAGAGGATCTCTTTCTCGATCCCCTTCTCGCGCGCGATCTGGTCGATAACGTTGATCAGCTCTCGGTTCATGCGCCTGCCAATTCACTTCCGGCGGGGAAAATCCAGCTCGAGCCGCGCTTTGGTCACGCCTCGGCGTTGAAGTTCGGTCACCGCGCCGTTTTCCACTTCCAGCCTCACCACGCTGTCGCCCACCTCCAGAAGCCTCCCCACAACCTCCCTCCGACCGTCGAGTGCGTCAGCGAGCCAACACCGGATCCACTTGCCCAGCGCCCAGTGCCACTCGCGCTCCGTCCTGAGCTCTCTCGTCAGGCCCGGGGACGACATCTCCAAATCGTAACTCTCCGGGATCAGGCTCGAGGCATCCAGGAGGTCACCGACCTCCTGGCTGAAGCGCTGGCAGTCGGCAATCCCGACCCCGCCAATCTTGTCAACGTAGAACCTCAGCACCCAGCGCCGACCCTCCCGGCGCCACTGAAGATCCACAAGCGACAGCCCATGCCCCCGAAGCACCGGGGAGACGACGGCTTCGATCTGGGCCAATCGCTCCACAACGTCCACGGCAGCCTTCCTTCAGGAGCAAGAAAAAAGTGGGCAAAGCCCACTTTTTTGGTAGTTTAGCACACCCCACGTCTCCCAGCAAGGGAATGCGGAAAGCCGGCTATGCCCCCATCAGTTCCCGGGCCAGCTCCTTCACACTGGCCACGACGTCCCGCCTGGCCACCCGGCGCTCGGCGCGGTCCTTCCGCGACCGGACTTCGACGAGCCCGGTCTTCACAAAGCCTGTTCCCACGGTGACACGAATCGGCAGCCCAATCAAGTCCGCGTCCTTGAACTTCACCCCGGGCCGTTCATCGCGGTCGTCGAACAGCACTTCAAAACCGCCGGCCGCCAGCTCTTGATCGAGCTCCTCGGCCACCTTCGCCTGCTCCGGGTCCTTGGCGTTTACGGCCAGAAGGTGGACGTGAAGGGGTGCGACGCTCCAGGGCCAGATGATGCCGTCGGCGTCGTGTCGCTGCTCCACGCACGCGGCCGCGATCCGGGCCGGCCCGATCCCATAGCTCCCCATCACGATCGGCCGCTCTCGGCCGCTCTCGTCCAAGACCACGGCCCCCAGGGGCACTGAGTATTGGGTGCCCAGCTTGAAAATGTTCCCCACCTCGATGACCCGCTCCACCTTGAGCGGCGCGCCGCCGCACTGCCCACATCCCTCTCCGGACTGCGCGACGTGGAGGTCGGCGAAGCGAGGGGAAAAATCCTGGCCGGGCCTCACGCCCTTCAGGTGATAGCCATCCTTGTTCGCGCCGACCACGTAGACGCCTTCCCTCAGCGACTCATCGGCAATGATCGGGAGCCGGACCCCCACGGGCCCCACCGACCCGACGGGCGCCCCGAGCTCGGCCCTCACCTCGTCGGGGTGGCCAGGGCGGACCTCGCCCGCCAGGCGCGCGAGCTTCTTCTCCTGGAGGACCTGGTCCCCCCTCACCAGGACGAGCAGAGGCCCGGTCTTCGCCACGTAGAGCAGCGACTTAATGGTCAGGGCGGGCTCGATCGCGAGGAGGGCCGCCACCTCGGGAATGGTCCGAACGTTGGGGGTGGGCACCTCTTCGAGGATCCACGCCGGGAATTTCGGAAGAGGCGGGACTCCGCGGGCGAGTTCCACGTTGGCGGCATAGCCGCAGCGATCGCAGAGCGCCACTTCGTCCTCCCCCGCCGCGCTGGAGGCCATGAACTCGTGCGAGCCCGACCCGCCCATCATGCCGGGATCCGACTCGACGACATAGTAGCGGAGGCCGCATCGGTCAAAGATCCGGCAGTAGGCCTCCTTGTGCGCATCGTAGGCCTTCGCCAGGCCCGCCTCGTCCAGATCCAGCGTATAAGAATCCTTCATCAAGAACTCGCGGGTCCGGAGGACGCCGGAGCGAGGTCGGGCCTCATCGCGCTCCTTGGTCTGGATCTGGTACCAGATCTGCGGCAGCTCTCGGTACGAGCGAAGTCCCTTGGAGGCGATCCAGGCGACAACCTCCTCGTGGGTCATCCCCAGGCACATGTCCCGCGCGTTGCGGTCCTTGAGCCGGAACATCTCGTCGCCGATGGTCTGCCAGCGGCCCGACTGCTGCCAGATCTCGGCCGGGTGAAGGACCGGAAGCGTGACCTCCTGCCCGCCGATCCGGTTCATCTCCTCACGGACAATGGCATTGATCTTATCCATCACCCGCTGGCCAAGGGGAAGGTAGACGTAGATGCCGGCCGCCAACTGGCGCACCAGGCCAGCGCGCACCATGAGCTTGTGGCTGACGGCCTCGGCGTCGGCAGGGTCCTCCCGCAGGGTCGGGATGAGCGACCGCGTCCACCGCATCTCAGCGGGCCCCCGATCCTCTGTCATCTGGTGGCGGGAGAAGGTAGTCGCGGGGTGGGTGGTCGGGAATCCGGTACCGGATGTAGGCGTATCCCCATTCGGCATGGTAGCGATCGCTGGCTTCAATGGCGGCCGCGATCAGCCGGTCGACCTCTTCCCATGACCTTCGCCGCATGGCCGCGTCGAGACCGTCGAGGTGATCCTTGGAGAATTCCTCGAGGGCGGCTGTGTATTTCGGGCGAGTCAGCGCCGCGTTGTTGAGGATCTTGCGGATCCCCCTGAGCTGATACATGCCCAGCTCCCAATTCCCGGCCCGGCAGGCGAAGTACATCACGTGCATCCGGTGAGCCAGGGCAAGCATCCATTCGCTCATGCCTGGCTGGAGCCCGGCGATCTCGTCCAGGGTCAGTTCCCCATGCTTAGTCTTTCCGACCGGTCGGTCCATGAACCTCTCGCTGTCCGAGCGCGCGCCTTCGGCCCGGGCACCCGGCCCGCGCAATGTTAGTCCTGAACGTCCGCGGTCCGCTCGGCCTGCTTTTCGGCAATGAACCGCTCGACTTCCTCGCACAGCGCCTCGATGATCTGCGCCTCGGGCACCTTGCGCACGACCTCGCCCTTCCGAAAGATGAGCCCGATCCCCTTTCCTCCCGCCACGCCGATGTCGGCTGCGCGCGCCTCGCCGGGCCCGTTGACCTCACACCCCATCACGGCCACATGCACGTTCGCCGTGACCCCCTTCAACCGCTCCTCGGCGTCCCTCGCCAGCCTCACCAGGTCCACGTCGGCACGGCCGCAGGAGGGGCAGGCCACGAACGTCAGCCCTTGCTTCCTGAGACCGAGGGCCTTGAGGATCTCGATCCCTACCCGGATCTCCTCCACGGGGTCGGCAGCCAGCGACACGCGAATCGTATCCCCGATCCCCTCCGCGAGGAGCGTCCCGATCCCGAGCGCCGATTGAATGCTTCCCACGGTGGGAGTCCCGGCCTCGGTCACACCGAGGTGGAACGGATACTCGACCTGATCCGCGAGCATCCGATAGGCTTCGATCATCATGACCGGGTCCGACGCCTTCAGGGAAATCTTCATCTCCGGGTAGCCGCACTCCTCCAAGATCCGGATGTGCCGCAGGGCGGACTCGACCATTCCCTGCGCCGTCGGGCCGTTGTACTTGGCCAGCAGGTCCTTCTCGAGCGACCCCGCGTTGACCCCGATCCTGATGGGGATGCGACGGGCCTGCGCAAGCCGCACCACTTCCATCACGAATTGCTTGCCGCCGATGTTGCCCGGGTTGAGGCGGAGACCGTCGACGCCCTGATCCAGCGCCATGAGGGCCAGCTTGTAGTTGAAGTGAATGTCCGCCACCAACGGGATCCGGATCTGCTTCTTGATCTCCCCCAGCTTTTCCGCCGCCTCCTTCACCGGAACGGCCAGGCGGACGATGTCGCAGCCCGCCGCCTCGAGCGACCAGATCTGGAGCAGCGTCGCATCCACGTCACGCGTGTCGGTTTTGGTCATGGACTGCACGGTGATCGGCGCGTCCCCGCCGACCTTGACGGGGCCCAGCTGGATCTGCCTCGTTCCTCGTCGTGGTGTCATTGAGCCGGCTCCTATTTGAAGAAGCGGAAGAAGTCGATCCGGGAGAGGTCATTGTACACGGCGAAGACCATCAGCAGCAGCAACAGAAAGAGCCCCACCTGCTGGGCGACTTCTCGCTTCTTGAGCGAGAGGGGACGACCCCGGATCCCCTCGATGACGAAGAAGAACAGGTGCCCGCCATCCAGCATGGGGACCGGGAGCAGGTTCAGGAGCGCCAGGTTCACGCTGATCACCGCCGTGAAGAAGGCGAGGCTCGTGAACCCCTGCTTGGCCTGCTCCCCGGCCACCACGGCGATCTGAATCGGCCCGCCGATGGTCGAGGCGGGCAGCTGGCGCGTGACCAGCTTCCAGAGGCCCACCGCCGTCAAAACGGTCATGTCCCAGGTCCGCAGAACGCCCTGCCCCACCGCGACGATCGGGTTGGACCGGACGTAGGAGACCGCGACGGCCGGGCTGATGCCGATCCGTCCGATTTCGACCTCCTCGCCGGAGGGGCCGCGATCCTTGAAGGGCTGCGGCACCACGGTCACAGTCAGGGATTTCCCGTCGCGCTCCACGATCAGCTCGGTGCGCTTCCCGGCCCGCTTGTGAATGGCCTCGGCCAGCTCATCCCACGACAACACCGGAACTCCGTCCAGCGCGACGACCGTATCACCAGCCCGCAGGCCGGCCTTGCCAGCCGGATAGCCGGGTGAGACCTCGCCGATCTTCGCGGGAGCAAAGGGGCGAGCGCCGATGTCCCAAATCTCCCGCTCGTCACCGAAGATGTCCCGCACCATGGTTCGCGCGGGTGTCAGCGCGGTCCGCTCTTCACGACCCTCTCGCGCAAACGTGATGTGCCGCGTTTCGCCACCCTCCGCCTGGATCGCGTTGATCAGGTCTTCCCAGTAGGCGACCCGGATCCCGTCCACCGCCGTGATCCGATCTCCGGTGCGGAGCCCAGCCTGCGCGGCGGGGCCGCCGTCCCGGATGCGTCCGAGCGTTGACGGCAACACGGGGCGTCCCAGGATCATGAACACCGCGGCGAAGATGACAGCGGCCAGGACGAAGTTCATCCCGGGACCCGCGAACACGATCAGGAACCGCGCCCACAACGGCTTCAGCGAGAACGACTTGGCCGGATCCACCATCCCGCTCCCACCACCCTCGAGGGGGCTCTCCTCTCCCATCATCTTCACGTACCCTCCCATCGGGATGGCGGAGAGGCAGTACTCGGTTTCCTTCCCTTTCCCTTTCCAGCGGAGCAGGACCGGCCCGAAGCCGATGGAAAACCGATCAACCCCAACCCCCATCCACCGCGCCACGACGAAGTGGCCCAGCTCGTGGATGAGGATCAGGATCCCGATTACGACGACGAACGCCACAATGGTTGTCAAGAACGCTCTCCCTCCTCGGTCAGCGCACGCCGGCGCCGGCGAACTTTCCCAGACGAAGGATCTCCTCCGCTACTCGCCGGGTCTCGCGGTCCATCGCCACGCAATCCTCGATGCTGGACAACTCCTTCACGGGGAACCGCTCCAGGACCTCGGCGATCAGTTCGGCAATCTGTGTGAAACCAACGCGCCCCGCCAGAAAAGCGGCCACCGCAACCTCGTTGCCGGCATTGAGGACAACGGGGGCGGATCCGCCCCGGGCCAGCGCCTGCCGGGCCAGCGCCAGACACGGAAATTTCCCGATGTCCGGCTCGTGGAACGTCAGTTGCCCCACTTCGGCGAGATTCAGGGCGGGAGCGGGGCAGGGCCGGCGTTCCGGATAGGTCAGCGCGTAGAGGATGGGGATCCCCATGTCGGCGACGCCGAGCTGAGCGATGATCGAACCATCGAGATACTCCACCATGGAGTGCACGATCGACTGCGGATGGACCACCACCTCGATCTGCTCCGGCGCCGCGTCGAAGAGCCAGCGCGCCTCGATGATCTCCAACCCCTTGTTCATGAGGGTGGCCGAGTCCACCGTGATCTTTGCGCCCATCTTCCAGGTCGGGTGCTTGAGGGCGTCGGCCACCGTCACGTGCGTGAGGGCCTCGCGTGAGAGTTGCCGGAACGGGCCACCGGACGCGGTGAGAAGGATGCGCCGCACCTCCGATCGATTGTGCCCCTGTAGGCACTGGAAGATGGCGCTGTGCTCCGAATCCACGGGCAGGAGCGGCACGTTGCGGGCGCGAGCCGTCGCGGTCATCAGGCTCCCGGCCATCACGAGCGTTTCCTTGTTCGCCAGCGCGATGGCGCGGCCTGCCTGGATGGCCGCCATGGTCGGAAGCAGCCCGGCGCCGCCCACAAGCGCCGAGAGCACCACGTCGGCGTCGGTCTGAGCTGCCAAGATCACGAGACCGTCTGGCCCGCGCAACAGCTCGGGCCGGGGATGCGGCAGGGCGCGGGCCAGAGCATCCACCGCCTCGGCCTCCAGCAGGGCGACGGCCTTCGGCCTGTGGCGCAGGCAGAGCTCGGTCAGGAGCGGAATGTTGGAGCCACGGGCCGCCAGCCCCTCGACGCTCAGTGAGTCGGGAAAGGTGGACACGAGGTCCAGCGTCCTCCTCCCCACGGAGCCGGTCGCCCCGAGTAGCGTGATCCTTTTCATGACGCCGTCAGGTCGCGATGAAGCGTGCGTAGTAGAAGAGGGCAGGCGTGTTGAACAGGAGACTGTCCAGGCGATCGAGCAACCCGCCGTGGCCGGGGAGCAGCCATCCCGTGTCTTTCGTCCCCACGCTCCGCTTGAGCGCCGACTCGACCAGGTCGCCGAGCTGACCGACCACGCCCAGGAAGAGGCCCGCGACCACCGCGCGGCCGAGCCCAATCTGGGTGATGAACCACACCTGAGCGACTGCCGCGGCCAACACGGAGACCACGAGCTGGGCGGCGGCCCCTTCAACCGTCTTCCGCGGGCTGATGACGGGCGCAAGCCTCGTGCGGCCAAGCGTCGATCCGACGACGTAGGCGGCCGTCTCGCCAAGCCACGTCACCCACACGAGCAGCAGCACCCAGTCGGCCCCGCCCGGCAGGTCCCGGAGCCAGAACCCGTACCCCAGCAGCCAGTTCACGTAGCAGATGCCGAACAGCGTGACGGCGGCAGGCTCCCAGGCGAGGCGCGCGCCGCGCGGGCGCCAGAGCGCTGCCAGCAGGACCACCAGCAGCATCGTGGTGAAGGCGACCAGCTCGGACACAGGCAGGGCAAAGCTCGCGGTGACCGCCATGCCCCCGACGAGACCGAGCCACCGAAGGGTGCGCACCCCGGCCCGTTCGAACATCCCGGTGAACTCCCACTGGGCCACCCCCGAGACCAGGACGACCGTGGCGCCGAACACCCAGACCGGGCCCAGCATCACGATCCCCACGAAGATGGGCAACAGCACGACCGTGCTCAGCACTCGCTTGAGTAATGCCGCGCCGCGCACCGGGGCTGTCGCGTCCACCGACCCTGGGACCGGCACGTCCCGGGCGTGTGGCATCAGACACCACCGAACCGGCGGTCCCGACGCTGGTACTCCGCCACCGCCAAGTAGAGATCCCGCGGACGGAAATCGGGCCAGAGGGTCGGGGTCACCACGAGCTCCGCGTACGCGATCTGCCACAGGAGGAAGTTAGACACTCGCATCTCGCCGCTGGTCCGGATGAGGAGATCCGGATCGGGGACCCCGTGGGTGTACAGGGCGCGCGCCACCAGCGCTTCGTCGATCTCCTCGGGGCGAATCGTCCCCGCCTGAACCTGCGACGCGAGCGCCCGGCACGCGTCGACCAGCTCATCCCGACCGCCGTAGTTGAACGCCATGAGCAGGGTCAGGCCGGTATTCGCCGCCGTGGCCGCAACCACCCGGTCGATTCTCTTCCGCACGGAGGGGGGGACCCCATTCGGCCGCCCGATCACGCGGAACCGGACATTGTTCGCCATCAGCTCGGGGAACTCGTGGTCGATGGAACGCTCCAGCAGGCTCATGAGCATGGACACCTCGGAGGAGGGTCGGCTCCAGTTCTCCGAGGAAAAAGCGTAGAGAGTCAGGAACCGAATCCCCACGGCATGCGCGGCCCGGACGATGGCGCTGGCGGTCTTGACTCCCTCCCGGTGGCCTGCCACTCGGGGCAGGCCCTGCTGCACCGCCCACCGCCCATTGCCATCCATGATGATGGCGACGTGTCCAGGAACCCGTCGTGCCTTGACGACCCTCAGGAGGTCTGGCTCGTCCAGGGAGACCAGGTCGCCGACAGGCAAGCCACCTGGCTGCTCGAAGGCCATAGTGCCTCGTATGGTAGCGAAAAGGGCGCGCAGAATCCAGGGAAAACCCTTGCGGCACAACACAAAACCACGAGCCTACCGGGACGGCAGAATGCCGGACACATCAGGGCTGCGGGTTGACCCTGTGATCAAAAGGTCAGAATCTCGTGCTCCTTCTTCTTCAAGATCTCGTCCACCCGCTGGATGAATTTGTCGGTGATCTTCTGGATCTGCTCCTGGCCCCGGCGCCCGTCATCCTCGGAGATCTTCTTCTCCTTTTCCATGGTCTTGAGCTTCTTGTTCGCCTCGTGGCGGATATTGCGGATGGCGACGCGCGCGTCCTCAGCCAGCTTGCCCACTGCCTTGGCCAACTGCTTCCGGCGTTCCTCGGTCAACGGAGGCATGGTCAGGCGAATCACCTTGCCGTCGTTGGCGGGCGTGAGCCCAAGGTCGGATTTCATGATCGCCTTCTCGATGGTGGGCAGGAGGCTCGCGTCCCAAGGCTGGATCAGGAGCGTCTTCGGATCCGGTACTGACAGCGAGGCCACCTGGGGAACCGGCGTAGGCGTCCCGTAATAGTCCACCCTGATCCCTTCCAGCAAGCCGGTACTCGCACGCCCCGTCCGGACACCCGCGAACTCCCGTGCCAGGGCGTCGAGAGCTCCCTGCATTCGCACGTCAACGTCTCTGATGACCGCCTGCATCGTCCGTCACCCCCCTGAGGACCGGATCCTCGCCCGTAACCACGGACCCGATCGACTCTCCAAGGACGATCCGCTTGATGTTCCCGCGACGGGTGAGGTCGAAGATCACGATCGGGAGCTTGTTATCCATGCAGAGCGAAATGGCGGTGGCGTCCATGACCTGTAGCCCGCGGTTGAGCACTTCGATATAGCTCAGCCGTGGGATCCGCCTCGCGGCGTGATCCTTCTTGGGGTCGGCCGAATAGACCCCGTCGACCTTGGTCGCTTTGAGGATCACCTCCGCCCCGATCTCAACGGCCCGCAGGGCGGCGGCCGTATCGGTGGTGAAGAACGGGTTACCGGTTCCCGCCGCGAAGATGACGACCCGCGCCTTCTCGAGGTGGCGGATCGCCCGTCTCCGGATGTAAGGCTCCGCCACGGCCCGCATCTCGATCGCCGAAAGGACCCGCGTGGGGAGCCCCGTCTTCTCAATGGCGTCCTGTAAAGCTAACGCGTTGATCACCGTCGCCAGCATCCCCATGTAGTCCGCCGTGGCCCGCTCCATGCCCCCGACGCTGGCGGCGATACCCCGGAAGATGTTTCCCCCCCCGATGACGACGGCAACCTGGGTCCCCAGGGAGGTCACGTCTTTCAGCTCCTCGGAGATCCCGTCGAGCACTCCGGGATCGATCCCGTATCCCTGCTCGCCGGCGAGGGCCTCGCCGGACAGCTTGAGGAGGATCCGCCTATAGATGGGTTCCATTCAGCCGGCCCCCCTCAACCGCCCTCTCCAACCTGAAAGCGGGAGAAGCGGCGAACCACCACGTGCTCCCCCACCTGGGCGCTGACCTGGCCCACCAGGTCCTTCACCTTCGTTTTGCCCGCAGCATCCTTGATGAACGGCTGGTCGAGCAGGCACTGCTCGGCGTAGAACTTCTCGAGTTTCCCCTCGACGATCTTATCGAGCACCTGCGGTGGCCTTTTCGCATCCGCCATTTGCTGCCGGTAGATCTCGCGCTCCTTCTCAACGAGGGCCCCGGGCACTTCCTCCCGCGACACATACGCGGGACTGGCCGCCGCCACCTGCATGGCCAGGTCCTTGACCAGCTGCTGAAACTTCTCGGTACGCGCCACGAAGTCGGTCTCGCAGTTCACCTCCACGAGAACCCCGATCTTACCGCCCGGGTGGATGTACGCGCCCACCAGCCCCTCGCGGGCCGTGCGGTGAGCCTTCTTCGCGGCGTCGGCCAGCCCCTTCTTCCTCAAGAACTCAATCGACTTTTCCAGGTTTCCCGCGGAGGCCTCCAGGGCGGCCTTGCAATCCATGACGCCGGCTCCGGTGAGCTCCCGGAGCTTCTTGACCAGCTCGGCGTGCGATGCCATCGGCTCCAGTCCCCCCCTATGAAGTCGCTTCGGCGGGAGCACCCATCCCGGCCTCGCTCGCCGTGAGCGCCTCGGCAGGTACCTCCTCGGACTCCTCCTTGGCGAGCGGGCCCCGGCCCTCAAGAATCGCGTCCGCCAGGCGGGAGGTAATGAGCCGGATCGCCCGGATCGCGTCGTCGTTGCCCGGGATCGGGTAGTCGATGCCCGTGGGATCGCAGTTGGTGTCCACGATGGCGATGATCGGGACGGCGAGGCGCTGGGCCTCGGCCACTGCGATCTTCTCCTTGCGGGGGTCGATGATGAACACGGCCGACGGCAGCCGGTCCATGTTCTTGATCCCCACGAGGGCCTTCTCGAGCTTCTGCCGCTCCCGCTCCAGCCCCAGGACTTCCTTCTTGGGCAGGCGCTCGTACTCCCCGGTTTCCTGCATCTCATCGAGCCGCTTCAGGCGCCCGATCGAGCGGTTGATAGTGGCAAAGTTGGTGAGGGTCCCGCCCAGCCACCGCTGGTTCACGTAGAACATTCCACACCGGGTGGCCTCCTCGAAGACCGTCTCCTGGGCCTGCTTTTTCGTCCCCACGAACAGCACGGCGCCCCCGCCCGCGGCCAGGTCGCGTAGGAAGGCATAGGCCTCGCGAAACTTCTTCAGCGTTTTCTGCAGGTCGATGATATAGATGCCGTTGCGCTCCCCGAAAATATATTTCTGCATCTTCGGGTTCCAGCGTTTGGTCTGGTGGCCAAAGTGAACCCCCGATTCCAGGAGCTCCTTCATCGTCATCGTCACGGTGTCCTCCTTCGGTTCGCCTCCGCCCCCCTCACCCCTTCGCGGGGCACCGAATGCGGGGAGCGTGCAGAAGTCGGAGGGGGTCCTCACCCCCTCCGATACCTCCCCCAGCGGGACAGGAACCCGCTCGCGAAGAACCGGAAAAGGGCGGAAGCCCCTCCGATGCTTACGTAGTGTACCTGGCGTTGATCCGCACGTACTCCTCGGAGAGGTCGCAGGTCCAGACCTGCTCCTGCCCCGGCCCTAGCCCGAGATCGATCTGGATCGTGAACTCGGAACGCGCCATGATCTCCCGCACCCGATCCAGTCGCACACCCTGGCGCAGCTGGCCACCTGCCACCAGGGGCTCGTCGTCAAACCAGATGCCGACCCGATCCGCCTGCACCACCGCGGACGATTTGCCGAGGGCCATCATGATCCGCCCCCAGTTGGGGTCCTGACCGTTGAGGGCAGTTTTCACCAGCGGCGAGTTGGCGACGGAGCGCGCGGCCGTCAGGGCCTCTCGCCGATTTCGGGCGCCTCTTACCACAACCTTCACGAGCTTGGTGGCTCCCTCGCCGTCCTTCACGAGTAGCTTGGCGAGCCTCTCGGTAATGGCCTCCAGCCCCTGCCCCAGCTGACGGAGACCCCGACTTCCCTTCTCGAGCACCCGGTTTTCCGCTAACCCGTTGGCGAGGATCGCCACCGTATCGCTGGTTGACTGGTCCCCGTCCACGGTGATCCGGTTGAAGCTGCGCTTCACGGATCGACGAAGGGCCGCGTCAAGCGCGTCCCCTGAGACCACCGCATCGGTGGCCAAGAAGCAGAACATCGTCGCCATGTGAGGTTCGATCATGCCGACACCCTTGGCGATTCCCCCGATTGTAACCGGCCGGCCGTTGACGTCCACACGCAGGGCGGCCTCCTTGGGTCCCGTGTCGGTGGTCAGGATCCCTTCCGCCGCATTCTTGCCGCCCTGCGGAGAAAGTGACTTGACCAGCCTCGGGAGCGCAGCCCGGATCTTGTCCATCGGCAGTGGCCGGCCGATCACCCCGGTGGACGCCACGAGGACATGCTGAGGCGGAATTCGAACCAGGTCGCCCACGATCGCGGCCATCTCGCGGGCATCGCTGAGGCCCGGTTCGCCCGTACAGACGTTGGCACACCCGCTTGAGGCGACGATCGCCTGGATCGTCCCGCCCTTAATATGCTCCAACGAGACCTGGACCGGCGCACCCTTGACCTGATTGGTGGTAAAGACCGCCGCCGCCCGCGCGGGCGTTGAGGAGTAGACCAGGGCCAGGTCCTTCTTCCCGCCGGCCTTGATACCCCCGTGGATGCCAGAGGCCAGGATCCCCGGAACCGCCGTGATCCCGCCTTCAAGCCACTCCAACCCGGCCATGCGCCTAGTCAGCCTCCAACGAATTCCACAGGGCGGGCCGCGGGCAGCACCCGACGGGTGGTCGGAGCCGGGACCCCGTTGAGGATAGATTGAACGGCGCGGGCATCCACGGAGCGTGGGACGGAAGACGCCGAAGTGCGACGGGTATCGGCACGGCGCTACGGATACACCGGCGGCGCCTCGAGGCCCGACCGCTCGTCCCATCCAAACATCAGGTTAAGGTTCTGCACCGCGTTGGCGGCTCCGCCCTTGCCAAGGTTGTCGATGGCTGACAGGCAGACGGCCCGTTCGGTCCGAGGATCTGAAACCACCGCCACGTCACAAAAGTTGGAGCCCACCACGGCGCGCGTGGTCGGGAGCTTCCCCTCGGGAAGGACCCGGACGAACGGCTCCCCGGCGTAGAACTCCCGGTAGCAGTCGAGGAGTTCCGCTGTCCCGGCAACCTTGGCGAGCGGAACCGAGGCGGTGGTAAATAACCCCCGATTCAGCGGGATCAGGTGAGGCGTGAACCCAACCGTGAGGGGACGACCGACCAAGCCTGAGAGCTCCTGCTCGATCTCCGGGGTGTGACGGTGGGTGGCCACCCCGTAGGCCTGCACGTTTTCGTTGGCCTCCGTGTAGAGGTACATCGGGTCCACCTTGCGCCCCATGGAACCGGCCCCCGAGACGCCGGACTTGCCGTCAATGACAATTCCGTCGCCAGCCGCAACCCCCGCCTTGAGAAGAGGCGCAATCGCCAGGATCGCCCCGACCGGATAGCAGCCGGGATTGGCGACCAGGGACGCGGCGGAGATGGCCTTCCGATGCAGTTCGGGCAGGCCGTAGACCGCCGCGGCGAGGCCGTCCCGGTCGGCGTGGGGGGTCTTGTACCAGCTGGCGTACGCCCCTGGATCCTTGAGCCGGTAATCAGCGGAAAGGTCAATGACCGTGCGACCGCGACGGCGGAGGACAGGGACCACTTTGTGCGACTCCATGTAGGGGAGCGCGAGGAACACGCACTCGGCGTCCTGGACCAGCCTTTCGGGATCCAGCGCCTCAAAAGTCAGGGGCGTGAGCCCGCGCAGATGAGGGTAGAGCGTCTCGAGCGGCTCGCCGGCCAAACGCTCGGAGGTCACCGCGACGAGCTGGACCATAGGATGGACGAGCAGCAGGCGCAGCAGCTCAGCGCCCATGTATCCGCTGGCCCCCGCTACCGCGACCTTGACCACCAAGGGTTGTCCGCTCCGGGGGCTAGCGCTTCGAATACTGGAACTTCTGCCGCGCACCCGGCTGGCCGTACTTCTTCCGCTCCCGCATCCGTGGGTCCCGAGTGAGGAGCCCCGCCTTCTTCAGCGGCAGTCGAAGCTTGTCGTCCAAGGCCAAGAGAGCCCGCGCGATCCCGTGCCTGACCGCACCGGCCTGACCCGCAGGGCCGCCCCCCGCCACGTTCACCAACACGTCAAGCTGCCCCAGCATGTTGGCGAGTTGCAGGGGCTGGCAGATAATCATACGGAGCGTTTCCCGGGAGAAGTAATCCTCGAAGGGGCGACGGTTGACGGTGATGGCTCCCGGCCCCGGCCGGAGCCAGACCCGCGCCACCGAGGTTTTTCGCCGGCCGGTCCCGTAGAATTTCGGCGTTTCAGCCATAGCGCTCCTCTTAAGAAGATTGCCGCGTGGCCACGGCCAAGGGCTCGGGCTTCTGGGACGCGTGGGGGTGCTCTGGCCCGCGGTACACCTTGAGCTTCTTGACCATAGCCCGGCCCAGGCGGCCCTTGGGGAGCATGCCCTGAACCGCCCACTCGATGACCCGCTCGGGGTGAGTTCGAAGCATCCTCTCTGCGCTGATCTCGCGCAGCCCGCCGATATAGCCGGTATGCCAGCGGTACGTCTTGGTCGCGAGCTTGCTCCCGGTCAGGTGCACTTTCTCAGCATTGACCACCACCACGTGATCTCCCAGGTCCAGGTGGGGGGCGAAGGAGGGCTTATGCTTGCCCCGGAGAATCGTGGCAACCTGGGTCGCCAGGCGTCCGAGCACCTTCCCCTCGGCGTCGACGAGATACCACTTCCGGGCGATGGTCTCGACCTTTGGCTGCGATGTGGCCATGCTTCCCTTTCCCGAATCCGGTTCCCTCTGCGAGTTTCACTCCCGAAAAGTCGCAACCACATACGTTAAGCGAAAGTCTTTGAACTGTCAAGCAAAAGGCGCCGTCCGCTGCAAAAACGGCTCTATGTGAGGGTCTTGCCCGGCCAGGGGCAAAGGGCTCGGACTGGGCAGGCGGGACACGTCGGCTTCCGCGCCTTGCACGCCCGGCGGCCATGGGTGGTCAGGAGGTGACTGAACGGCGTCCACTTGACCCTCGGGATCGCCTGGCAGAGTCGGTCATGCACCTCTTCGGGATCCTCGGACTTGGCCAAACCCAGCCGTTGAGACACGCGAAACACGTGGGTGTCCACGGCGATGGCGGGTTGGCCGTAGGCATTGCCGAGGACCACATTGGCCGTCTTGCGGCCGACTCCGGGGAGCGCGACCAGCTCCAGCAGGGTTTGGGGAACCTGGCCCCCGTGCTTGAGCACGAGCTCCTTCGCCATCCCGATGACGGCACGAGCTTTGGCCTTATAGAACCCCGTGGAGCGAATCTCGCGCTCCAGTGTGGCCGGATCCGCCTGAGCGTAGTCCTTGGCGCTCCGGCACGTCGTGAAGAGGGCCTTGGTCACCTGGTTGACCCGCTCGTCGGTGCATTGGGCCGCGAGAATGGTGGCCACGAGGAGTTCGAGGGGGGTCGAGAAGTCCAACGCGATCTTGGCGTCCGGGTACTCGCGCTCCAGAATTCGGATCAGCTTCCGGGCTCGAACCTTCTTTGCCCTAAGCGACTCGGCCATACCCATCCCCCCTCAGGGTTGCCTCTTCCTGCCCTGACTCTCCAGTCTGCCGGTCCCCCCGCGTGACCGCATAGGAGGTGCCGCGGTGTCTGCGATCACGATGCGCCCGGGCTCCACCCGGATCTGGCCGAGCTCAACGGTCATCGGGAGCTTAGCCAGGCGCGGCGCGGGGTCATAATGCCGGAAGACCCAGCCGACGAGGAAGTCCGGAAGCGGGATCCCGCCGAGCCTCACCTGCTCTGCGTGAACCGCCAGGGGTCCGGCTCCACCCCCGGTCAACAGCCGGAGGCGCCCGGTCACATCCGGTCCCGGCTGGGCCAACGCCACGGTGACGGCTCCCTCCTCCAGCCCGAGCCTCAGCCCTCCGAGCCGCCGGAGTCCTGAGAGAAAGGTCCGGAGATCCTGTTCGGCGACGACGAGGTGGTCCACACGGAGCCTCTCCACCTCCAGCGGCTCAATTTCACCCGAGCCTATGAGGCGATGGGGATTGACGACCACGCCTTCAAGGGTGAGGCGGAGCTCCCCCAACCGGAGCTGAGCGCCCTGCCGCGCGAACTCAGCCACCCGGGCGGTTCGAGCCTCGATCAGCACCCGCCGGATCTCCCCCCTGAGCAGGTCCCTCGGCGAGTAGTCAAGGTCGATCTTCAGCCCCTCCACCTCCCGGGCGTAGGGTTCGAGAAAGCGCGCCACCGCTTCCTCAAACTGGTGAGCCAGGGCTGGAGGACTCACGCCCGTCACCGGGGTCAGCCGGCGCTGTCTGACGATCGCCACGCTCCCGTCGGGAAGCGGAGCCTCCCAGATGACGGGAAAGATCCGCTCGAAGGCGGGATCGCCTGCAGCGAGCCGCTCCATGATTCGCTTCGGCTTGGCAATGGAAAACTCGGGCCCCTGGTTGCCTGTCTTCAGGATGATGAAGTCCAATCGCAGCGGGTACCGGTCCCACGCCCGGCTCAGCTCGAGCGGAAGCCCGTCCCGCACCGCGTAGTAGCGGAAATTGGAAACGGAGAAATAGTCGAAGTTGGGGACCACGCTCACGGTTGCGGGAGCGCCGCGACTTTCCCGGACGATGACGTCGAGGACCTGACGATGGGGCCACTCCAGCGAAGACGGCGGGAAGGAAAACACGATGGGGAGGTTGAAGGGGGTCCAGGGGGGAACCGGCAGGATCCCAAAGGCGGCGGTCCCCACCTGGAGCACGGAGACAACCACGACGGCGAGGGTCAGCCGTGGCCGCCAGGCCGGTCCAACGGCGCGGAGACCCGCGGCGGCGATCAGCGCCGCCACGGGGAGAAGGGGCAGGACGTAGCGCAGGTTCTTGTTCTGAATAGAAACAAAGACCCCGAACGGCACGACCGCCGCGCTCCAGAGGAGGCCGCGCACCGCTGGCTGCCGTGCCAGCGCCAGAAAGCCCCAGACGAAGAGGAGTCCCGCGAGCAGGCCGAAGGTAGGCAGGAGCGCTTTCGGGTAGAAGAAGAGCGAGGCAGGCGTGAGCGTTTCGGGATATCCAGACTCGGCGGCCTGCTTGAAGGCGCGATTAGCAACCTGGATGGGCAGGCCAAAGACCCGTAGGCCATACCAGGGGAGGCTGAGGGCACCACCCAGCAGGACGGCCAAGGCCAGGTTCACCACGCGGCGCCCTCGCCCCCCGGCGCGGAGCGCCCGCCAGGCCACAAGACCGAGCGGAGGGAGGAGGAAGATGGCGAACGGCGGTTTGACCCACATGCCAAAAGCCACAGCCAGACCCAGGCCGATGGACCAGGAATGCTGGGAAAACGCCTCCGTCTTGACGAGAACCAGGAGCGTAAAGATCGCCGCCGCCGCCAGTGGGAGATCGAGTTGAAAGTTGGTGGCGGAATACACCACGAACGGCGCGGTGCCGAAGAGCAGGGCCGCCAACACGCCGGTCGGCGCATCGAACAGCCGGCGCCCGAGGAGGAAGAGAGAAACGAGCGCCAGCCCCAGAAAGACAAGCATCAACGCTTGGGACGTGAGCGGGGTAACCCCAAACACGAGGTAGAGGAGACCCGCGGCGCAGGGGACGAGGGGCGGGTAGAACGAGGACATCTCGACAATCTGCCCGACCCCGGCCATTCCGCGCTCCGACAGGAGCCGCCAGCACACGACGGAGCGCTCCAGGTGGTTGGCGTGGTCCCAAACCGGTGGTCGGCGATCCAGGGCCACCCAGATCCCGACAACGAGGACGAGGGCGGCAACGAGGCCGGTGAGCAGGAGCCGGGATTTCACGAAGGATCTCACACGGAACGCGCCGTTACTCCGACGGGCGACGGGCCACCAGGAGCACCGAAACCCCGAAGGGGAGATTGATCCATCGAAGCAATCCCGCCTCCAACGAGAACAGGCGGGTCAGGAGCGCGTTCAGCCAGGGAGCGGGACGGATGAGGTCGTGACCGCGCTGGGTACCCGGGCCGAAGGCGGGGGTGCGCCACCGCCGGAGGAGACGCACACCGACAATGGGAAGGGCCAGAAGGGTGTTGAAATAGGTGGCACGGAGCGGGCGAAGGCCGGCTTCTTTGGCCACCCATCTCAGCCCGCCCGTGGTGTAGCGTCGCCGGTGCCCGAGAACCTCATCGTGGGAACTCCAGAGCCACTGGTAGGCGGGAACGGTGCAGACGAGCAGCCCTCCCGGTTTCAGGATGCGCCGCACGGCCCGGAGCGCCGCCCGATCGTCCCCGAGATGCTCCAGCACGTCGAAGAGGAGGGCCGCATCGCACGAGTCGGCCTCCAGCGGCAGTTGGTCTGGAAGCGAGCCCCGGAGAACCGTGAACCCGCGGCGGCGGGCGACCTCCAAAAACTCCGTGGTCGCCTCCACGCCGACCACGTCACCAAACTCAGCGGCGGCAGGCAGGAACGTTCCGCTGCCACAACCGATTTCCACCACCCTGAGCCTTCCCCTGGGGAGGGCGGCCCGCAGCACGCTCAGGAGCACTGCCCGACGCCCGAGGAACCACCAGTGATGCTGATCTTCCTCGACGTGGGTGGCGATGTAGCCGGGGTCCATCAAGGCAAAGGAATCACCCGGGATGGCTCTCCGTCCGCCGCGCAAGAAATCGCCCGATCCGCTCGAGTCCCTCCTGGATCCGGGGGAGCGAGTTCGCGTAGGAGAAGCGGAGGTAGCCCTCGGCGTTCTGCCCGAAATCAATTCCGGGTGTGACCCCGACGTGAGCCCGCTCAAGGATCTGGAAGGCGAACTCGTAGGAGTCCTGCGTGAACCGCTTGGCGTTCGCGAGCTCGTAGAAGGCGCCGATGGGCTCCCACCCCACGCCCAGCCCCACCTCCCGGAGGCCGGCGATCATCACCCGACGGCGCTCGTCGAAGGCCCTCCGAAAGCGGGCCGCGTCCTCGGCCGCCTCCTTGAGCGCCGCCACCCCCGCCCACTGGACGAACTCGTTGGTGGAGATGAAAAAGTTCTGGTAGGTCTTCTGAAGGGTTCGTATGAACGGCTTGGGCGTGATCAGGTACCCAAGCCGCCACCCCGTCATGGCGAAGGCCTTGGAGAAGCCGTTCAGGACGAAGGCGTGATCGGTGTACTCCAGGATCGAGTGCTCCTTCCCCACGTACGTGAGCCCATGATAGATCTCGTCGGAGACGATCCAGGGGCCCAGCTCGGCCACCCGGGCCATGCGATCCGGCGACAACACGGTGCCGGTGGGATTGGCCGGCGAGTTGACCAGGATGGCCTTCACGCGGGGGGAAAGCCGTTCCCGGATAGCCTCGGGGCGGTACTGAAAGCCGTCCGACTCGTCGACGTTGACGTACACCGGGTCCCCCTCGGCATAGCGAATGAAGTTGGGATAGCAGGCGTAGTGGGGATCCGAGAGAATCACCTGGTCACCCGGATCCAGGAGGACCGTGAAGAGGAGCAGCATGGCCGGCGAGGTCCCCGCCGTGACCAGGATCTGGTCAGGGGAGACCTCGACGCCGTAGCGTTCCCGGTAGTGCTCGGCGATCGCCTCCCGGAGCGGGAGGATGCCGAGGCTGTGGGCGTACTTAGTCCGCCCGTCCTTGATCGCCTTCTGCGCCGCCTCCTGGATCACGGCGGGGGTCTCGAAGTCCGGCTCGCCGAACTCCAAGTGAATGATGTCGATCCCCTGCCGCTCGAGCTCTTGAGCGCGCTCGCCCACTTCGACGGCGAGGAACGGTTCGATCTCCTGAGCTCGGCGTGCAATACGCGCGGACGCATCCCCCATCGTCACCGCTCCTGGCGGCCGCGCCTGACGCTGGCGCGGGCCGCAAGAATTTGCCAGAGCATGCGCGGGCCATCGGCCAAGATGCTCACCTTGCTCCCGGGCTGGTCGATCCAGTTGACGGCCACCTCCGCGATCCGATACTGCCGCCGCCGGGCCAGGAGCAGCAGCTCCACGTCGAAACCGAACCCATCCGTGGTGAGCGAGCGGAAGAGGTCCTCCGCCGCACGAGCCCGGAAGCACTTGAACCCGCATTGGGAATCGCCGATCCCACGGAGCCCCCACCGCGCGACCAGCCAATTGAACACCCGTCCGGCCCAGACGCGCCGCCACTTTGCCTGAACCGACACGTGGGGGTTCACCAGGACCCGTGACCCGATCACGAGATCGGCACCCGCCTGAAGCGCCGGCTCGAGCCGCTTGAGCTCCACGATCGGGGTCGCGCCATCGGCGTCGGCGAACAGGCGGAAGAACCCCCGGGCGTTCACCATCCCGACCCTCACCGCATAGCCTTTCCCGCGATTTTGGGGAAGCGCAATAAGCCTGACCCGTGGGTGAGCAGCTTGAAGCTCACCCACCCGTTCCCGGGTCGCGTCCCGGCTTCCATCGTCCACGATGATGATCTCGTACGGGTCCCTCCGCCCCTCGAAGAAGGCGATCACGTCCCGCAAGTACGCGGGCAAGCGCGGCTCTTCGTTGTACGCGGGGATCACCACAGACCAGACGATCCGATCCTCCTCCCCCATGGACGTCCGCACCCCGTCGTCAGAAATGGGCGGGAATCTCAAGGCGGTGTCGGCGCCGGGCCACGCCGGTCTGCTGCGCGGCGCGGGCGACTGCCCGGGCCACTGCCGGGGCAACCTTCTTGTTGAAAACGCTCGGGATAATATATTCCGCGGTAAGCTCGTCCGGCTGCACGCACCCGGCAATGGCCCGAGCCGCCGCAATCTTCATCTCGTCGTTGACGAGCCTGGCCCGGCAGTCGAGCACGCCGCGGAAGAACCCGGGAAAACAGAGCACGTTGTTGATCTGGTTCGGGTAGTCCGATCGGCCGGTGGCCATGACCGCCACGTGACGGATGGCCACCTCGGGCTGGATCTCCGGGACCGGGTTGGCCATGGCGAACACGATCGGGCGCTTCGCCATGCTCCTGACGTCCTTCACCGTCAGCGCCCCCGGCACCGAGAGCCCGATGAACACGTCGGCCCCCTGGATGGCGTCCGACATGTTCCCGCGGAGGTTCCGCGGGTTCGTCGCCTCGGCGACCCACCGCTTCATGAAATCCATCCCGGCTTCGCGCCCGCGGAAGAGCGTGCCGTGCTCATCGACGCCGATGATCTGCCGTATGCCCATCGAAAGCAGGATCTTGATGGTCGCGGTCCCGGCTGCCCCCACGCCGGACACCACCACCTTGATCTTCTTCGGGTCTTTCCAGACGAGGCGCAGGGCGTTGAGCAGTGCTGCCAGGACGACCACAGCGGTCCCGTGCTGGTCGTCGTGGAACACCGGGATCTCCAGTTCCTTGCGCAGGCGCTCCTCCACCTCGAAGCACCGCGGCGCCGAGATGTCCTCCAGATTGATCCCTCCGAAGGCGGGCGCGATCAGTTTGATGGTCTCCACAATCTTGTCAGGGTCCTTGGTCGCCAGGCAGATGGGGAATGCGTCGACGCCGGCGAACTCCTTAAAGAGCATCGCCTTCCCTTCCATGACCGGCAGGGCCGCCTCCGGACCGATGTCACCCAGCCCCAGGACCGCGCTCCCGTCGGTCACGACCGCCACCGAGTTCTGCTTGATCGTCAGCGCGAAGGCGCGCTGGCGGTCCTCCCGAATCGCCAGGCAGATGCGAGCCACGCCGGGCGTGTAGGCCATCGAGAGATCGTCCCGCGTCCGGATGGGCACCTTGTTGCGCACCTCGATCTTGCCACCCAGGTGCATGAGGAAGGTGCGGTCCGAAACGTTGATCACCCGCACCCCCCCGAGGGCACGGAGCCGGTTGACGATCTCCTGACCGTGCTCGCTGTCCCGGGCGTTGATCGTGATGTCCCGGACCACCCGCTCGCGGGTCGTCTGCACAAGGTCCACAGCCCCGATGTCGCCTCCCGCGGCGCCGATGGTGGAGGTGACCCGCCCGAGCATGCCCGGGCGCTGCCGGATCTCCAACCGGACCGTGAGGCTGTAGCTAGCGCTCGGTGCAATCGCCATATCGACACGCCGCACTACCGGCGCCCCCGCCGCCGGACCGTCCCCTTCCCCTCGACGGTCTGCGCGGGGGCCAGGCTGAAAGGCAGATCGACCAGGCGGTTCAGATGCTCGAGGGCCTCGTCACCCTTCTTCGTCTTGGCCATGGGAGACAATTTCGACGATAAATCCCCCTCTCCGTAGCTGTCAACCAGATTTCCCTATTCTGGACGCTGAACCCTGGCGTCTCCGGTGGCCGACCCCCCGTTGACCTGACCGGACACCCGTGGTATCAGGGGGAAGCCCCGATGAGGATGCGCGCGATGATCCGGGCGATCGCACTGCTCGCGCTGTTGTCCACGGCGGCGGGCGCGGCGACAGAGCCGAGGCTCTACGTTGTCGTCGCGGGGAGGAGCCAGGTGATGTTCGACGCGAGCTACCCCCTCGGCGACTTCTCGGGCGCGACCGAAGACGTGACGGGCGAAGTTCGGGTCGATCCCGCCAACATCCCCCAGGGCATCACCGCCAGCGTCACCGTGAATCCCGCTCGGTTCAAGACCGGGATCGACGGACGGGACCGTGATCTCCGTAAGTCGCTCGAGGTGGATAAATATCCGGAAATCCGCTTTAGGGTTGAGGAAGTCCGAGCCTCCTTTCCCTCCGTGGCTGAGCGGGTTGACGTCACCCTCACGATCACCGGGATCATGCTTCTCCACGGGGTGGAGCGCGCCAAGACCTGGACGGGCCGCGCGCGCGTCGAGGAGGGAAAGCTCTGGGTCCGCGGGGAGGCGGAACTCAAACTGACCGACTTCGGGATCTCGCCCCCGAAAAAGTTCTTCCTGGCCGTGGGCGACGCAGTGCGCGTGAGCTTCGATCTTCGGCTGGCTCCCAAAGAGTGAGGGTCCTGCTGAGGAACCAGCCGTACGGCGGTCAGGCGACACGCTCCAGGGTGCGCCGGAGGAGGTCCAGGGCCAGCGTGGCCGTCCGGATCTTCATCGAGGGCAGGTCGCCACCGAACCGATACTCGCGGCTCTCCAGGGATTCATGGAACGCCACAGCGAGTCCCACCACCGTGACCGGGGGCTCGGAGCCGGGGTCCCCTTCGAAGACGGTCGCGGCGCCCACCTGGACCCCTTGCCATCCTCTTACTGCCTCGGCCAACAGACGCGCCTTTGCCTCCGGACTGGCTCCCCCCTCAAGGTCGCCCCCCAGTCGGGTCGCACCCGCAGGATCGCCCAGGATGACCCCGCCCGCAAAACCCTGGCCGAGCCCCGCGGACAGACGCTCGGCCACCACTCCCGCGCTGCCAAATTCCGCGACGGCAACTCGAATTCCCAGCCGTTGGACTCGCGCTGAGATCACGCCCTCGAGTGTGTCGGCGTCGGCCCCGAAGATGAGATCCCCGAGCCGCGCTCTGACGACTGCCTCGACGGGCTCGATCAAGCGCCGGGCCGCCTCCGCGTCGGTTCCTTTGGCGGCGATCCGCACATCCACCTGACCGAGGTGGGCCAGGGTTCCCACGGTGGGATTGAGCCCTTTCTCCATGAGATCCGCTAGAAGCTCGCCGATCCGGCTCTCCCCGAGCCCGACCACCTTGAGGACGCGCAGGCGGATCTCCCCCTTGAGGCCGTACCGCTCGCGGAGATAGGGCAGGACGCGGGCCACGAGGAGGTGCTCCATCTCCCGTGGCACCCCCGGGAGCGTAATCACACACCGCTCTGCGACTTCGACGATGAAGGCCGGGGCGGTCCCCAGCGGATTCTCAACCGCGATGGCCCCCCGCGGGGTGAAGGCCTGGCGGCGGTTAGAGGGGGAAAGCTTGAAGCCACGGGCCCGAAAGAACGCGTCGATCTGGGCCATCAGGGACTCGGAAAACTGGAGCTCCCGCTCCGTTGCGACTGCGACGGCCTCGCGGGTGATGTCGTCGGCCGTGGGGCCGATCCCGCCGGTGGTGATGACGACCTGGGAGCGCTCCAGGGCTAGTCGGAGCACGGCGGCCAAGCGGGCCAGGTTGTCCCCAACCGTCGTTTTGTAGTAGAGATCCAACCCAATGGCAGCCAGGTGGCGGGCAATGACCGCGGAGTTGGTATCCACGATCTGGCCCAGGAGAAGTTCGGACCCCACACTCACCACTTCGGCCTGCATGGACGCCTCATTATAGATCACCTGGTCGGTGAATACAGGCAAGGATCCTCCCGTCTGAGAATAGGTAAGGCTCCTGGAACGATCCCCACTCCCAATCTGTTAAACTTTGAAGGGAAGGCTGAATCCATCGGGGCGAAACCACCCTCTAAATGGTGAATTCCGGCCCTCCCGGCCGTCCGGGGGGCCCGAAGAAGGACAAGTGACTTGCCATGACCTTCAGAGAGCCCTATGACACTCCCATCGGCTCATTGGCCGCCGAAGTGAGCCCCTTCACGACGGCCGCTCCCCGCCCGCCCCTGTCCGAGCCCGAGGAACCCCAGGCCCTCCCGCTTGAGGAGGAACCGGCTCCCACGGGAGCGTCCCAGGGCGAGGATTCGGTCCGGCTCTATCTCAAGGAAATCGGAAAGGTCCCCCTGCTGACCGGAGAGCAGGAGGTAGAGATCGGCCGGCGGATCGAGGCCGGACAGACGAAGCTCCGGTGGGCGCTAGCCGGAATCCCGCGTGCCGTCCAGGCCCTGCTGGAGGTGGCCGACCGTGTCCGGCGGCGAGAGCTGCCCCCGGAGGACCTGATTCTGCTCCCCGAAGGAGGGGAGCCCGAGCCCGACGAGCTGAAGCCAATGCTGGCAGCCTTCGGCCGGATCCGACGACTGGAGCGGGAGATCGCTCGGCTCCAGGCCGCCCTCAAGGATCGCCGCCGCTCGAAGAACACCCGGGCCATCTACCACCGGTGGATCGCCCACAACCGGGAGCAAATCCAGACGATCGTCGCGACCCTCCCCCTCAAGCCCGCCCTGGTGGACGAGCTGGTGGCGGACCTGAAAAAGCAGATCGCGCGTCTCCAGCATTTAGAGGCGGAACGAAAGGATCGCCGCACGGTGGGGATCGGTCGCGAGGTCCGCGTCTTTGAGGCTGAGCTGGGACTGCCCAGCCGTCAGCTCCTGGAGCGGGTGCGCCAGATTGACGAGCACGATCGGATTGTGCGCCAAGCCAAGCGCGAGCTGATGGAAGCCAACCTCCGCCTGGTGGTGTCGGTGGGCAAGCGCTATCTGGGAAGCGATCTGACCCTGCTGGATCTGATCCAGGAGGGGAACCTGGGGCTCATGAAGGCCGTGGACCGCTTCCAGTACCGCCGCGGATTCAAGTTCTCCACGTACGCCACCTGGTGGATCCGTCAGGCCATCACGCGTGCCATGGCCGACCATTCGCGCACGATCCGAATTCCCGTCCACATGGTGGAAACCCTCCACCGCATCTCTCGGGTCAGCCGCGGTTTGGCCAGCCGGATGGGGCGCGAGCCCACGCCCGAGGAGCTGGCCCAGCGGACCGGCGTCCCGGCGCGGAAGGTCAGGCTGATCCTGGAATCGTCGAGGAAGCCGCTGTCCCTGGAAACGCCCATCGGCGAGGATTCGGAGCTTGCGGACTTTCTGGAGGATAAGAACGCCCGCTCCCCGGACGAGACGCTACTCAGCCAGGACATGGAAGCCCAGGTGGAGCGGGTCCTGGCCACCCTTTCCCCCAAGGAGGGGCAGATCCTGCGACTCCGCTTCGGGATCGGCACAGAGGGCGAGCACACCCTTGAAGAGGTGGGCCGGCGCTTCTCGGTGACGCGCGAGCGCATCCGCCAGATCGAGGCCAAGGCGCTCAGGAAGCTGCGTCACCCGCTGCGGGGACGCGCCCTCAAAGCCTTCGTCGAAAACTAGCCACGGCCGTTCCGTTCCGGGTCGGGGCCCCACGGGGACCGGCCCGTTTTTTGTTTGACGCCGGATATAATGCTCACGAATGGAATCCCCTCGCTATACCATCTGGGACCTCGGCGACGAACGGGTCCTCGCTGTAGACGGGAAGGAGTACCGCACGCATTACAGCGAGCGGGTGATCCGGATGCTTATCGAGCGCAAGGGCCTCGGGCGTGCGCCGCTCTACTTCCCTTTCAAGGTGACGCGCGGCGGCCACTTCCTTGACCGGCTCTTTGCCGCCCTGGCCGCCCGCCGGCTCACCGATCTCGCCGTCCTGGAAGTCGGCTGCTCCTTTGGTCACATCACCGAGTATCTGGACGACCAGCCGCTGGTCGGCGGGATCTGGACCTTCGACTCCGACGCCGCCTTCGTCGAGATGACTCGCGCGAAGGTTGAAGATCTCCGTCTCTCCAAGGTCCGCGAGGTACGGTATCTCGTCAACGAGGAGACCCGGCGCCTTCCCTACGTCGACGGAGCCTTCGACCTAGTGATCGTCCTCGGGGTGATCGAGCACCTCCCCCTCGAAAACCGGCACCGCTACGTGGACGAATACTACCGCGTCCTCAAGGCGGGAGGGTGGATCGGGATCTTCGACACGCCGAATCGCTGGTTCCCCCTGGAAACCCATTCGGTCGGGCTCCCGCTGATCCAATGGCTGCCCCCCCGGGCGGCCCTCGCCTACGGCAAGGTCTTCCGGCCCGGACGTCTCCGTGGGGTCACGCCGGCGGAGTTCACCGCCCCCGGGACCGGATGGCGCAACGCGAGCTTATCCGACTGCCTGCCGACGTCGGGGAGGGGTGGGCTGGAAGACCTCACGGAGGAAATTGGCTACGGCTACCGCTTCTTCAGGGACACCGCCCGAAGCTGGAAGCGCAGGTTGTCGCTACCGGCTTTCGCCTTCGTTTGCCAGGTGGCCTGGCGGCTTGGAATCTCCCCTTCCCTCTTTCTGCCCTACTTCAACCTGGTCTTGAGGAAGGTCGGCGAACTGCCTGAAAAGTAAGAAACCCTGGGGGGCTCGGAATGCTCTCGACCTTCGTCGTCCGTCAACCTTTCGAGATCGTTCTTCGGGGAGTCTGGCATCCCAGACCCTCCCTCCCGACCTCGACCGACCGTTGGCCGACGTTTGCCGGCAACCCCGAACTTCCCCAGGGTACAACGTTACCCTAGCCCTCGCCCCGACTCCTGTCAAGCACGAAAATTTCAGCTACCCGCAGACGGCGGAGTCCTGACTAGACCGGCATCACGCCGTGCTTTTTCCACGGCCGATCCACCTTCTTGGTCCCCGCCATTTCCAACGCCCGGATCACCACCGCCCGGGTCTCCCGAGGGTCGATGATGTCGTCGATGAACGCCCCACCCGCGGCCACGTAGGGGTTGATGAGCTTTCTGAACTCCTCAACCCGCCGCGCCCGCTCTTCCTCGGGCGACACCGCGGCGGCGATCTCTTTCCGGAAAATGATATTGGTCCCTCCCTCGGGCCCCATCACGCTGATCTCGGCTGTCGGCCAGGCGACGATCAAGTCCGGCTCATACGCCTTCCCGCACATGACGAAGTACCCGGCGCCGTAGGCCTTACGCACCACGACGGTCACCTTCGGCACCGTCGCCTCGCTGACGGCATAGAGCATCTTCGCCCCGTGGCGGATGATCCCCTCCTTTTCGACCTTCGAGCCCACCAGGAAGCCGGGGACGTCCTGGAGGAAGAGGAGCGGGATGTTGAAGGCGTCGCAGAGCATGATGAAGCGCGCGGCCTTGTCGGCGGAGTTCACGTCCAGCGCCCCCCCGAGCACCATCGGCTGGTTCGCCAGAATTCCCACCGACCGGCCACCCATCCGCGCCAGCCCGACGATGAGGTTCTTGGCCCAGGCGGGCTTGATCTCGAAGAATCGTCCGCCATCCACGATGTGATGGATGACCTTCTTCATGTCGTAGGCGCGGCGGGGGCTCTCGGGGACGATGCTGAGCAGCTCCTCATCCATCCGATCGACCGGGTCATCGCAGGCGACGAGCGGTGGCTTCTCCAGATTGGACGAGGGAAAGTAGGACAGATAGTCCTTGATGACCTGGATGCACGCCTTGTCGTCCGCCACTTCCAGGTCCGCCACCCCCGAGACCTCGCAGTGAACCTTGGAGCCCCCCAGCTCCTCGGGGGTGATGTCCTCGCCCACCACCGCCTTGACCAGCGGCGGCCCCCCGAGGGCCATGTGACTGGTCCCTTTCACCATCGGGACGAAGTCGGCCAGAGCCGGAATGTAGGCCGTCCCCGCCGCGCCCGGCCCCAACATCGCCGCCACCATCGGGACGACCCCCGACATGACCGATTCTTCCCGGAAGAGGAAGCCGGACTGGGCAAAGGTGGAGCCGATGGCTTCCTGGATGCGCGCCCCGGCCGAGTCGATCAGCCAGATCATCGGTATCCGCTTGGTCAGCGCGACTTCTCGCGCCCGGTTGCATTTCGTCTCGCCCGTGCGCCCCATGGAGCCCGCCATCACGGTGAAGTCGTAGGCGATGACCGAGGCGAGTCGGCCGTCTATCTTGCCAAAGCCCGTGACCACCCCGTCGGCCGGAGTTTCTTTCCCTTTCATGCTGGGCGCGATGTTGGCGTGGGTCGCGAGGGCACCGATCTCGGTGAAGGTTCCGGAGTCGAACAGGAGGTCCAGCCGTTCCCGGACGGTCAGCTTCCCCTCCGCGTGTTGCTTCGCGACGGCCTCGGCACCCCCCATCTGGAGGGCCTTCTGCCGCCGAGCCCTGAGCTCCTCCACGAGTTCCCTCATCCCCATGGCGGGTCTCCCTCAGGCCCCCTGCTGGCCTGACATCATGCGCTGATAGGTCATCAAGCCCGTGTCTGGCGGCGAGCCTTGTACCATCGTGAGCATCGTCGCGATCTCGCTCCGGTGATGGGTGGCGTGGTTCGCCACGTGCTGGAGCATCTGCCACAGCGGCGACCGGAACGGCTGGCCGTCGACCTGCGTGTAGTCGATGACCCGTGCGAGGTCGGCCGGCGTCAGGGCTTCGATGAACGCCTGCTGCTCCTTCTCGAGCGCGTCCCTCTTCTCGCGCAGGGTCGCGAGGCTCCCGATCTCGCCGCCGGGGAGCTTCGTCGGCGAGGTCCCCTTCCAGCGCATGAGCCAGATCCAGTCGGCGCCGTAGATGTGGGCGAACATCCGCCGGACCGTGGAGAAGCTAAACTGCTTGCCCACCTCCCGGCCGGCAGCTTCCTCCCCCAGCGTCGCCGCGACCTCGAAGAGTCGCCGGTTCGCCCAGCGGTGATAGTCGTAGAGCCCGCGGATCATGTCAAGAGTGGCCACGTTCTCCATCATCGCCAACTCCTTATTCCAGCAGGGCCACCGTGTCACCCTCCTGCACCGTCTCTCCCTCCTTCGCCGTAACCTCGGTCACCGTCCCGGCGCGCGGGGCCTCGACAGGGATTTCCATCTTCATGGATTCCAGCACGATGATCGGGTCGCCCGCCCTGACCTGATCGCCGGGCTTGGTCAACACCTGGAAGACCACGCCGGTGATGTGCGCCTTGACCTCTTCAGGCATTGAAGGCTCCTTGTTCGACCAGTTGGGTATGCACCTGTCCGCGCTTGAACAGCTCACTGGAGAGAACCGCCCGATGAAACGGGAGAGTGGTTTTGACCCCTTCGACGCTGAATTCGGACAGGGCTCGCTGCATCCGTTCCAGGGCTTCGTCGCGGTCCTGTCCCCAGGCAATCACCTTCGCCAACAGCGGGTCGTAATGGACCGACACGGTCACTCCCTCGGCCACCCCGCACTCCACTCTGATCCCTTCCCCCTCGGGAAGCCTGAGGGCGGAGATCGTCCCCGGCGAGGGCATGAAGTTCCTGTCGGGATCCTCAGCGTAGATGCGGCACTCGATGGCGGCTCTCCGCTGCAGGATCTCCGCTTGCTTCCAGGGGAGCGCTTCGCCCGCCGCCACCCGGAGCTGCGCCTGCACCAGGTCCAGGCCGGTGACCTCTTCCGTGACCGGATGCTCCACTTGGAGCCGCGTGTTCATCTCCAAGAAGTGGAACCCTCCGGCCGGGTCTACGAGGAACTCCATGGTGCCTGCATTGACGTAGCCCACGGCCCTGGCTCCCCTCACAGCGGCGTCGACCAGGCGGCGCTTCACCTCTGGCGGAAGCCCCGGGGCCGGGCTCTCCTCGATGAGCTTCTGGTGGCGACGCTGGATGGAGCACTCGCGCTCGTGGAGGTGAACCAGCGTGCCGTCATGATCTCCGAAGACCTGGACCTCGATGTGGCGCGCCTCCTCCAGGTATCGCTCCAGGTAGAGGTCGGCGACGCCGAAGGCAGCGTGGGCCCGGCGCTGGGCGGTGGGAAAGGCCTGGGCCAGCTGCGCGGGGTCCACAGCCCGGGCCATGCCAATTCCCCCACCGCCCCCCGCCGCCTTGAGCATGATCGGAAAGCCGACGGCCCCCGCTGTGCGCTGCGCCGCTTCCAAGTCGCCGACCGGTCCTTCGCTCCCGGGAACGACGGGCACACCGGCCCCGACCATCAGCCGACGGGCAGCAATTTTCTCTCCCATCTGCTTGATGACCGTCCACGGGGGGCCGATGAAGGCCGCGCCAGTTTCTCCGCAGGCCCTGGCGAATTGCCAGTTCTCGGAGAGGAAGCCATACCCGGGATGAATCGCCTCCGCACGGGCCACGCGTGCAACCTCAAGGATCCGCTCGATGTTCAGGTAGCTCTCCCGCGCCGGGGCCGGGCCAATGCGGACCGCCTCGTCGGCATCCTTCACGTGCGGCCACCCGGCGTCAGCCTCCGAATAGACCGCCACGCCGCGAACCCCCAGGGCCCGGCAGGCCCGGAGGACGCGACGGGCGATCTCACCGCGGTTGGCTACCAGCACGGTCTTGAACATAACCGGATCGGACCAGGCGGGCGCTCCGGGCTACGGCGGATTGGACCCCTCGATCCTCACCACCTCGACCTCCGCGACCCGCCAGTGGCCCTCGCGCTGGGCCCACCGGGAGGCGAGGATCACGGCCCCATCGGGGCCATCCAGCCGAAGCTTGATCAGGCGGTGAGCGCCCAGCTTGGCGACCCCGACGACCTCGTGACGATCAGGGCCTCGAGCCAGAAGGGAGCGATAGAGCTCCGTTCCGGCGGCCCGAATATCCGGCGAAAGGTCCTCCCCGGCGGCAGCGAGATCCCGCCGCTCGACGTTCCGCGCGTGCGCCTCCACCGCCGCCTCGAGATCCGGCGGCAGCGGCCACCGCCCCACGGGCTTCTCCAGCTCGACCAGGCCCCCTGTGACGCCGTCCGGGTCGGCCGAGATCTCCGGGGCCGCCAGATGAGCGATGCCTTCCCCGGTCACCCCTCCCGCCTCCACCAGCAGCGCTTCCAGCCGCCCCTGCCAGGCGTCGGCTCTCCGGTGGGCCCCAGCCCGCTGGAGGCGGTGAGTCAGGATCGCCCGTCCCGCGGCGATATGCCGGCGCTCGTCCTCGATGGTGCGCTGGAGAATCCGGCGCGTCGGCGGCTCGTAGACGGCATTCGCGTGGGCGAGGTGGTGCTCGTAGACCGCGAGCAGGTGAGGCTTCAGGACCCGGTAAATCCCGACCAGGCGCTCCGCGGTTTGCCCGAACTCTTCGGGGCTCTCGAGGAGGTCCATGAAGCGCACAAACAGGTCGTTGGCCGGCTCCGAGACCTGGGCCCGGGAGCGGAGCTCCGGCAGGCGCTTGCCCCACAGATCGGCATGCTGGGCGCAGTCCCACACCTGGCGGCCGAGGAGCAGCTTGGCCGGCAGCTCGGGCGTCAGGGCAATCCACCCGCCCATCACGCGCATCATCCGCTCCTCCGCGTAACGGTAGTGGCGGATGCGCTTGGCCGACTCGTCTACGGAGAGGTACCCGGCGAGCCGCTGGGCCACGGGCGGCTAGTAGACGGGGGACCGTTGCGTCGTTTTAATGAGGCGGGCGATCTCCTCGTCGGTGAACCCGGCGAGCCGGCGGGCCTCAGTGGCGATCGAGATCGGGACCTCCTCGTGGTCACCCTCACGTCGCAGGCCCCCCAGATTGAAACGCTCGTCGATGGTCTCCTGGAACTCGATCGCCCGCTTCCGGCGCTCGGGGTCGCCCTTGGTGAGCTCGTTGAGCCACTTGGAGCCCATGCGCACGTGGGTGATCTCATCGGCCAGGACGAAATCCACCGCGTGCTCGATGATCGGGTCGCCGATCTTCCGGGCGATGTGGATCAGCTGGTTGAAGACGTCGCAGGCCAGTCCCTCGAGGCCCCGGTTGACCCCCGCCACCCGGGCTGCGGCGTCCTCGGCGCACGCACAGCGCCACAGGATGGTGGTCTCGGGGAACTCCCCCGCGTAGCCGCCCAGGTGCTCGAGGAGCTGGATGTAGATCTCCACGTGACGGGACTCGTCCCAGACCTGGCGGGCCATGTCCAGCGTGAATTCCCATGGGGCGTCGGGAAAGTCATAGACCGTGCGTCCCGCCCCTTCCATGGCCTGGAGCTCCCCCACCAGGATGCCGTGAACTCGCTCCTTGATCGACTCCCGCCTTGCCAGATCCGGGAACGGAGGGAGCCCCTGCTCAAGCTTCAGCTCGGCCACCCGCCGGGCCCGCATCCGCATGAAGCGATCCTCGCGGGCGAGCTTATCGTAGGCGATCGGTCGATCCATGCCACCCTCCACCACGGGGGACTGACTCGTCATTCAGTGAGTCTATCACACTCGCTCCTTGAACTCGTGGCCGAGGAGCCCCTCCGGCCGGACCAGGAGCACCACGATGATGATGACGAAGGCCAGCGTGTTCTTGAACTGGATCGTGAGATAGCCCCCCGTCAGACTCTCGGCCACGCCCAAGACCAGCCCCCCCACGACGGCGCCCGGAAGGCTGTTGAGCCCTCCCAGCACGGCCGCGGCGAAGCCTTTGAGGAAGGGGTCCAGCATGAAGAAAGGATCCAGGAGGAGCGCCGGCGCCAGGAAGATCCCGGCCACCACCCCCAGGGCCGAGGCGACGCCCCAGGAGATCCCCAGCACGCGCCGGGTGGGAATCCCGAGGGTCTGGGCGGCCGGCAAGTTCTCGGAGGTGGCTCTCATCGCGAGCCCCAGCCTGGTCTTCTGCACGAGCAAATAGAGGAGCAGGCTCCCGACGAGACCCGCGCCAAGCGTCCCCAGTGAGAGCTGACTGATATAGATCGGGCCCAGCTTCCAGGTCTTCGTTTCGGAGAGCGGAAACGGGAACCGGTCGGGCTCCGCCCCCCATTGGTACACGATCACGCCCTGGAAGATCAGCGCCAGGCCGAGGGTGAGGATGACCTGTCCCAGGAGGTTGGCGCCCTGGCGCTGGGCGGGGAGCATGACGCCGAAGTAGAAAAGGATCGCCACCACGCCCCCCACCAGGAGGGCCACAGGGAACGCGACGTAAAAGGGGTAACCCTGCGACACGAACGCAAAGGCGACGAAGGTCCCGAGCGTGGCCACGTCGCCGTGAGCGAAGTTCAGGACCCGGGTGGAGCGGTAGATCAGCACGATGCCGAGAGCCACCAACCCGTAGAGGCTCCCCGCGGAGAGTCCGGTCAGCGCGTACTGGAGGAACCGTTCCATGTCAGCTTACCGGAAGGGCCAGAGCTGGAAATACAGGCGTGTTTTCAACCAGCGCCCCGCAAGGCCGAGAGGCTCGAAGATCAACACGACCAGGATCGTCAGCCCGAACAGCACGGGAACGAACCAGCGGTACTCGCTCAGCAGGGTCGGCACCAGAATCACAAAGGTGGCGCCCAAGATGGACCCTTCGACTGAAGCCAGCCCGCCTACGATGACGGCGACGAAGAGCGTGAGGGACTCCGCGACGTTGAACGTCTGGGGCTCCAGATGACCCAGGAACTGGGCGAAGAGCCCCCCGTGTACTCCCGTATAGAATGAGGAAACGGCGAAGGCCAGGAGCTTGTAGCGGGTCAGGTTCACCCCCATGACCTCGGCGGCGATGTCGCTGTCGCGGATCGCCACGAAGGCCCGGCCCACGTAGGAGGAGATCAGGTTGTAGGTCGCGACGGTGAACACCAGGAGCAGCGCGAGGTAGATGTAGTAGACGAAGACCTCGCGGGAAAGGCCGAACGCCGGTTCCAGCTTGGGAACGGGGAGTCCGGAGCGGCCTCCCGAGAGAACCTCCGAGTTGGCGAAGATCTGATAGACCGCGATCCCGAAACCCAGGGTGGCGATGGCGAGATAAGGGCCCTTGAGCCGGATGGAGGGGAACCCCACGATGACCCCCGCGAGCCCCGCCGTGATGCCGGCACCCAGCAACGCCAGGAAGAACGGCACCCCCAGGAGCTTGAGGTGGCCGAAGGTGTAGGCGCCGATGGCGAGGAACCCCGCCTGGCCGAAGGAGATCTGCCCGGTGTAGCCGATCAGGATGTTCTGGCCCATCACTCCGATGGCATAGAGCGCGATCACGGTGAGCCGCACCACCCACGAGGCGTGGGCATACCAGGGCAACGCCAGGAGCCCCACGAGAAGTGCGCCCAGCAAGATCCACGTAATGGGCTTGCGGGCGAACCTCAGATCCTCTCGGTAGCTCTCGACGAGGTCCACCCGCTACCCCTTGTAGAGAGACGCAATGAGGTCGGTGTAGCGCTCCTCGATGTGGCGGCGCTTCACCTTCATGGTCGGCGTCACGTCGCCCTCCTCCTCGTAGAAGCGGCGGGGAAGGAGGGCGATCTTCTTGATGGACTCGACCTGGGAGACCGTCTTGTTCACCTTGTCCACTTCCCCCTGGATCAGGCGACGGACCTCCGGATTCTGGGTCAGGTCCGCGAACGTGGCGAAGGGGATCCGGTTGTCCTGGGCGAACTTGGTCACGTTATCCTCGTCGATCAGGATCAGGG
>JACQWA010000372.1 GCA_016209425.1 Candidatus Rokuibacteriota bacterium
CTAGGACATCGGAGGGGGCCTGGACGGCCCCCTCCGAGGCCTCCCCCACGAAGAGGGTTGCGCCGGCGGAGCCGGCGCTCGAACCGAGGTTAGTCCGACAGGCGCCTAGAATGTGAGGGCCGGCAGGCTCTGGAGGATGTCCGGCTGAGTCTCGCTCACTGTCGGAAGCTCGGGCTCCAGGGCTTCGGTGTAAATCACCGGGTCGACCGTCCTCGCGGCGCGCCGCTCCTGGGCCCCGACCAACAGGCCGAGAAACGAGAGCAATACCCCCAGTGCCGCGAACCAGATCACAAGAGCCTTCATCACTCTTAAGATGCTCGGCTGCCGCGAAGGGATGCCCCGAGCGTCAGGGCTTCCACCTTCTCCAGGAGATCCTCCACCGGAAAGGGCTTGGAGAACACCTGGAACCCGAGGACTTCGTGTCGCACGCGCTCGGCCGGGGAAGCCTCCTCGGAAATAAACACCACCACGAGAACCCCCGGAGCCACCGCGTCGAAGAGCTTCGCCTGATCCGCAGCGGGAAGCCTCAGGAGCGCCGAGTCCACGAGCACCGCCGAAACCGGCTCGTCCAGCAAGAGACGGCGCTGGTAGTTCTTTCACAAGCAACCCGGATGCCATCCCAAGGAATGCCGTCAATTCAAGCAGATGAAAGGCGGGGAGATGAAAAGGCTCTGTAGGCTCAGGCGCTTTGCCCGATTCAGGCCGACGGCGGATCGGGCTATTTGTGGAGATCGGGCGAAATGCGGTAGGCGAGGACTTTCCGGTAGAGCGTTTTGGGATCGATCCCGAGGAGGGCCGCCGCTTTTCCCCGATGGCCGGCCACCAGGCGGAGCGTGGCGATGATGTGCTGGCGCTCCATCTCTTCCAGGCTTCCCGGCGAGGGTGCTGTCCGAGGCGTGCCGCACTGGATGTCGGGAGGGAGTTCCTCGGGCTGGATCTCCTCCCCCTGGGCGAGGATCACGGCTCGCTCGATGGCATGGCGGAGCTCGCGCACGTTGCCGGGCCAGTCATAGGCCTCCAGACACGCCATCACCTTCGAGGAGATCCGCTTTTTCCCGTAGGCCACACCCTGCTCGAGGAAGTGGTCGGCGAGGAGCGGAATATCCTCCGTCCGCACGCGGAGCGGAGGGATCTGCACGGAGATGGTATTGATCCGGTAGTAGAGATCCTGGCGGAACTGGCCGGCTTTCATCGCCGCATTCAGGTCCCTGTTCGTCGCGGCCACCACACGGATGTCGACCGAGCGGCTGCGCGTTCCTCCGACCCGGAAGAATGCCCCACCCGTCTCGAGGACGCGGAGGAGCTTGACCTGGCTGTCCGCTTCCATCTCGCCGATCTCGTCCAGGAGCAGCGTGCCGCCGTCGGCCAGCTCGATGAGGCCGGGCTTGGTCCCGACCGCGCCGGTGAAGGCCCCCTTCTCATGGCCGAACAACTCGGATTCCAGGACTCCCCCGGGGAGCGCCCCGCAATGGATGGGCACGAAGGCCCGGGCCGCCCTGGGCGAGCGCTCGTGGATCGCCCGCGCCACGAGCTCTTTCCCCGTCCCGCTCTCGCCCAGAATCAGCACCGTCGAATCCGTCGGGGCCGCCCGGTCGACCAGGCGGAGGATCTCCTGCATCTTCGGGCTCCGCGTCATGATCCCGGAAAAGGGCTCCCCGCCTTCCACCCGCGTCCGGAGCGCGACGTTCTCGCGGATCAGCTGCCCCTTCTCCTGAGCCTTCCGGATCAGGACGTCCAGCTCCTCGATCTTGGTCGGCTTGGTGAGGTAATCGTAGGCCCCGAGCTTCATGGCCTCCACGGCCGTGGAAACCTCCTGGAAGCCGGTCATGACGATGACTTGAGGATGTTCGGGGAACTTCTGGAGCTCCCGCAACAGCTCGATGCCTTCCATCCGGGGCATCTTCATGTCCAGGAGGATGACGTCGTACGTGGCCTCCCGGAGCCGCGCGAGCGCCTCCAGGCCGTCGACGACCCCCTCAACCTCGTGACCCTTGCGCCCCAGCTCGCGAACCAGCAGCTCGCGGAGGTTCTTCTCATCGTCGGCCACCAGCACCCGGATCGGCTTTGTCACCGGCGCGCTCCTCTCTGGCTGCCTGGAAGGGTGACTCGAAACGTCGTTCCCCGACCGACGCGGGTCTCGACCTCGATGAGCCCGCCATGGTCCGCCACGATGCCCTGAGCGATTGCGAGCCCCAACCCCGTGCCTTGGCCGGGCGGCTTGGTGGTGAAAAACGGGTCGAAGATCCGGGGAAGCACATCATCCGGAATGCCGGGCCCCTGGTCGTCGACCTCCACCACCACGTCTCCGTCCGGCAGCTTCAGCGACCTCACCCGGAGGCACCCCTTTCCCTCCATGGCCTCCAGCGCATTGGCGGCAAGCGCGAGGAATACCTGGCGGATCTGTCCCTCGTTGACCAGCACCGGCGGCAGCGTGCGGTCCAGCTCGCTCAGGCACTCGGCCCCGGCGAAGCGCGCCTGGTGCCGCAGGAGCTCCAGCGCCTTTTCCACCAGCCCGTTGAGGTCAATCGGGGCCCTGCGGCTGCCGGGCTCCCGCACGAACTGGAGCAGGCTCCCCGTGATCTCCTTGCAGCGGTAGGCCTCCTCCTCGATGAGTTTCAGATAGGAGGGGAAATCCTGGAAGGCAGGGAGCCCGGAGAGGGCGGGATCCCCGGCCCGTTCCCGGAGGGACTCGGCGCAGCCCGCGATGGTGGCGAGCGGATTGTTCAGCTCGTGAGCCACGCCCGCAGCCAGGCGCCCGGCGGTGGTCAGCCGTTCGGTGAGGAGCATCTGCCTGGCGAGCCGCTTCTGGAGCGTGATGTCCTCGATGAGGAGCACCGCGTGCGTGACCCGCTCCCCCGCGGACTCCAACGGGGCCGCGGTGAACCGGAAGATCTTGACCTGAGCATCGAGGGTGATCTCCTCCTCAACCTGTCCCATCTCCCGGGCATCGAAGACCGCCCCGAGGAATTCGCCCAGCGCCGGCCGCTTGTCCTCCGGGACCAGGGAGAGAAACGAGCCCCCCCGCCCGCTCGGGCATGGAAGGACGCGGCCCCCGGCCTGGTTGGCCGTCACCACCGAGAGCTCGCGATCCAGCACGTAGAGGCCGAGCGGGAGCGTCTCAAGGACCACCTCGACGAAGCGCTTCTGCTCGTCGAGGGCCCGAGTCCGGTCCCCGACCATGACCTCGAGCTGCTCGGAATACGTCCTCACTGAGGAGAAGAGTCGCGCGTGTTCCAGCGCCATGGCGGCCCGGTCGGCAAACGCTGAGAGCAGATCTTCCTCGTCTTCGGAGAAGTGGTGGATGTCCTTCCGGAACACCGTGATCGCTCCGATCGCTCCGTCGCCCACGAGCAGGGGAACGGCCAGCATGGAGCGGAACCCGCTCTCCCGCGGCAGTTGGGGGAAGAGGACGCGGGGGTCGTTGTAGAGGTCCGTGCTCTGGACGGGACGCCGCAGGAGAACCGCCATCCCCGTGATCCCCTCCCCCACTCGGAGCCGGATCCCGCCCAGAACCTCCTGGGCCAGGTCGAGACTGCCGACCGAGGACAACTCTCCCTTTTCCGGATCCAGCGCCATGAGGCCGCACGATGCCGCCCCGAGTACGTCCCGGGCCTGCACGAGGATCACGCGAATCGTCTCGCTGAGATCGAGGCTCCGGTTGACCGCCCGGCCGGCTTCGTCCAGCGCCTGCATTTGCCTGGCCCACCGGTCGCGGTCCTCGAAGAGGCGGGCGTTCTGGATGGCGATGCCCGCTTGATCGGCGAACGCCTCCAGCACGGCCTGGTGGTGGACGGAGAAGGCGCTCGGCTCGGTGGAAAAGGCGGAGATGACGCCGATGAGGTCCTGGCCCACGCGGAGGGGAACCACCAGCATGGACCGGAGCCCTTCCCGTTCGTCCACGTCTCGCTGGGCCGAGCGCGGGTCGGCCCGGACGTCATCGGTGCGGATGGGCACGCCGGTGGCGGCGACGCGCCCGATGATGCCCTCCCCGACGGCCAGGGAGAGCGACCGCCACTCGGGGGTCCGGAAGCCGTGGGCGGCGACGTGGCTGACGCGCGTCTTGTCGGGATCGAGCAGCCCGATGCCGCACCCCGTGCCGCCGGTCAGTTCGGTCACCGACCGGCTGATCGTTTCGAGCACCGCCGGAAGCTCCAGCCGGGAGGTCATGAGCTGGCTGGTCCGGGAGAGGGCGCCCAGCTCTTCGGCCCGCTGCCGGGTCTCGGTCATCAGCCGCCGGTGTTCGATCACGGCGGCCAGGGGCCGAGCGACCTGCTGAAGAATCTCGACGTCCCCGTCATCAAAGGCGCACGGCTCCCGATGACAGAGATTCACCGTTCCGATCACCAGGTCTCCAGAGAAGAGCGGCGCCACTAAGGCGGACCGGTATCCTCGCCGGAGGAGCACCTCGCGGGTCTTTGACGGGACGGAGGAATGCCTCAGGTCATCCGCGCGCCGCGGGACCCCGTGCTCCGTCACCCACTCCACGAGCGTCCCGGCGAGCGGCATGCGCGTGTCCGTGACCGGCAGGGGGGCTGACCGGGCCGTGACGTCTATCACCCGGAACTCCTTGCGCTCCCGATCAATCAGCGTGACGGCAAGGGAGTCCAACGCGATCAATCTGGTGACGGCCGAGGCGAACGCCTCAAAAAGCTCCTCCAGGGAGAGCGTAGAGCCCATGAGGGCCGTAAGCTCGTTCATCACCGACAGGCGAAGCGCCTGCTGGTGACGCTGCCACGCGTGCTCCACCACGATCCCGAACTCGCGATGAAACGGGGCCGGCAGAGTGTCTCTGGTGAGGCCGCGGCGACCGGACCTGCCGAGCAGCACGAGGCGCCCCAGGAGCCGGGGGCCCGAGTGGAGGGGAACCCGGAGGAGGACCGGCCGACCAGGACCTTTCCACCGGGGAGGGACGGTCGGGGGGGATTTCTGCGGGCGCCGGGGAAGCGCGAGCAGATCGCGGAGCCAGCGCTCGAGGGCGGGAGCCCCGCGGACACCCGTAAGAACGGAGACCGCGGCCCCGCGACGGGGGAAGAGCACGAGTCCCGCCGCCCGCGCCCCGGTGAGCCGAAGCAGGAGTTCCAGCGATCGGGCCAGTCCCTCCTCCAGGGACTGGCCGCCGGCGAGAGCGGTGATGAGCCCCGGCGCAACCGCGCTCGTCTTCATGGCCCTATGATAGCAGGTGGGCTTGCCAGGGCCCCGCCGGCGTCCATGGCTCGCTCGCCAGCTTCCGGCGGGCAGCCTCCTGTGGCCGGCAGGGCGGGGCTCCGTTCGGCTAGGGTGGGGTCAGGACCCGCCCCGGGAGAGACCCGGTGTGCTCGCCGCCCTTGATCACGAGCCGCCCGTTGACGAAGACGTACTCGATTCCCGCCGCGTACCGGTGGGGATTCTCGTAGGTCGCCAGGTCGCTCACGGTCTTCTCGTTGAAGCCCACCAGGTCCGCCTTGGCCCCGGCGCGAATGACCCCTCGGTCCTTGAGTCCCAGCTTCTTGGCCGGCAGGCCGGTCATCTTGTGCACCGCCTTCTCGGTGGACAGGAGGCCCTCGTCCCGGCAGTAGCGGGCGAGGACGCGCGGGAAGGTCCCGTAGCTGCGCGGATGGGGCTTCCCCTTCCCCAGCTCGCCGTGTGTCGCAAGGGCGGAGCCGTCGGAGCCGATCATCACGCGGGGATGCCCGAGCGCGGTTCGCAGGTCCGCCTCGTCGAGCTGGAAGAGGATCATAGAGGCCTTGCCGTCCGACAGGAGAATCAGGTCCATAGCGGCCTCGGCGGGAGCCACGCCGCGCCCCCGGGCGAACTCCGACAGCCGCCTCCCCTCTGCCTCGGGACAGTTCGGCGCATAGGCGATGAGGATGCCATCCCAGCCGGCGTTGGCCACGTGATCCTCCTCGCCCTGCCGCCCCTTCTCGATCTCGTCGCGAATCTTGCCGCGCGTGGCCGGGTCGTGGAGCCGCTCGAGCATCGCCCAAGTCCCGCCTTCCAGCGCCCAGCCGGGAAGGAGCGTGCGGAGCGTGGTGCTCGAAGCGGTGTATGGATAGACGTCGGCGGTAACGTCCAGCCCCTCGGCCCGGGCGGCGTCGATCAGGGCCAGGGCGTCCTTGACCTTCCCCCAGTGCGGGCGCCCGGCCGCTTTGAGGTGGCTCACCTGAACAGGCACTTCCCCCTCCCGGCCAATCCTGATCGCTTCGGAGATCGCGTTGAGCAGGTTCGCGCCCTCACCGCGGATGTGGCTCGCATACAGGCCGCGGTGGTGGCCGGCAACCCTGGCGAGCTGGACGATCTCGTCGGTCTCGGCGTAGGAGCCGGGGGCATAGATCAGCCCCGTCGAGAGCCCCCACGCCCCGCCCTCCAGGCTTTCCGCCACGAGCCGCTGCATGTGAGCGAGCTCGGCGTCAGCGGGCTTCCGGCGGGCAAACCCCATGGCGGCCACCCGGAGGGTGCCGTGGCCGACGAGCTGGATGACGTTGAGGGCGCAGCCACCTGCGTCGAAGCGCTTGAGATACTCTTCGACCGACCGCCAGGAAAAGTCCATGCCCTCCGGCAGGTACAGGGCGAAGCCGCGCAGGTCCTCGCGGGAGGACGGATTCACGGGCGCCGGCGAGAAGCCGCAGTTGCCCACGACCTCGGTGGTCACGCCCTGGCGGATCTTGGACTCGGCGCGGCGGTTGGCCCAGAGCCGCCAGTCCGAGTGGGAGTGCATGTCGATGAATCCGGGTGCCAGCGTCAGCCCCGCAGCGCGCAGGGTTGTCCCCGCCGGCTCCCGGGAGAGATTCCCCACCGCCGCGATCGTCTCACCCCGGATCCCCACGTCGGCCCGGAAGCCCGGCGCGCCCGTCCCGTCGACGACGGTGGCCCCTTCGACCTTCGTGTCGAGCATCCGCAGGGTTACGCCACGATAGCGGGGTCCACGCGCATGACGACGTAGCCGCCCACCGCGCCGGCGCCGAACCCGGGCGCGAAGATCCGCATCGGGCGGTCGATCACGCCTTCCCTCACGGCGTCCTGGAGGGCGATGGGAATACTGGCGGACGACGTATTCCCCACCCGCTCGATGTTGAAGTAGAGCCGCTCGGGGGAGACACCGGCCGCCTTGGCGAGGCTCACCACCATCGTCTTGTTGGCCTGGTGCGGGACAATCAGCTCGATCGCGTCCATCAGCGAGCCCGGGCCGCCATCCGGGTCTGGCAGCGCCGTCAGCTCGCCGATCATCTGGGTGAGATAGCGCTTGACGAGCGCCCTCACCTCCGGGCCGTACACGGTGATGTTGTTGTCGAACTCCGGGTTGGGCCAGATGATGGAATCCACCTCGCTCATCGGACCGCTGGCGTAGGTCTGGAACACCTCGATATCCGGCGCGGCGCCCGCCGGCGCCGGGCCCACCACGAGCGCGGC
>JACQWA010000377.1 GCA_016209425.1 Candidatus Rokuibacteriota bacterium
CGCTTGGCCAACAGGGCAGCGGCCGTCAGCCCGCCGATGCCCGCTCCGATGACGATGACGTCGTGCTGGGTCTTGTCGCTCGGGCGGGCGAAGCCGAACGACGGCGCCGGCCAACGGTACGGATCACGCGCGGCGATCTCGCGTGCGATGCTCCACCGCGGATACCATCGGGGGAGGGCGATCGACAGGGCAACCCCGACCCCGATGCCGATCTGCGGGAGGATGGCCACCAGCCACAGCCTGGCCGTCGGCCAGATCAGGCTCAGCGCCCCCAGGCCGGCGTTGGCCGTGAAGATGAACCCCCAGAGCCCGGTCAACATGGCGTTCGTGCGTCGGAAGAGCGGAGCGTCCCAGTACTCCCGGGGCCAGTCCTCGCGCGCGTACTGGGCGGTAAATGGGGAGCCCGCGAGGAGCGTGCCCCAGGCCATGGCCGCCAGCGTACCGCTCGCGAGGACCGGGTCATAGGTGCGGAGGAAGGCCGAGCCCAGGGCGAGGGTGACCACCGCGTGAGTGGCGAAGAAGGCCGCCGCCGTCAACTCCATCACCCTGGCCCTGCCGCGGTGGATCTGCCAGGCGCAGAGCCCGAGGGCGGCCGCCAGCCCCACGGCCACCCCGGTGCGGCCGAGCCCGGAACCCGACAGGACCCAGTACGCGATCCACGGAGCGAACCCCAGGAAGATCCCAACCCCTCCCGAACGCCTCTTCGTCATGGCCGGCTGACCTCCTCCGTCTCCCACGTAATCCCCCTGAATGCTAACACTGTTAACATCTAATGTTTACGATGTCAACAACAAAGTGATACCCTGGCGGCAAAGGGGATAGGAGGGCGTATGACCAGGCGGGCGGCAGGATCCGGAGCCGGCAAACGGCGGGGCTACCACCACGGCGACCTCCGTCGGGCCCTCCTTGCCGCCGCCCTCCGGCTTCTCGAGACGGAGGGACCCCGGGCGCTCACGCTCCGGGCAGTGGCGCGGCGGGCGGGGGTGTCGCAGGCGGCTCCGTACCGGCACTTCGCCGACAAGCAGGCGCTTCTGGCCGCGGTCGCCGAGGAGGGGTTTCGGGCTATGACGGAGGCGATGCGCCGGGCCACGACGGAGCATCCTGATAATCCCCTCGGTCGGCTCCACGCGCTCGGGCTCGCCTATGTCGGCTTCGCCAGCGGCCACCCCTCCCACTTCCGGGTCATGTTCGGGCGGGAGATCGCCGACAGGTCTGCCTACCCTTCCCTCGGCGCGGCGGCCCAGGAGGCCTTCGCCCTGTTGCTAGAGGCGATCGCGGATTGCCAGCGGGCTGGCTTCGTCCGTCCGGGCGATCTGGAAGAGCTGGCTCTTTCGGCCTGGTCGATCGTCCATGGGCTTTCCGCCCTGCTGGTCGATAGTCAGTTGCACGGACTCCAAGAGAAGGGGCAGGAGCACCTCGCCCAGACCGTGACTCAGATTCTCTTCCTCGGTCTCGGCCCACGACAGCCGTAACCGGGCGGAGGAGGGACTAGGCGGGGGTGAAGATGGGGCCGCGGGCGGGGTCCAGGGAGGCGAAGGCGACAGCCTGGCCGGCCGTCAGTTGCTCGGGGTCCGCGGCGAGGCGGGCGGTGAGACGGAGGCCCTCAGGCAATTCCAGGAGGCCGACGGCGTAGGGGGCCTCGGCGGCGTAGCGGCCGGGGGCGACGCGGATGACCGTCCAGGAGAGGAGACGGCCGCGGCCGGAGAGGGCGACAAGGCTGCCGTCCTGGCTCCCGCAGAAGGGGCAGGGCTGGCCCGCGTCCAGGGAGAGCTTGCCGCACTCATGGCAGCGAACCCCCTGGAGCATCACATCCTCCCCAGGATCGTGACGGTGCTCACCACGCCCGTGCCCCCGAGGTTGTGCGCCAGAGCAATCTCCACGTCGCGGACCTGGTTGGCAGCTTCGCCGCGGAGCTGTTTCACCAGCTCGTAGACCTGGGCGCACCCCGTGGCGCCGACGGGATGCCCCTTGGCGATGAGGCCCCCGGAAGGGTTGACGGCCACCTGGCCGTCGGGGCCGGTCTCTCCCTTCTCCACCGCCGGGCCGCCTTTGCCCTTCGGAAAGAAGCCCAGATCCTCGGTGGCGATGATCTCGGCCATCGTGAAGCAATCGTGGACCTCCGCGACCCTGACGTCGCCGGGGCTGAGGCGCGCCATGCCGTACGCCTCGCGCGACGCCCTGACCGTGGCCGGAAACGACGTGATGTCGTCCATCTCCCAGAGGGTGGCCGGGCCGGTGGCGTGGCCGCTGCCGAGCACGCGGACGGGCTTCGGGTGAAAGTCGCGCGCCCACTCGGCCGGGCAGAGGACCACCGCAGCGGCCCCGTCGGAGATGGGCGGGCAATCGAAGAGCCGGAGCGGGTCGGCGATGAGGCGGGAACTCAGCACCTCGTCGAGGGTGACCGGCTTGCGGAACTGGGCCTTGGGGTTGGACGCGCCGAGGCCGTGGTTCTTCACCGAGACCAGCCCGATCTGCTCGCGCGTGGTCCCGTAGCGCGCCATGTGCTCGCGCGTGATGATGGCGAAGGCGCCGGGGAAGGTGAGCCCGGTCCGCATCTCCCCTTCTTCGTCGCCGGCCGTGGCGAGGGCCGCCGTCACCTCGGCGGTGGGGGACGACGTCATCTTCTCCACGCCCGCGACCAGGACGAAGTCGTAGAGGCCGAGCGCGATGCCGAGGACGCCGTGGCGGAGCGCGATGCCGCCCGAGGCGCACGCGCCCTCCACCTTCGTCGCGGGGATCCCCGTGAGGCCCAGCCGGTTGGCGACGAGGCCGGCCAGCGCCCCCTGGCTGGCGAGCCGCTCGCCGACAAAATTGCCCAGATAGAAGGCTTGGATTTTCTCTCGCGGCGCGCGGGACTCGGCTAACGCGTCGCGACAGGCCGAGACGGCCAGCTCCACGATGCCCCGCCCCTCGAGCTTGCCGAAGGGGGTGGATCCCGCGCCGATAATCGCGACGGCTCTCATGGTATCGCTCCTCCGCCCTCACCGTGATCCTCTCCCCACGGGGGAGAGGGGAGGGGGATCACACCTTCCGTTGCCGGCCGGCCCAGTAGCGGTCGCGCAGCTCGCGCTTCAGGACCTTGCCGTAGGCGTTCTTCGGCAGGGTCGGCAGGAACTCGACCGACTGCGGCTTCTTATACGAGGCCATGTGGCGCTTGCAGTGCTCGATGATCTCGGCCTCCGTCACGCGCATGCCCTCGCGGGCCACCACGAGCGCTTTCGCCGTCTCCCCCCACTTCTCGTCCGGGACGCCGATCACCGCGACCTCGAAGACCGCCGGGTGCCGGCAGATGACCTCCTCGATCTCGCGGGGGTAGAGGTTGGCGCCGCCGCTGATGATCATATCCTTCTTCCGGTCCGTGATGTAGAGGTAGCCGTCCGCATCCAGGTAGCCGATATCGCCCGTGTGCAGCCACCCCCCGCGGAGGGTGTCGGCCGTGGCCTCGGGCTTGTTCCAGTACCCCTTCATCACCAGGTCCCCTCGTACCACGATCTCCCCCATCCGATCGGGGGGCACGCTGCGGTCCGCCTCGTCCACGATGCGAACGCTCACCGCCGTCGTCTCACGCCCCGCCGAGGCCAGGCGCCTGAGCTTCACGGGGTCGTCGCCCGCCAGGTGTTCCGCCTTGGGAAGGCTGGTGCAGGTCATGGGCGCTTCGCCCTGGCCGAAGATCTGGACGAAGATCGGGCCGAACGTCCTCACGGCCTCCAGGAGCTGCTCCACGTACATCGGGGCCCCGCCGTAGAAGATCGTGTGGAGGCTCGAGAGATCGTGCGCGGCCTTGTCGGGGCTCGCCAGGAGCATGTTGACCATCGTCGGGACGAGGAACATGGTGGTTGCGCGGTAGCGATGGATCGCCTCGATGATTTTCGGCGGCTCGAAGGCGCGCGTCGCCGGAAAGGCGCTGGCGGCGCCGACGGCGATGTGGTGAAAAATGGAAAGCCCCGAGCCGTGCGTGATGGGCGCGGCGTGGAGGAGGACGTCGCCGGGGAGCGCGGGGTTGATGTTCAAGAGGAATTGCTCCGCCATCGTGAGGAGGTTCCGGTGGGTGAGCATCGCCCCCTTCGGATGCCCCGTCGTCCCGGAGGTGTAGAAGATCCACGCGAGGTCGTCGGGCTCGATCGCCAGGTCGGAGGGGGTCTCCGGCTGGCCGTCCAGGAGCGGCTCGTAGGCGAGGTCCCCCGCAGCCCCTCGCCCGACGCAGATGAAGTGCTTGATGCTCGTCAGGTTCCCCCGCACCTGGGCGAGATGCTCGCTGAACTCCCGGGCGTAAACCAGCGCGAACGCGCCGGAGTCATTCAGCATGTACTCGTGCTCGGTCGGATGGAGCCGGACGTTCATCGGGACCACCGCCATCCCCGCCTTCATCGGGGCCAGGAGCGTTTCGAGGCCCTGATAGCAATTCGGGAGTAACATGGCCACGCGATCCCCGGGCTGACCGCCCAGGGAGAGGAGGGCGCGAGCGAGCCGGTTCACGCGGGCCTCGGCCTCGCGAAAGGTGATCGTCAGGTCTCCCTGGAGCCACGCGGAGCGGTCGGGGTGGCGCCGGGCGGCGCGGGTCAGAAAGTGGCCGACGTGCATCGGATCCCTCCGCGTTCAGCGGCCCGGGAAGCGGGCCGGGCGCATAAGGCGGACCTCATGATAGCACG
>JACQWA010000384.1 GCA_016209425.1 Candidatus Rokuibacteriota bacterium
CCCCTCATGGGTTTTCGCAGCACCTGCGTCTGATCGAAGATGCTCCGGAACAGCTCCGGATCGTTCGCTCTGTCAAACATGGTCTCAGGCTCGATCGGGTTTTCGACGCCTAGTGTACCAGATCCGAGGCGCCCCACGCGGCGCGCGTGGAGTCGGCCCGACATTTCTCAAGCATCGGATCTTCGGAGAGCTGGGAAGCCGCCTCATCGAGTCGGCACGCGCGGCTTCTTCTTCGCCTTTGCCTTTTTCTCGGGGAGGAAGGCGGGCAGGATCTCCTCCGCATAGGCGTGCAGGGCCTCCCAGTCGAACGGCATCCTCAGGCCGATATTCACGCGGACCGCTCCGGCCTTGCGATATTCGGCGATTCGATCCATCACCTGCCGCGGGGTGCCGACGAAGAACCCGCCGATCCGCTGCTCCAGCGTCGTCCCCCACTGCGCCTTCATCCGCTCTTCCTGCCGTCTGGCCCCCTTCTCGGTCGCCCCCATGTAGAAGCCGACGTTGACCGTCCGGAGGACCTTGGCCGGATCGCGCCCCTCCTTCTGGCACCAGTCGTCGAGGATCTGGCTCTTCCGCCTGAATTCCTGGGGCGAGATGTATGGCGCGTTCCAGCCGTCGGCGTACTTGGCCGCGACGCGGAGCGTCCGCTTTTCCCCGAGGCCGCCGATCCAGATCCTGAGGTGCCTTTGGAGCGGTTTCGGATTACACCGGGCTTCATTGAGCTGGAAGTACTGCCCTTTGAAGTTGGCGACCCGCTGGGTGAAGAGGAGCCTCAGGACCTGCGCGTATTCCTCCAGCTGGTCCTCGCGGATCCCGATCCGCTCGAACGGCATGCCGAAGGCCTTATATTCGGCCTCGTGCCAGCCGGCGCCGAGGCCGCATTCGACACGCCCGCCTGAGAGGTGGTCGATGGTGCAGAGCGCCTTGGCCAGCACGCCCGGGTGGCGGTAGTTGACGCAGAAGACCAGACAGCCGACCCGGACGTTCTTCGTTTCCATGGCCTGCGCCGTCATCGTCGAGATGGACTCGAAGCAGTCGATGTCGCCCCCCTGGGGCGGGGACTCCTGGAAATGGTCCGACACCGAGAACCAGTCGAAGCCCCCCGTGTCCGCGAACCGCCAGAGGCGACGGAGTTCGCTGAGCGGGCTCCCCAGATGCCCCACGTGCACGCCGAAGGTCATCGCCATGGTCGTAGCCCCCTCCGATGTACGGAGCGCGCGAGCTGGCCGGGGGGCGAAGCGCCCCCCACCGGCTACGCCGCGAAGGATTCGAAGAACTTCAGGACGATGATCTTGCTCCTGGGTGAAACCTGCTTGGCCTCCTTGACCCAGAGGTCCAGGTTCGCCGGGTCGCCGAAGAGGGCTCGGAGGTCCTGCGGTGGCTCCGAGTAAGGCTTTTCGAAGTGATCCCAGTGGGTCGGGAGGATCACCTTCGGGTAGTTCAGCGCCTTCAGGAGCCGTGGGGTGAAGTTGTGAATCTGGTTCGCGAAGATCGAGGCGATCAGCGCCACGTCGGGCTTGAGCCCGGCGATTGCCCTCTCGACGAAGTTGGCCGTGCTCATCAGGAAAATGCTGAACTTTCCACCGATGGTAATGACGTAGATCAGGCTGTCACCCTCGGGCATCTCTCCCACGGTGGCTGGCGCGGGCGGCACGGAGAAGAGGTGGCCAGGGACCGCATGTTTCTTGGTCGGCCCCATGGAGTGGAGTCCCGGGAACACCTCGATCGTGAATCCGTCGAACTGCATGAACTCGCCGCCCTTGACCTGGACGATCTTTCCTTCCGCCATCCCGGAAGCCCGCATCACATTGGCGTGGGTTTCCGAGCCGATCACCTGGGCGTTCGTCCTCTTGGCGATGTAGGGGATGTCCGCCATGTGGTCCCAGTGGCCGTGACCGATCAGAATATGGTCGGCCTTCTTAATGTGCTGATCGATCAGGGCCTCCTCTACCTTGATCGGTGTCTTCGCGTTGAACTTGCCCGCGAAGAAGCCCGTGTCGAAGCGGCTGAACCAGGGATCGAAGAGGATTGTCTTGTTGCCGAACGTGATCTCCCATCCGTCCGTGCCGAACCACTTGAAGTTCACCCCGGCCGTTCCCGGCCCCCCGCTCTTGGGCGGTGCCTCGGCCCCTTCGGCGAGACCGGGCAACAGGAACGACTTCCCCCAGTCCACGGCGGCGGCAGTCAGGCTCGCGGCGACACCGGTCCCGAGGAACTGCCGGCGAGAAAGAACAGAGGACACCGAATTCGTCCAGTTCGGATCAATGAAGCACATGACCTCCTCCTTGCCGGTGATTGTTGGTTCGCTTCATAGTCCCGGAGGGCCGCGATGTCACGTTACCGCGTGGTGATGGATAGGCCGCCATCCACGACCAGGACCTGCCCCGTCACCCAGCGCGACTCGTCGCTCGCCAGATAGACCGCGGCCCAGCCCACATCCCAGCCCTTGCCCTCGTCCTGGATCAGGGCGGCCAGCCTGCGGCGCTCACGCAGTTCCGCCGACATGCCCTCGGCCACCATCGGCGTGTACACGAAGCCCGGCGCGATGGCGTTGACGCGGATTCGATCTTTGGCGAGTTGTCCGGCCAGCGAGATCGTGAGCCCGATCACCCCGGCCTTCGCCGCCGCGTAGGCGGTGCGGCCGTGGGCGCGGAGGGCCGCTACGGAAGAGACGTTGATGATCGAACCGCCGCCGGCCTCCACCAGCCGCGGCACAGCGGCCTGGGAGGTCAGCAGCATGCTCTTCAGGTCCACGGCCATGACTCGATCCCACTCGTCCTCCGTGACCTCCATCATAGGTTTGCGCGACTCGACCCCGACATTGTTGTGGAGGACGTCGAGCCGCCCGTAGCGTTGAACGGCCGTCGCCACCATGCGCTCGCAATCGGCGGCGCGCGTCACGTCGGCCTGAAGGGGAGAGGCGTCCCCGTTCTCGGAGCGGATGAGCGCGCAGGTCTCTAGGGCGCGCTCGATCACCTGGTCCACACAGAGGACTTGGGCCCCCTCGCGGGCGAAGAGAACGGCCGCGGCCTTGCCGTTTCCCACTCCCGGGCCGCGCGAGCCGGCCCCGGTGACGATGGCAACTTTCCCTTTCAGCCGATCCGCCACGGCGCTAGGGCTTGAAACTCGCGTCCACGTGGACGTCGAGGAGGTACGGGCCGCCGGATGTCAGGCCGCGAGCCAGGGCCGGGCCAATCTCAGCCGCCTTCTCCAGGCGTTCCCCCGGCACCCCGAGGGAGTGGGCGAGTTCCACGAAGTCGATGAGGGGCGTATCGAGATCCATCCCCACGTACAGGTCGTCCTGAGCCGAAAAGCCCTTGAGGGCGTGGACGCGCTGCTTCAGGATCCGGTAGCTTCGGTTGTTGATGATGACGAAGACCACGCCGAGGCCGGTGTGGGCGGCGGTCCAGAAGGCCTGGCTGGTGTACATGGCGCTCCCGTCCCCGACCAGCGCCACCACCGGGCGGTGGGGGAGGGCGAGTTTGACGCCGAGGGCCGCGGGGAGCCCCCACCCGATCCCGCCGCCGCGCAGGCCATAGAAGCTCTGGGCGTCCCGGCAGCGGAGGAGTTCGCGGAGGCCGCCGCCCGAGGAGATGGATTCGTCCACGATCACCCCATCCGGCGGCAGGCTCTCGGCCACGGCGTGGACGAGGGCCAGGGGCGGGATCGGCGTCCTGCCGCTCTCGGTCAGCGCCCGCTTGGTGAGGTCGGCTGTCGTCTGCGCCCGACGCCCCTCGGCCTCCGCCAGGCGGCGTTGAGCATCTGGATGGGCGCTTCCTCCGAAGCGTTTCCGGAGGGCCTCAGCCAGGTCTGGAAGGGTGGCCTTAGGGTCGCCGACGATGGCCACCTTGGCGGGGTAGTTCTTGCCGATCTCCCACGCATCCACGTCGAGGTGGATGAGGGGCAGACCGTCCGGCATGGGCTCCACGTCCGACGGGAGCGACAGCGTGAAGAGGTCTCCGCCGACGGAGAAGAGCAGGTCGTGCGGCTGGAGCAGCGCGCGAAGACCGGGGGCGAGGCGGGGGATCGCGCCCTGATAGAGCGGGTGGGAGAAGGGGAAGTTGCACCGGTTGGCCATCCCCTCCGTGTACACCGGCGCGCCGAGAAGCTCGGCCACCTCGATCAGCTCCGCGTGGGCGCCGCCCTGGGCGACCGCGTCGCCCGCGACGACCAGCGGGCGCTCGGCCTGAGCCAGGAGATCGGCCGCCCGCTCCACCGCCTCGCGGGATCCCCGGATCCGCGGGTCCACGCGGGTCGGCTCGCCCAGCTCCAGGTCCCGCTCGGCGTTCAGTACGTCCACGGGGAGGGAGAGGAAGACCGGCCCTGTCGGATGAGTCAGCGCGACCTTGGCAGCCCGGTGAACGATGCGCGGCAGGTCTTCGAGCCGATGGACCTCCGTGGACCACTTGACGTACGGTCTGGCCACGGGCGGAAGCTCGGACCAGAGGACGGGCTCGGTGACCGTCATGGACTGATCGTGCTGGCCCGCGGTCAGCAAGAGGGGAGAGCCCGCCTTGAAGGCGTCGTAGAGCATCCCCATGGCGTTGCCGAGCCCGGGGGAGATGTGGACGTTGGCCGCCGCGAGCTTCCCGCTGGCCTGGGCATACCCGTCGGCCATGGCGACCGCCACGGCCTCCTGGAGGGCGAGGATGTAGCGGATGCCCTTCTCGCGCGCGAGGCCGTCCATCAGCGGCAGCTCCGTGGTCCCCGGGTTGCCGAACAGCAGCTCCACCCCCTCCTGCTTCAGGAGCTCCAGGAATACCTGCTTCCCCGCCATGAACGGCATCGTGGCCTCCGGCAGCCAGCAGTGGATCGCGGGAGCCATCGTCGCCCAGGGGCCCTCGGATGTCAATCCGCCGCGCATCCTGGTAGTGTCTGGGGACGGAGAGGTAATTGAGGAGGGGTGCTATACTACGGCCATGACCAAGGGGGGCTTCGCGTTCGATCCAAGGCAGGATCCGCGCGAACTACCAGCTTACGCGATCACGGAAGCTGCCCACTACCTCCGTATCCCCAAGGCGACGCTTCGAGACTGGGTTCTCGGACGGTCCTCCCCAACTGATGCTGGGACCGTGTTTGCGAAGCCGATTATTGTCCTTCCCGAAAGAGACGGGCAGGTGCTTTCCTTCGTAAATCTGGTTGAGGCTCACGTGCTTGACGCCATTCGGCGGGAGCATAAGATTTTCCTCCAGAGAGTCAGAAAGGCTCTCAATTATCTCGCAAAGCATTTTCCCTCCCGGCATCCATTGGCCGAACAGAACTTTGAAACGGATAGTTTGGATCTTTTCGTTCAAAAGTATGGCCAGCTGATTAACCTTTCTCAAGCTGGCCAACTAGCCATTCGTAGCTTGCTAGAGGCCCACCTCCGCCGCATAGATCGTGACACAGCCGGATTCCCGGTAAGATTGTTTCCGTTTACCAGAAAGCGCCAACCCGATGAGCCCAAAGTAGTTGTTATCGATCCTTATGTATCCTTTGGGCGGCCCGTCTTGGTCGGGACGGGAATTGTGACGGCTATTATCGCGGAACGCTACAAGGCTGGTGAGTCTATCGACGAATTGGCGGACGACTATGGTCGAAAACGCCTCGAAATCGAAGAGGCGCTCAGATGCGAGCTCGAAGTCGAGGCTGCCTAGCACGCTCAGTTTCTTCCTCGATCGATCCCTCGGAAAGAAAAAGATTGCCACTGCCCTCCGCCAAGCCGGCGTACAAGTAGAGATACACGACGATCACTTTCCCCAGGATGCAAGGGATGAGGATTGGCTTCAGGAGGCCGGGAGAAGAGGGTGGATAGTTCTCACGAAAGATCGACGAATCCGACACAGAGCTCTTGAACTGAGCGCGGTCGTCCGGGCCGGGGTGCGAGTGTTCGTGCTCACAGCAGGCGATCTTCAGGGCGGGGAGATGGCTGAAATTTTTGTGAAGGCGCTTCCGGCCATGAACGGATTTGCAGCTCAGCACTCACCACCGTTCATTGCAAGAGTTTCCAGAACCGGCTCGGTTTCAATGCTATTCAAATGATTCCATGAAGCCGCCGGCGCCCGCTCCTTTTCTCTCCGCCTGTCGGCGCGAGCCCGCCGAGTACACGCCGGTCTGGGTCATGCGCCAGGCGGGGCGCTACATGCCCGAGTATCGCGCGATCCGGGCTCGACTGGGCTTCCTGGAGCTCTGCAAGAATCCGGAGGCGGCGGCCGAGGTCACGCTCCTTCCGGTTGAGCGCCTCGGGGTGGATGCCGCCATCATCTTCGCCGACATCCTGCTCCCCGTGGAACCCATGGGCGTGGGCCTGGAGTTCGCCAAGGGCGAAGGGCCCCTCATCCATCGTCCCGTGCGCACCGCCGCCGACCTCAACCGACTGGCGGACGTTGACCCGGGGGAGGCCACCCCCTTTGTCTTCGAGGCGATTCGAAAGGTGTGCGCGGCGCTGAAGGAGCGCGTCCCGCTGATCGGCTTCGCCGGCGCGCCCTTCACCCTGGCCTCCTACCTGATCGAAGGGGGCCCGTCCCGGGAGTATCTTCACACCAAGCGGCTCATGCACGATGACCCCGCCACCTGGCACGCCCTCATGGAGCGCCTGGTGAAGGTGACCGTCGGCTACGTGAACGGCCAGATCGCCGCGGGCGCCCAGGCCGTCCAGCTCTTCGATAGCTGGGTGGGGACGCTCTCGCCCGACGACTACCGCGAGTGTGTCCTGCCGCACAGCCGGGCGACGATCGACGGTCTCACCCCCGGAGTCCCGGTCATTCATTTCGGCACGGGCACCGCGGGCTTGCTCGAGCTCATGCGGGAGGCGGGCGGCGACGTGATCGGCCTCGACTGGCGGGTGGACCTGGGGGCGGCGTGGAAGCGCGTCGGCTACGATGTGGCGGTCCAGGGAAACCTCGACCCCGGGCTGCTCCTGGCTCGACCCGCCGAGATCAGGCGGGCGGTGCGGGCGATCCTCCAGCGCGCCGGTGGCCGGCCCGGCCACATCTTCAACCTCGGCCACGGCGTCCTCCCCGAGACGCCTGTTGACCACGTGGGGGCTATGGTCGACATGGTCCACGAGATCAGCGTCGGAGGGGGGCTCCGCCCCCCTTCCGATTCCTCCCCCCCGGAGTTGCGCGGGCCAAGCCCGCGCTCGAACGACCCGAGCTAATCCTGTGAGCACGGTGGATTCGGTGCTGCTCATCGCCTTCGGCGGGCCCGAAAAGCCCGAGGACATCCGGCCCTTCCTCCAGATCGTGACCGCGGGCCGCCCGATTCCGCCGGAACGCATCGAGGAGGTGGCGCATCACTACGAGCTGATCGGGGGACGCTCGCCGCTCAACGAGCTGACGTTCAAGCAGGCGAAAGGACTGCGGCGCGCCTTGAAGCGTGAGGGCCTGTCCGTGCCCGTGTATGTCGGCATGAGGAACTGGCATCCGTTCCTCCACGAGACGCTGGCGGCGATGCGGGAGGTGGGACTCCGGCGCGCGTTCGCCATCATCCTCTCGGCATTCCAGACGGAGGCGTCGTGGCAGCGCTACATGGTGGACGTGGTCATCGCCTTCCGGAAGGTGGGCGCCGGCGTGCCGGAGGTCCGGTACGCCCCGCCCTGGTTCGACCATCCGCGCTTCATCGAGGCGGTGGCCGAGCGCGTCCGTGCGGCGCTGGGGCACGTCCCGCCGGAAAGGCGCGCCGAAACGCGCCTGATCTTCACCGCCCACAGCGTGCCCACCGCCATGGCGGATGCCTCGCCTTACGTGGAGCAGTTTTGGGCGGCATCGCACGCGGTGGCGGGGCGGCTCGATCTCCGGCGATGGTCGGTGGCCTACCAGAGCCGGAGCGGGGCGCCCGGGGATCCATGGCTGGAGCCCGACATCGCCGACATGCTCCGGGACGTTGCCAAGGTGGGCGCGCGAGACGTTCTCGTGGCGCCCATCGGATTCGTCTGCGATCATGTCGAGGTGCTCTACGACCTCGACGTGGAGGCGCGACGCCTCGCGACCGCGCTGGGGATCCGGCTCCACCGCGCCGGCGCGGCCAACGACCACCCGGCGTTCATCGAGATGCTGGCCGACCTGGTGAGGGGCGGTCTCGGGGCGTAGGGGCGTGGCCCGCCGGGTGGTGGTCGTGGGGGGAGGGATCGCGGGCCTCGCCGCGTCTCACCGCCTCCTCGAGCTGGGCCGGGAGCACGGCCAGTCGGTGGAGCTCACGCTCCTCGAAGCGCGCGATCGCCTCGGCGGCACCATCGCGACCGAGCACGCCGACGGCTTCCTGATCGAGGCCGGTCCCGACTCCTTCCTCTCGGAGAAGCCCTGGGCCCTGGCGCTCTGCCAGCGGCTCGGCCTCACGGACCGGTTGGTCCGCACCGACGACCGATTCCGGCGCACCTACGTCGTCCATCGTGGACGCCTCGAGCCGCTGCCCGACGGGTTTCAACTCCTCGCCCCCGCGCGCTTCTGGCCGTTCATTTCGTCGCGGCTCTTCTCCTGGCCCGGGAAGTTCCGGATCGCGATGGATCTGCTCCTCCCCCGCCGGGTCGGTTCCGAGGATGAGAGCCTGGGAGCGTTCGTCCGTCGCCGGTTTGGCCGGGAGGCGCTCGAGCGAGTCGCCCAGCCGTTGGTCGCCGGGATCTACACCGCCGACCCCGACAGTCTGAGTCTCGCCGCGACCATGCCGCGGTTCCTCGAGCTGGAGCAGGCCCAGCGGAGCCTCATCCTGGCGCTCTGGCGCGCGGCCCGCCGGGCGCCCGCGACGGCGACCGGCGTCAGCGGGGCGCGCTGGAGCCTCTTTGTGACCTTCGCCGGGGGGATGGAGGAGTTCGTGCGGGCGCTTGCGGATCGTCTCCCGTCGGGCTCGGTCAGACTCAAGGAAAAGGTTGTTGGGCTCCACCGCGTCGCGGCCGGCTGGCGGGTGAGCCTGGCGGACGGGAGCGCGCTCGACGCCGACGGCGTCGTCGTCGCGGCCGAAGGCCACCAGGCCGCGCGCATGATCCGCTCCCTCGACCCCGGCTTGGGTCATCTCCTCGAAACGATCCCCTACGCCTCGTCAGCCACGGTCACGCTCGCCTACCGCCGGGCTCAGATTGCCCATCCGCTCGACGGCTTCGGCTTCGTCGTGCCGCGGATCGAGCGGCGGCCGATCCTGGCCGGCACGTTCTCGAGCGTGAAGTATCCCGGGCGGGCGCCGGCGGGGCACGTCCTGCTGCGCGTCTTTCTGGGCGGGGCGCTGGACGAGAGGATCCTCCGGGAGGACGACGGGCGCATGGTCTCGATCGTGCGGGCTCAACTGGGCGCGCTGCTCGGCGTCACGGGACCGCCGCTCCTCACCCGCCTCTCCCGCTACCCGGCCTCGATGGCGCAGTACCTGGTGGGGCATGGAGACACCGTGGCGGCGATTGAACGGCGGCTCGTGGAGCATCGAGGGCTGGCGCTGGCGGGGAGCGCCTACCGCGGTGTGGGGATCTCCGACTGCGTCCGCTCGGGCGAGGACGCTGCCCTGGGCGTGCTCGGCCACCTCTCCTAAGCCTCTTCGCGACGCGTGCGCTGCCGGCGCCGGCCGTAGTCCACCATCGCGCGGATCGGCTGGACCGAGGCCCGCGTGTCGGAGCCACCGGTCCTTGACGTGGCCCCCGGTGATCACGAGGAAGATCGGCTTCCCCGGATGGGAGGCTCATTGCGCTCCTTCGTGTCTTTGGAGGAGAAGATCAAGGCCGTTGCCGACATCCACGTGAAGCGGATCTCGGCCAAGGACGTGGTTCAGGTCCGCCGCCACAACAGTGTCGACAAACCGGTTGTGAAGAGAATCGGCGACCAGTTAAAGGCGACAGGTATCCTTCCCTGGCTGGATGAGTGGGAACTTCGGCCGGGTTTGCCATGGCAAAAGGCGCTTGGGGAGCAGATTAAAAGCATCAAGTCGGCTGCAGTGTTTGTTGGGTTCAGCGGATTTCGGAAGAGTGAGCCTGATCCCTTGAAGCAGCTGGTCTGGGGCGTCACTGGGCGCCGGGATGACCCGCGCTGACCGGGTCTTGCCGACGTCGCGCTTGGGCTCGGGCGGCCGTCACGCGTCTAAGAAACTTTGGGTCCAGCCGCAGGCCCGTGCGCTGTTCCGACGGCGGTGCCCCGGGGGAATCCCCCCGGGCCGGCCCGTCCGATAAGGGGCTTCACCCTCTCCCTCACGAGGGAGAGGGAGAGATTTTGGCACCCTCGCCCCCGGAGGGGGAGAGGGCAGGGTGAGGGGGGCGCCTGCGAGGCGGCGCTCGCGTTCATGCATACTTCGGGCTAAGGTCTCCATAGCTCCCCGCCCCGCAAATTCAGCGACCGCCCAAGTAATCCCAGCAATGATGAGCCCGCTGATGACGCTGAAAATAACGGTTGTGAATGCTCGTTGCATACCCCGCACCTTCGTACGGGGTGATTGTGCTACGGCATCGCCTGCTCTGGTGAAGCACTATCCATGGTAGCGTTCGCATTTTATGCGTCCCGCGCGCCCACGCGAAGCGGCGCGCCCGTGCATGAGCGCGGTGCTCGATACCACCGGCAGGTTGTCGGCGACCCACATCCATCGCGAAGCGTGGCTCGTCCACACCCGAGAGCAAAGACGCAGCGATCTGGGGCAAACAGTGTTGTTTGACGCGGCCCCTCCGAGCCCGTACAATCGTGGCGAGGAGCCAGCTCGATGGCAACCCGTCGCGTGGTGCTGACCTACAAAGAGTACGAGGCCCTGCCGGCCGACGGCCGCAGGTACGAGATCCATGATGGGGAGCTCTCCGTGACGCCTGCACCCAGTCCCCGGCACCAGATGATCAGCGCCAACCTGTTCAGAGTTCTTGACGCGCATGTACGCGCCCGGGGGATCGGCATCGTGCTGTACGCTCCTCTTGACGTCGTCCTCAGCGAGACCTCGATCGTCCAGCCTGATATTGTCTATCTGGAGCCAGAACGGCTTGGCGCGATCAGCGACCGCGGGGTTGAGGGCGCGCCGACTCTTGCAGTCGAGATCATTTCGCCCTCAACGACGCTGATCGACCGGAGCACCAAGCATCAGCTCTACGCTCGTCACGGCGTCCCCTTCTTCTGGCTCGTGGACCCGGAAGCCCGCATGGTCGAGGCGTTTGTCCTCGGGCCCGAGGGGTACTCCCTGGCCCTGCGAGCCTCTGGACCGCAGCCCGTCAACCCTCCACCCTTTCTAGACCTCGCGCTCATCCCCACCTCCCTGTGGCCGTAGGCCTCACGGAACGGGATCCGCGACTATGTCGAATTCACCCCGGCCGAGCGATAGGCATGCGAACGGCTGTTCGCGTCGTGGAAACCGACGCGCTTCCTGTCCAGTAGGGTCCCAGTAAGCCAACCGTAGCAGACTCGCGCAGAGCGAGTCCCCACTGTATCGGTTCGTTCCAGGTCTTTTCGGTTGATGGCCCGCATGACCGTAACCACCCCCTCGTCAACCCGGTAGAGCACCCGGTCATCAATGAGCCCCCGGAGGGCCGAGGCCCTCCGCCCCTCGGCCGCCCTCGACCGTGACCCCTGCCCACTCCCGGCTCCCGAAAAGCCGCGGCCCCATAAGGCAAATGACCCGGGAAAACGGTCCGCCTGTTCTATTGACTATCGAGGGGGAGGAGTTTTCCTCTTGAGTCAATAGACTCGACGGGTCCGCCGGGTCCTTCAGGCAGGGCGGGGCGGTTGATCCCCCGCATGAGATTCGGACCCAAACCAGGGTGAGGTGAGCCATGCCGAGCTTCGTGTACGCCGAGAAGTGTGACGGGTGTAAGGGGCAGGCGCGGACGGCCTGCCAGTACATCTGCCCCAACGACCTCATGGCGCTGAACAAGGAGATCATGAAGGCCTTCAACCAGGAGCCCGAGCTCTGCTGGGAGTGCTTCAGCTGCGTCAAGATCTGCCCCCAGCAGGCAATCGAGGTCAGGCACTACGCCGACTTCGCCCCGCTGGGGGCCAGCGTCATCCCCCTCAGAGGGTCGGATTCCATCATGTGGACCATCAAATTCAGGGACGGGCGGCTCAAGCGGTTCAAGTTCAAGACCCGCACGAGCGCTGAGGGGTCTATCGAGCCCTACGACGGCGCCCCGGCGGGATCGCCCGGGGACCTCGCCTCCCCGAACTTCTTCACCGAGGCGGGCAAGACGCTTCCCGTCCCGACCCGGTAGAGGAGGGGAGAGACATGGCGACGAACGGGAAGCCGGAAGTGGTGGAGGTCTCGACCGACCTCCTGATCGTGGGCGGCGGGATGGCGGCCTGCGGGGCCGCGGTGGAGGCGCGCCGGTGGGCGCCCGCGGAGATGAAGATCACCCTGGTGGACAAGGCCGCCATGGACCGGAGCGGGGCGGTCGCCATGGGGCTCTCCGCCGTCAACACGTACCTCGGGGAGAACACGCCCGAGGACTACGTGCGGTACGTCCGCACCGACCTGATGGGGATCATCCGGGAGGACTTGGTCTACGACCTGGGCCGCCACGTGGACGACTCCGTCCACCTCTTCGAGAAGTGGGGGCTGCCGATCTGGAAGCAGCACGGCGACGAGGGCAAGCCCCTGGCCGAGGGGGGCAAGCCGGTCCGGTCGGGCCGCTGGCAGATCATGATCAGCGGCGAGAGCTACAAGGTAATCGTGGCCGAAGCCGCCAAGAAGGCACTGGGGGCCGAGAACATCTACGAGCGCGTCTTCGTGGTCAAGCTCCTCCTCGACGGCAAGGAGGCGAACCGCGTCGCGGGGGCCGTGGGCTTCAGCGTGAGGGAGAACAAGATCTACATCTTCCGGGCGAAGGCGGTCCTGGTGGCCTGCGGGGGCGCCGTCCACGTCTTCCGGCCGCGCTCGACCGGTGAGGGGCTGGGGCGCACCTGGTACCCGCCGTGGAACTCCGGCTCCACCTACGCCATGCTGCTCCAGGGCGGCGCCGAGATGACCATGATGGAGAACCGGTTCGTGCCCGCGCGGTTCAAGGACGGTTATGGTCCCGTGGGCGCGTGGTTCCTCCTCTTCAAGGCCAAGGCCCTGAACGCCCTGGGCGAGGACTACGTGCTCAAGAACAAGGCGCATCTCAAGGAGTACGACCCCTACGGGAGCGCCGCCATCACTCCGACCTGCCTCCGGAACCACCTGATGATGGAGGAGATGCGGCAGGGGCGGGGGCCGATTTTCATGGACACGCCGACGGCCATGAAGGAGCTGGCGGCCAAGATGGACCCCAAGCAGGTCAAGGAGCTCGAGGCCGAGGCCTGGGAGGATTTCCTCGACATGACGATCACCCAGGCCGGCCTCTGGGCCAGCATGAACGTCGCGCCGGAGGAAAAGCCGTCGGAGATCATACCCGCCGAGCCCTACCTCATGGGCTCCCACGCCGGCTGCGCCGGGGCCTGGGTCAGCGGCCCCGAGGACTTCGCGCCCCCCGAATACCGGTGGGGGTACAACCGGATGACGACCGTCCAGGGGCTCTTCACCGCCGGGGATGGTGTCGGCGCCTCGGGACACAAGTTCTCTTCCGGCTCCCACGCCGAGGGGCGGATCGCCGCCAAGGCGGCCGTCCGCTTCATCGGGGATCACGCCGACTTTGCGCCGTGCGTGGCCCAGAGCGCCGACGAGCTGGCAGCGGAGATCTACCGGCCGCTGGCGACCTTCGAGAAGTACCGGTCGGTCACCACGGACCCGGCCATCAACCCCCACTACGTCCGCCCCAAGATGCTGATGTTCCGGCTCAACAAGATCATGGACGAGTATGTGGCGGGGATCACCACCGGCTACACGACCGGCGAAGCATCGCTCACCCACGGCCTCGAGCTCCTCACCATGCTCAAGGAGGACTCGGCGAAGCTCGCGGCGAAAGATCTGCACGAGCTGATGCGCTGCTGGGAGAACTACCACCGGATCTGGGCGGCCGAGGCGCACCTGCGCCACATCCTCTTCCGGCAGGAGACCCGGTACCCGGGCTACTACTACCGCTCCGATTTCCCCAAGCTGGACGACGGGAACTGGCGGGTCTTCGCCAACTCCCGGTACGATCCGCAGAGGGGCCGGTGGGAGTGCTTCACAAAGCCGGTGGTCGGGCTGGTCACGTGAGGTGGGGGAGCCTTAACACGAGGAGGGAAGCATCATGAATCAGCGCAGGACGACAGGAATCTGGATCGGTCTGGTACTCGTCTTGTCCCTGGCCAGCTCGGCCTTCGGGGCCGAGGTGATCGTGGACACCGCCTATGTGGCCAAGCAGAAGGACAAGGCGGGGGTGGTCCTTCTCGATGCCCGCGGGGGAAAGGCATACGGCGAGGGGCACATTCCCGGCGCCATCAACCTCGGCGGCAGGGGGGCGGCCGTGGTCCTGAGGGACGTGGACGCGCGGGTGCTTCCGGTGAAGACCCTGGAGAAGATCCTCGGTGAAGCGGGGATCAGCCGGGACCAGGAGATCATCGTGTACGGAGCCAAGGGCGACACCGGCATGACGGTCCCATTCTGGATCCTGGAGTACCTGGGGGCCGAGAAGGTTCGGGCCTACTGGGGAGGGATCGACGACTGGAAAGCCGCCAAGCAGCCCCTGGCGACCCAGGAGCAGAAACTCCCGGCGGCCAAGTTCGTGGCCAAGGTGCGGGCGGACCGCTACGCCTCGACGGAGTACGTGAAGGCGAACTTGAAAAACGCCAACGTCCAGATCGTCGATTCCCGGACCCCCAAAGAGTTCGCCGGAGATGATATCCGCGCCCTGAGGGGCGGGCACGTCCCCGGGGCCATTCTGATCCCCTTCGAGCAGAACTGGGCCGACCCGGAGGCGGCGAAGAAGCTGGCCGACAAGAAAGTGACGGGCCGCGACGGCATGGCCCTGAAGGACGACAAGGCCCTCCGAGAGATCTACAAGGGCCTGGACCCCAAGAAGGAGGTCGTCGCCTACTGCCAGACCGGTACCCGCTCGACGCTGACCTACGTGGCCCTGAGGTCGCTGGGCTTCGAGAAGATCCGGAACTATGACGACTCCTGGATCGTGTGGGGGAGCCGCCCGGACCTTCCGGTCGAGAACGCGAGCTACTACGACTTCGTCAAGGTGAACGCGGCGCTCCGGAGGATCGACGACCTGGAGCGGCAGGTGGACGAGCTTACGCGAAAGCGGTGACGCCGGGATGGCGGGAAAGCGCCTGCTCATCTTGCAGACGCACGGGGTCGGTGAGCCGCGCCGGACGTACGCGCCCCTCTTCTTCGCGCTGACGGCCGCCGCCATGGACATGGAGGTGGCCGTCTGGTTCAGCATGGAGGGCGTCACCCAGCTCCGCAGGGGAGCGGCGGAACAGGTGGAGCTGGAGCCCGGGAGCGGGGTGACGCTCAAGACCTGGCTCGACCAGGCCCGGGAGGCGGGCGTGGAGCTTCTGGCGTGCGCGCACGCCATGGGCCTGGAAAAGATGGTGGAAGCGGAGCTGATCGAAGGGGTCCGGGTGGTGGGGGTCGCCGGCGTGCTCGATCGCTGCCTGGAGGCGGACCGCGTGATGTACTTCTGAGAGCCACTGGAGGGGGAATGGCACAGAAGAGGGTTGCCGTGCTCGTCAGGGACAGACAGGGCGAGGCGCTCAGGATGTCTCTCGGCTTACTGCTCCTGGACGACGCGGTCGATGTGTACGTGCTGGACAGAAAGCTGGAGCCGACCGAGGAAAACCTGCTGCATCTGGAGACGATGAAAGAGTTCGAGATGACGATCTATACGAATTGCCGGGAGAACGAAGGAATGGAATGTCTTTCGACCGTGGAGCTCGCCCAGAAATTGCTTCAGTACGATCACGTGTTGCCCTACTGAGCCTCCGTCCCGGTCGATGAGGGAGAAGGGACAACGGCGTGAAGCTGGGAATACTCGTCAACACGGATAGACATCTTCACGATATTGTCGGGCTGACACGAGCTGCCGTTTCGAGCGGGCATGAAGTGACCCTCTTCGCCATGGACGAAGGCACGCGCTTGGTCGAAGACCCTTCCTATACCGATCTGTGCAAGCTGCCTGGCGTTGCCATGAGCGTCTGTGAGCACAGCGCCAAGGGGCATCACGTTCGGACGGTGGGGCTGCCCAAAGAGATCGTCTGCGGGAGCCAGTATCATCACGCGGTGATGGTCCATGGCGCTGACCGGATGATCGTCCTGTAGCGGGAGCGATTGGGTGATGAGGGTTCTCTTTCTCCTGAGGGACGGACCGGAGAAGCTCTGCGGTCAGATCATCGATCTGCATTCCAGGGAGCATGAGGTGACGGTCATCGATCTCTCAGAACGAGAAGTTCCCTACGAGCGGATCGTTGCCGAGATCTGCGCTCACGACAGAGTCATCGCGTGGTGAAACAGTTGCTCCCACCCGAAACGAGGGGCGGTCGTGCGTCCGAGGGCGAAAATACGGATCCGGCCATCGTATGGCTGATTTCGCTGCTGTTCGTGGCGGCATTTCTCACGCTGTTCGTCATCCGCGGGATCGATGACAACCGGCTGACGAGCTGGCAATGGGTATTTGCCGCCGCCGATGGGCCCAAAATCGCGGGGATGCTGGGGATCGGCCTGGTGTGTGCGTTCGCGGTGTCGAAGGTGTCGCTGCCGGGGCGCCACCTGGGCGGCGTCCTGTTCCTCTCCTCTTTTCTCACGGCGGCGGGGTTCTGGAGCGAGCCCGAGGTGATCGTGGATGCCGCGAGATATTTCACGCAGGCCAAGCATCTCGAACTGTACGGGGTCGCGTATTTCCTCCACGGCTGGGGCAGGGAGATTCCGGCGTGGACGGATCTGCCGCTCATCCCCTTTCTCTACGGCGTGATGTTCGCCCTCTGGGGAGAGACGCGGGTTGGGGTCCAAGTCTTTACCACGCTCCTCTTTTCCGGGACGGTTGTGCTCACCTACCTGATCGGGAAGACCTTGTGGGACGAAGGCGTCGGTTTCCGCGCGGGGGCGCTTCTTCTGGGGATGCCCTACCTGCTCACGCAAGTGCCGCTGATGCTGGTTGACGTCCCCACGATGTTTTTCGTTACGCTCGCGACGTTCACCGCCATCAAAGCCCTCAGAGAAGGAGGAGCGGGGTGGACGACCGTGTCGTCCGCGGCGCTCACGTGCGCCTTGTTATCGAAATATTCGACGTGGCCGTTGCTCACCGTGGTTCCGATCATCTTGCTGGTCCACGTGTGGAAGGACCCGGGGAGACTCCTGCTGCGGGCCGCCGGGATCGTCCTGGTTCCCGTGGTCCTCGTAGGGGCTGTGGGGCTCTGGAAGTATGACGTGATCGTCGGGCAGCTCGGGCTGCTCCAGACGTATCAAGCGCCGGGCTTAACGCGGTGGCGGGAGAGCTTCGCCTCGACATTCCTCTTTCAGATCCACCCCTTCATCAGCGTCGCAGCGCTGTATTCCGTCCTGGTTGCGTTCTGGAAAAAGGACTGGAAGTACGCGATCGTCGGCTGGCTCTTGGTCCTGGTCGTGCTGCTGCGGATCGAGCGGATCAGGTACCTCCTCGTGGCGTTTCCGATGCTGGCCCTGATGGCATCCTACGGCCTGCGGGAAATCAGGAGCGCCGAGATCAGAAGATTCACGACGTGCGGGATCATCGCCTCGTCACTCGTGGTCGCCGTCTTCGGGTATTTGCCGTACTTGACGAACATCAGCGCGGTAAACGTGATGAACGCGGGCGAGTATTTGAACTCGATTGACGCGGAGACCGTGGAGGTCTTCGCCCTCCCCCAGGCGCACTCGGCGGTGAATCCGGCCGTGTCCGTTCCGCTGCTCGATCTATTCACCCGCAAGCGAATCGTCTACCATGACCAGCCACGCTGGTCGCCGCCGCGGGAGGAAATCGAGAGGTCGCCCTTGCGGTTCACGTGGGAGTATCGGAACCCGACCTACTACAGTTCACGGGCCGCGGGTCCAAACGGGACGGGGGCCGTGGTGGTCATCCTCGCCCACACCGATCAATCCTTGCCGGATCCGGTCGAGCGGAAAATCAGAGAGTACCGCCTGTCGAAGGCCTTTCAGGCGTCAGACGAGTGGTTTCAGTACAGGACCTTCGTGAGGATCTACCAGCCGGTGCCGAAGGCGCCGACCGGGAGGGCGGATTGAAATGGAGGCCGTGGAAAAGAGAAATCAGGTCTGGGTGTTTATCATTGTCGGCTTCCTCACCCTGGTCAGCGTCGCGACGTATCTGTGGAACGAGTACTACATTTATCTCTCGGCGTATTTGTGGTTTGGCTTTATTTACGGGATGTGCCTTCAGTACGGGAGGTTTTGCTTCTCGTCGGCCTTCAGAGATCTGTTCGCCGTCGGGGTGCCGAGGATGGCCGTCGGGATCATGATCGCAATGGTCTTGTTCGGTTTTGTCTCTGCCTTCGTCACGGCGACCGGGATGAGCACGTTCCATGCCGCTCCCTACGGGGTTCACTCGGTGATTGCCGGCCTCATCTTCGGCGTGGGGATGGTGTTCGCCGGGGGCTGCGCGTCGGGTTCCCTGTATAAGAGCGGAGAGGGCAACGGGTCCGCCATGCTGGTGGTCGTCTCTATCAGCGTGACTCAGGCGATCATCGTGGATATCGGGGGGTGGTTCAACAGGCTGGTGCCGCGCTCCTGGTACGACTCGGCCATGGCCAAGGACCTTCCGGCGAAGATCAACGTCGCGGACGGCTGGATGGACCAGTATCTGGCCGGGTATGTGTGGGACCAGCCCGTGACGACGTTCGGGGAGCTGGTGAGGATCTCCAACCCCTTCCTGGCCGCGTACGTGGGGAACCTGCTCCTCGGCATCGCGGTGCCGGCGGCATTCATCCTGACCTGGATCTACATCACGTGGGCGAGAAGGCCGTTCTTGAAGAAACGGATGAAGGCGGGGCAGGCCAGGAGGGGCATCGCGACGGAGCTGGCCGGCTACTGGAGCATGATCGTGGCTTCGAACAGGACGGCCGTGGCGGGACTCTTCCTGGGGATCGCCGCCGGCCTTCATATGCTCGTGATGAAGGGGCTCCAGGTCAAGTTCGGGGTGCAGAACTTCGGCGAGCTGATGACCCGGATGGGCTTCACATTCGGCATCTCGGCCAAGGGAACGGTGTTCGATCCCGGCTACTGGTACGTGACGACTCAGGAGGCCCAGTGGGTGGGCTGGGTCTTCAACAGGCTGGGCTGGGACAACATGGATAACGTCTTCTTCGGGCTCAACAACGGCATCCCCAACCCCCTCATCAACCCGGCGGACTGGATGTCCCTCGCCCTGATCGGCGGCGCCGCCGTGATGGCGCTCCTCCACAACGAATTCAAGTGGAAGGCTCCCACGAGGGAGCTCGCCATGTGGGCCATTCTCGGCGGGGCGTTGATGGGAATCGGCTCCCGGCTCGGTCTCGGCTGCAATATCGGGGCCTTCTTCGTCCGTGTGTCCGAGGGCGATGTGTCGGGCTGGCTGTTCGGCATCGGGATGATCGCCGGCGCCTACCCGGGGGTGAAATTCCTCAGCTGGTGGACCGAGCGGAAGATGGCCAAGGAGGCGGCATTCGAGATGGAGCCGCAAACACAGCGGTAAGGAAGGATCTGCCATGGCGATGAAGTTCGAAAAAAAGGCGGAGGGCGATTTTTTCCTGGACGTCACCGGATATGTCTGCCCGCATCCTCAGCTCTACACGAAGAAGGCCCTTGAGAAAATGCGGGAAGGCGACGTCCTGGAGGTGGTGTTCGACAATCCCTCTTCCGCGGAATCGATCGCCGCGATGTGCGATACGATGGGCGACGATATCATCGAGCGGATCATGGAGAAGGGCACGTATAGGTGGAAAATTAAAAAGACAGAATCGGGTTAAGAAAGCCTCGCATGAACACGCGCCTGTGGTTCGTCCTTCTTGTCGTTGTGGCATGGATAAGCTTCTTGATCGGTTACAGCGTATCGGCTCTGACCGGCGTGAAGCCTCCTCCTGCCGAAGTGACGGCGGCCGGTGGAGGGTACGGCGCCAGCCGGGGAGGATCGAAGGCAGCGGCCGGCGGCTACGGCGGGTCCGCCGGAAGTTCTGAAGCGACCTCGAGCCGGGACGACGAAACAGAATGATCGTCCTGCCGCTCGCCCGGGACCGCATCGCGAGTCCATTGATCCTTGCAGGGGGAACGGGATGAAGTGTGCGTTGATCATCCCCGCGTGGGTCCCGGGGGAGATCTTCTCGCCGAAGACCACCAGCTCGCAGATCAATTACTGGCAGCCCCTCGGGACCCTCTACGTCGCGTCGTGCCTCCTCCAGGCCGGACACGCGGTGAAGTTTTTGAACGGGGCCTTTATGACCCATGAGGAGATATTGGCGGCGGTCAAGGAATGGCGCCCGGGCTTCGTGGGTATCTATTCAACCGCCTTTGGCTGGCCGAAAGCCAGGGAGACGGCCGACGATATCAAGCGGCTTGATCGGGAAATATTCACCTGTGTCGGAGGGCCCTATCCCATCGCGGTCCGGGGGGGGTGCTTGAGCCGGGGAGGCGGAAGCCTGGATGCGGTGGTGACCGGTGAGGGCGAATGGTCGGTGGTCGAACTGGTCGACAGGCTCCAGCGCGGGAAAAACCTCGCGGGGGTGCAAGGAGTCATTTTCAAGGACGGTGGGGACATTATTGAGAATCCCCCGAGGCCGTTCATCGCCGATCTCGATTCTGTTCCGTTTCCCGCCAGAGAACTCCTGGGCGATGCGAATCGGTATGTCCCTCCCCCGGGGACGTACAGGAGACGGCCGGTGGCCGTCATGATCACCGCCAGGGGATGCGATCGGAGGTGCATCTTCTGCTTCCAGATGGACAGGGAGAGAACGAGCGGCGTCCGGGGGATCCGCTACCGCACCGTCGGGAATGTCTTGAGGGAGATCGAGCTCTGTCTCGCGCAGGGTTACCGGGAGATAAAATTCATTGATGATACGTTCGCTGCCGATTACGACCGGGCGATGCACATCGCCCGGGAGATCAAAGCGCGCCGGCTCGACTTCGCCTGGTTTGCCTCGGCCTGCGTGAATCAGGTGGATACACCCTTGCTGCGCGCCTTCAGGGAGGCGGGGTGCTGGGCGATCCTCTTGGGCGCCGAAAGCGGCGTCCAGAAGAACCTGAACGCGATCCGGAAAGGGATCACGCTCGAGCAGACCCGCCGGGCGGTGAGGGCGGCGAAGGAGGTCGGCCTCACGGTCAGCACGCCCTTCATCTGCGGCCTACCCGGGGAGACCTTTGAGGAGGGGCTGCGGACCATCGAGTTCGCCTTGGAGCTCGACCCCGATATGGCAAACTTCCACGCCCTCACGCCATTTCCGGGAACCGACCTGTACGATCAGCACGAACGCTACGGCAGAATCTCTGAAGACCTGACGGACTACACCTATCAGGGCGCGGCATTTGTCCCCTACACCATGACAAGAAGGGAGATCTTCACGCTCCGGCGGATGGCGTTGAGACGCTTCTATTCCAGGCCTTCATTCTGGCTGAGAAGGCTCCTTGGGCTCAGGACGTTCCACGATCTGGCCGCAGCGGCGAAGGGGATGAAAAGCCTCTTCTGGCTCTGGGCGAGACGGGATGTGTTCGAGCCCCGGAAGGAGAGACTACAAACGCAGGTATTCCTGGACCAGGCTGGCGTACCACCTCGGATTAAATAGGATGTTCGTGATGAAGTAGCATTCGTGGGTGCAGTAGCACTGGCCGCTCTGAATCGACTCCCTGATCTTCCGGGCCTTTTCCGTTCGGATGATCCGCCCCAGGTCGTAGTCATACTCTCTGACGTTTCCAAAACTCGCGGTGAGCATCTCGCAGGGATGCACCTCTCCGGTCTCCGTGAGGACGAGATTCAACCGGCCGGCATAACAGGGCATGAGCCGTTCCTGCGCGAGCAGGGTGTGGTGGATCAGGCGGCGCTGCACGACATCCTGGGCGGCCTTGAGGCGTCCGCCCCTGAAACGATAGCGCGGGGATCCCCTCCTTTTCAGACCGTCCTCGAGCCGCTGGATCGCGCGCGCGTAATTCTTGGCGTCCACGTTCTTATAACGCTCGTCCAGGAGGTTCCCGCGAACGAGGGAGATGGTGTGGGTGGTGACGTGCTTGAGGCTGCGGACAAAGTCGATGATCCCCTCCATCTCGTCCTGGTTCTCCGAACACAGGAGGGTATTGATGCCGAGTTCGAAGTGGGGGTACCGGCCGAGGAGTTCGCCGAGGCCGTGATAGGTCTCCATGGTTTTCTCAAAGCAGCCGGGTCGATTCCGGAGGGCGTCGTGGGCCCCATTCAGCCCGTCCAGTGAGAGTTTGACGACGATGACGCTCTTCTTGCAGTGCGTGAGGATTCGCTCGACGCCGTCTCGTATGATGTCGGGAAGCTGGCCGTTGGTGGGGTAGAGTATGACCACCGGCTTGTTGTGGTCGTAGAAGATCCGGCTGATCTCGACGAGATCGTTCCTGAGGAAGATCTCGCCCCCGGAAAAAGCAAGCCAGAGCAGAGTGCCCAGGGAGCGGGAGATCCGCTCGATTTCGTGCAGCGCCAGCTCGGGCGTGGGAGCCCCGGTCTCCCCGACGCTTCTGAGATAAAAGCAGAAGGGGCACCCGAGGTTGCACCTTCTGGTCACGAAGAAGGTGAGCTGGATGGGCGTCCGCTTCCAGAGGATCGAACCGATGTGGCGGAGCGGGGAATACATGATTATGCCGGTCGTGCTCGCTTCGGCATCGCCAAATATCTCAGGGCGCCGAGGAGGGCGCCGGTGCCGACCGCCAGAGGATACACCATGACATAGTACAGGGTCGCGCCGGCGGCAAAGACGGCTCCCCCGGTGCGGTAGAGGGCCCGGATCAGCCCCCGGTTCAGGACCAGATTGAAAAGGATAACCCCTGGAATCAACGGCAGAAGGAATGGTCGTCCGATCGGGAACGCGAGCAGAAGGAGCAGCGCGCTCAGAACATATGCTCCGACGTTGAGCTTGAGCTGGAGCGACGCGGCTCCGGAGTCGGCAAGCAAATCCCCGTTTCCCAGGGAGTAGATGGTCCAGTACAGGGATTTTTTCACGGCGTTCCGAAGGGACCCCAGGAACGAGTAGTTAAAGACGTGTTGCACCTGGAGCTCGGGGTGCACCACCAGGGTGTATCCTGCCCGCCGTAACCGGTGGCTGAACTCCACGTCTTCCAGGATCGGGAGGAACGCCTCGGCGAAGCCGTTGTTCTTCCGGAAGGTCCGGGCATCAATGACCATGGCGTGGGTGGCGACGTAATCCGGATGGTCCGCGTTCTTGGTCTCCGAGTAGTGGATGAATACCGACTGGAAGCGGCTGAAGAACCTCTTGTCATACGGCGTCCGTGTGTAGGTGCCGCCCACCACTGTCGTGGGGCCTTCGCCGGCGAGGGTCTTGCTGGCGATGGAGAGGGTGTCCTCCTGGAGGAGACAATCGGCATCCGTAAAGAAAAGGGCCTCGCCTTTGCTGTGCGCTGCGCCGACATTTCTCGCCCTCGCGGCGCCGGAGTGCTTCTCGAGCCGGAGGAGCTCGCAGGGGAATGTTCTTATGACCGCCACCGAATTGTCCTCAGACCCGTCGTCCACCACGATCACCTCGAAGTCTGGATACCCGGAGGAAAAGACGGCGGCGAGGCATTTGTCGATCGTGGCCACCCCATTTCGATTGGGAATGATGACGGAGATGAACGGTGCCATCAAGAAAAACCCTTCGACGAAGGTCCGGAGAGCAGTCTACCACGGCGCGGGTCCGCGGGGGCGCCCACGCGGCGGGAATCCTCCGTCTTTGGGTCACTCGACGCAGGAAATTGATGCATCCGGACCATTGACCCCCGCCATCGTCTGGGACAAAAGTCACTCAAAAGAGTTGAGGGGTCTATTGGGTCTGTCAGCTCCGGATTCCGGGGGGGGACCCTCCGCGTGGCGGACCGTTGCCGCCGGGGAGGGGAGCGGGGAACTTCCATGACGCAACTCACCGCCGATGTGACGCTGGATTGCACAGGTCTGGCCTGCCCGTTGCCGATCCTGAAACTCTCCAAGGCCCTCGCCCGCATGCAGCCGGGGCAGATCATCGAACTGATCGGCACCGATAGCGGCTCCAAGGACGACGTTCCCGCCTTCTGCCAGCGCACCAACCACACGCTCCTCGCGAGCCGGGACGAAGCGGATCGCTTCATCTTTTACGTCAAAAAGGGGCCCTGAGAGGGGCGCCGGGGGGAGCGCCAGTGTACATCGTCGCCATTGATTCGTCGGTCTGTGACGGGAACGCCGCGTGCGTCGAGGGATGCCCGGTGACGATCCTCTCGACCGAGGAGCTCGAGGGCAAGAAGAAATGCGTGGTGAGCGGGGCCACGGCAGACTGCCTCGGCTGTATGGTCTGCGTGGAGGTCTGTCCCACCGGGGCCATCAAGGTCACTGAGATTTAGGTGATAGACATCCCCCGCCTCGTCGTCTCCGCTCCTCACGGGCGCTCGGGGAAGACGACGCTCTGCCTGGGGCTCGCCGCGGCGTTCGCCGGGCGCGGCCTCCGCGTCCAGCCGTTCAAGAAGGGACCCGACTACATCGACCCGGGGTGGCTCGGCGAGGCCGCCGGGCGCCCGTGCCGGAACCTGGATCTCTTCCTGGTGGATGGCGGGGCGCTCCTGGCCGGCTTCGGCCGGGCCTGCCAGTCGGCCGATCTGGCCCTCATCGAAGGCGCCCACGGGCTCTACGACGGCCTGGACGGCGAGGGGACGAACAGCACCGCCCAGCTGGCCAGGCTGCTCCAGGCCCCCGTCGTCCTCGTCGTCGATGCGAGCCGGATGACCCAGAGCGTGGCGGCCCTGGTCCGGGGATTCCAGGATTTCCAGCCGGGCGTGAATGTCGCCGGGGTGATCCTGAATCAGGTCGCCAATCCCCGCCACCGCGCTAAGCTGGCCGACGCCCTCTCCCGCCACACGAGGCTTCCCCTGCTGGGCGCGCTTCCACGGGGAGCGTCCCTGACCATCCCCGACCGGCACCTGGGGCTGGTGCCGAGGGACGAGGAGGCGGGCCTCCTGCCGGTCGTGGACCAGCTCCGGCGGGCCGTGGAGGCGTCGGTGGATCTGGATGGACTGCTGGACCTGGCCCGTCGCGCCCCGCCGCTCCCCCTCGCGCCGGCACCCCCGATCACGACCCCCGCTCCCTCCGTGAGTCTCGGCGTGGCCCGGGATCGGGCCTTCACCTTTTACTACCCCGAGAACCTGAGGGCTCTCCGTCAGGCCGGCGCCGAGTTGGTTTCGCTGAATACCCTGGAGGACAGTTCGCTGCCGGAGGTGGACGGGCTCTACTTGGGCGGCGGATTTCCCGAGATGTTCCTGGAGGCCCTGGGAGCCAATGACGGGCTGCGGCGCGACATTCGCCGTGCCGTTGCCGACGGCCTCCCGATCTACGCCGAGTGCGGCGGTCTCATGTACCTGGCCCGGCGGATCACCTGGAACGGCCGGTCGGCCTCCATGGTGGGGGCGCTCCCATGCGACATCGAGATGACCGGGCGAATCCAGGGCCACGGCTACGTCCGCGGGCGGGTCGCCGGGGCGAACCCTTTCTTCCCGATCGGGACCGCGCTCCGCGGTCACGAGTTTCATTACTCGCGGGCGACGAACGTGGGGGCCGCCGCCTTCGCCTACCACCTTGAGCGCGGCCGCGGGATCGACGGGGGGAAGGACGGGCTGGTGGTCGAAAACGTCCTGGCGGCATACACGCACCTGCACGCCCTCGGTGCGCCCTGGTGGGCGGAAGGCCTCGTCGCCATGGCGCGCGCGTATCGCGCCGGCCGCCCGGCGGGGTGGGAGCTAAGCCGGGTGCCATGAAGATCGGGGTGATGGTCCAGGAGGGGCCGTATCAGCACCAGGCCTCGGACAGCGCCTGGGAGTTCATCCAGGCGGCGCTTGCCCGGGGGCATGAGATCGCTGGGGTCTTTTTCTACACGGACGGCGTGTACAACGCGAACCGGTTCATGAATCCGCCCGGGGAGCGGGTGATCGGCAAGCGCTGGTCGGAGCTGGGGGCCCGGGGGATTCCGCTGGTGGCCTGCGTGACCGATTCGACCTACCGCGGCATCACCCCCGAGATCGCCGTTCCCAACGTGAAGATTTCCGGGCTGGGAAACCTGGCCGAGTTCATCCTGGCGGCGGACCGGTTCGTGACATTCGGCGACTGAGGGGAGGTGATACGAGCGGCAGGGTCTGAGGCTGTACGCAGGTTCGCATCCAGGGGAGGGCTCACAGTGCGTCTCCGAGTGAAGAAGGTCACGGCAATCATTCCCGTCTTGTTTATCGGGGTCGTCCTCATCTCGCTGATAGGTGCCGGCGCCCTTCCGGGCGCCGAAAAAGTGTACCAAGGGACCGTCTACGTCGCCGGCATGGGCGGGCACATCGCGAAGGCCGAGGTGAGGATCGACCCGTCACAGGCCGAGCCGATCTCCGTGGTGAAGCTTACCAGGATCAAGCTCCACAGCGATGCGGCTGTCGCCAAGAAGGCGTACCCAACGCATGACGTGAGAATCGACCACGCGAAGAACGTGATGTTCTGGTCGGCCTTCGTGCTCGACGGCAAGTCGATGCACGCGGGGAAGATCGATCTGGCGACGGGCAAGGTGGTCGCCGACGCAAAGTTCCTGAAAGGCCAGCGGACGACGGCTCAGGGGCCGATGTACTGCGGCTCGGGGCAGACGAAGGACAAGTTCCTGCCCGTCATGATGGGGTACGAAGGGTTCGTTGACGTCGTGGACAAGGAGACGATGAAGCTGGAACGCCGGGTGTTTTTCGACCACCCGAAGATTCCCAAGAACTACGTCTGGGCGCACGGGGTCAACTCGCCCGACGGCAAGGAGTTCGCGCTCTGGATGAGTCTTGCCGACGCCCCGGGGAAGTTCCCGAGGGAGAAGGAGGGGCGGCACCTGGTGTTCGTTCTCGACACCCCATCCCTTGTCAACGGGGAGATCAAGGTACTCCGGGAGACAACCCTGACGGGGGACCCCACGGCCAGCGCGCTCTTCAGGGGCTTCTACACCTCGGATGGCACGCGCGTGCTGATCTCCGGCAGGGACCGCACCTGGCTGCTGGATGCGGCGAGCCTGAAGGTCCTCGCGGAGACCGCGAACTCTCCCGGCTGGGAGAACCACGACATCCAGCCCCTTCCCGGCGACAGGTACGCGCTGCTCACACACCGGGTGCCGATGGAGTTCGAGCCCGGCAAGAAGGGGATGGACGGCCAGCTCGAGCTCTACGACCTCACCCGGATGGCCAGGGTCGGCAAGGCCGTCTCCGTCTGCCAGTCCTGTCACAGGGACGAGGACATCAAGACGACCTCCGTCGCGTGCGGCCTGGACAGCGTATGGAAGCAGTAGAGCCGTCGGAGCACGGCCCGCAGGTGGGGGGGGCCGGGGAGGTCGCCCCCCCCAGGAAGGTCCTGGTCCTCATGCGCAAGGCCCCCTACGGATCCCTCTACAACTGGGAAGGGCTTCAGACGCTCCTGATCATGGGGGCCTACAAGATGCAGGGGAAAGTGGATGTTGCCGTGGCCTTCGTGGACGACGGAGTCTACGCCATCACTCAGGGCCAGGACCCGCGCCTGCTGGGGGTGAAGGCGCTCGCCAAGACCTACCCGGCCCTTCCCGACTTCGAGATCGAGCGCTTCTACGTCGATGAGCAATCGCTGGCCGACCGCAATCTGACGCTCAACGACCTCGTGATCAAGCCCGAGCTGCTGGATGGAGCAGGGATGGCCCGCCTCCTCGAGCAACAGGACGCGGTCCTGCCGTTCTGACGAGGCAGACTCATGCTCTTCACCGTGAACAAGTCGCCCTTCATGTCCGGCAACCTGGAGAGCTGTCTGCGCGTGGCCCCGGCCGGGACACCTCTCGTGCTGTACGAGGACGGGGTGTACGCGGCCGCGGCGGGCACCCGAGTGCAGGGGCTGGTGCGCGAGGCCCTGGCCCAGCACCCGGTCTACGTCCTCGAGGCCGACGTGAAAGCGCGGGGAATCGAGCGGCTGATCGAAGGAGTGCGGGTGATCGACTACGGGGGCTTCGTGGAGCTGGTGGAGCAGCACCCGGTCGTCCCGTGGCTCTAGGAAGAGGAGAGCGATGATGCTGATGGTGCAGCTGGCGTGCCCCAAGTGCGGCTTTGTCATCGAGCAATACCGGGCCGACCAGCTGGAGACCGACGCCCAGAAGCAGAAGCGCTACCAGTACCTCAGGAAGAAACAGACCCTGTGCCCGAGCTGCCTCAGCCAGACCGCCAAGCTCGAGGAGCGCCGGCTGGAGGTGGAGGCGCCGCCCGAGGCCGGGCTCCTGGCTGAAGCGCCTCTGGAGGTCTCCGCGGCGGAGGGCCCGGCCCCGACGCCGCTCTGTGACGAGCTGGAGCGGGGGCCGTGGCCCAGCCACGTCACGGAGCTCAAGCAGACCCGCTATCACCTCCAGATGTACGAGGAGGGCCTCCGCCAGAAAAAGACCCAGTGGGGGTTCGGCGGCTACACCTCGATCCCCGGCGTCGCCTCGGGGATCCTCATGCGAAAGTCGGCGAGGCCTGACATCGCCCAGGGGGCCAACCTGGTCCGCGCCTTCTGCCCCAGCGGGACCTTTTACTCGACGAAGACGCTCCGGGCCCTCTGCGACGTGGCGGACCGCCACGGCTACGGCATCCTCCACCTCCACGCCACCACCTGCGACATCGAGGTCTTGGGGGTGCCGAAGGAAGAGCTGAAGGCAACGGTTGACGAGCTGGTGGCCGCCGGGCTGGACGTGGGATCCACCGGCGACGCGTACCGCAACTGCCAGGAGTGCATCGGGCCGGCCCGGTGCGAGATGGTCCTGGTGGACTCGGTGGCCATGCGCCAGGCCTACTTCACGCGCTTCCTGGACGACGTCCAGTTCCCCCGCTTTCCCCACAAGATCAAGTTCAAGCTCTCGGGATGCCCCAATGACTGCACCCGGTCCCAGCAGAAAGGGGATCTCGCCATCGTCGGCGTCTTCCGGGACCCGCCCCGGATCGACGAGGCGAAGCTGGACGCCTGGGTCAAGAGGGGCGGCGACATGACTCATATCGCCCGCATGTGCCCGGCTCGGGCCATGGAGTGGGCCGGCCGGCGGCTCACCATCGACGCGGAGGCCTGCGTCCGCTGCATGTACTGCATCAATAAATGCCCGGCGCTCCGCCCCGGCGGCGACAGGGGCGTGGCCGTCCTGGCCGGCGGCAAGATGCGGGGCAAGTACGGGCCGCTTCAGCCCTTCGTCATCGCCCCCTTCGTGCCGGCCATTCCGCCGGATTTCAAGGAGGTCTTCGACCTCTGCGCCAAGATCACGGACGTCTACGACGAGCACGCCCGCCGCAAGGAGCGGCTGGGGGATTTCATCTACCGGATCGGGATCGACGAGTTCTGCCGGCTGGTCGGCGTGCCGACGACCCCTCAGCAGATGGCGGCCCCTCGGGTCAACCCCTTTTACCACTGGACGCCTGCGGAACTGCATCGAAGGGGGGCGGCGCCCCCCTCCGAGCCACCCCCGGAGGGTTGCGCGGGCCAAGCCCGCGCTCGAAGCGGAGAGCTTCACGCGGGGCGGGCGGAGGCCGAGTGATGCCGGGCGTCGGCCTGCCCCCGCTGGAGCAGAACCTCCCGCCCGTCGTCCTTCGCAACTACGGCAAGTGGGTGGAGCACGAAGAGCTGCGGCCCGGCGTCCTGAAGCACGTGGCCGAGGGCGGCGAGGAGTGCTACACCGTGCGCGCCGGAATGCCGACCAACGCGCGGGTCTCCACGGCCCTGGCCCGGCGGATTGCGGACGTGGCCGACGAATTCGCGGGGGGGCACCTGCGCCTGACCCGGCGCCACAGCCTGGAGCTGGTCGGCGTGGACCCGGCCCGGATCGACGAGCTGATCGGGCGGCTCCGAGAGCTCGGCCTCCCCGTGGGCGGCACCGGCCGGACGTTCCGCAACACGGTCTCCTGCACCGGCTGGATCCACTGCCAGTTCGCCGCCACCGACGCCCCGGCGGTGGCCAAGGCCATCTCCGACGAGCTGTACGAGGACTTCCTCAAGGAGCGGTACCCGGCGAAGTTGAAGATCTCCATCTCCGGCTGCGTGAACCAGTGCGGCGAGGGCTCCACCGCCGACATCGGGATCATCGGCATCCACCGGGACCTGCCGAGGGTCATCGACGAGGAGGTGGCGCGGTGCGAGATCCCGCTGATCGTCTCCGTCTGCCCGACCGGGGCCATCAAGCCCAAGCCGCCGAAGAGCGTCCAGGTGGACCCCGAGCGCTGCATCCACTGCGTGGCCTGCGCGGCCCAGTGCCAGGGAATGCTCATCGGCGACCCGGAGACGGACGGCCTGGCCATCGTCGTCGGGGGCAAAGCGGGGAACTCGGGGAACGGCCCGGCCTTCGCCAGGTTCGTGATCCCCTATCTTCCCAACAACCCGCCGCGCTGGCCTGAGGTCGTCGAGGCGGTGAAGCGCATCGTCGAAGCGTGGGTCGCGGGGGCCCGCAGGGACGAGCGCATCGGCGACTGGATCGCCCGGATCGGCTGGGACAAGTTCTTCCAGAAGGCCGGCCTGCCGGTGGGCGACAAGCTCCTGGACGGCTACGTCCTCTGGCCCATGTCGGCGCGCACGGGGGTGCGCTTCCACTGGTAGGCCGGGTCCCTCGAGCCAAAGGAGGAAAAGGAATGCCAACGGTCGATTTCGAAGGCAAGACGATGGAGCTGGATGAGGACGGGTTCCTCCAGAACCCCGAGCTGTGGAGCGAGACGGTGGCCCAGTACTTCGCCGACCAGGAAGGGCTCCGGAAGCTGACGGACGAGCACTGGAAGGTGGTCAACATGATCCGCAACTACTACCTCCAGTTCGGCGTCGCCCCCATGATCCGGAAAGTGGTGAAGGACACGGGCTTCGAGCTGAAGTATATCTACACGCTCTTCCCCTCGGGGCCCGCCAAGGGGGCCTGCAAAATCGCGGGCCTGCCGAAGCCCACCGGCTGCGTGTAGGGCCCCCTGATGACCGGGGCGGGCGTGGGGTCGGCGCCGTTGACGGGGGCGCTGGCGGCCGGGAAGGACGCCATCGTCCGCGCGTGGCTGGCGCGGACGCTCGAGGCTTACCCCGAGCGCACCGCCCGCTTCCTGGCGCAGGAGGGGGATCCGTTCCGAAATCCCGTCGGCCAAACCCTGAAGGAGGCGTTGCCTGCGCTCTTCGACGAGCTCCTCGGCGCCATGGACGCCGGCAGGCTCTCGACGCTTCTGGACGGGATCGTCAGGATCCGGGCCGTGCAGGATTTCACCCCCAGCCAGGCGACCGCCTTCGTCTTCCTGCTCAAAAAGGTCATACGCGAACAGATGGACCTCCCCCCTCACCTGTCTCCTCTCCCCCTCAGGGGGGCAGGGGAGGGTGAGGGGGCAATGGCCCTGGCGGCCGTGGAGGGCCGGATCGACGAGATGGCCCTGCTCGCCTTCGACCTGTTCGTGCGGTGCCGGGAACAGATGTACTGGATCAAGGCCGACGAGGCCAGGCGCCGGACGTCCCTGCTGGAGCGGATGCGGGAGCGGCCGTGAACGCGTTGGGTTCCCTCGTGCTGGTGTCGGCTCTCGCCGGGCTGGGCTTCGCCGGCGGGCAGGTCGCGGGCTTGCGCCCCCTCTTCGGGATGATCATCCCCTACGCCGCCTTCCTCACCTTCCTCCTCGGGGTGAGCTACCGGATCCTCGTGTGGATGCGCTCGCCCGTTCCGTTCCGCATCCCCACCACGTGCGGGCAGCAGAAATCGCTTCCCTGGATCACGCCGAGCCGGCTCGAGAACCCCTCCTCCACGCTGGGGGTGATCGGGCGGATGGCGCTGGAGATCGGCCTGTTCCGCTCGCTGTTCCGCAACACGAGGGCGGAGCTGCGCGAGGGGCCCCGGCTGGCGTATGGGGAAGCCGGGCTCCTCTGGCTGGGAGCGCTCCTGTTTCACTGGTCGTTCCTGTTCATCGTCCTGCGGCATCTCAGGTTCTTCCTGGAGCCCGTTCCCGGGGTCGTCAACGCGCTGGCGGGCCTGGACAACTTCTTCCAGATCGGCGCGCCGAGCCTGTACGTGACCGATGTCCTCCTCGCGGGGGCCCTGGGGTACCTGCTGCTGAGAAGGCTGGTGAACCCGCAGGTGCGCTACATCTCCCTCTTCGCCGATTACTTCGCCCTCTTCCTGCTGCTCGGGATCGCCGTGTCGGGCATCCTCATGCGGTACGTCGTCAGGATCGACACCGTGGCCGCGAAGCACCTCGCCCTGGGGCTCGTCACGTTCTCGCCCGTCGTCCCCGAAGAAGTCGGGCCGCTGTTCTTCGTCCACCTCTTCCTCCTGAGCGTGCTGGCCGCCTACTTCCCCTTCAGCAAGCTGATGCACATGGGAGGCGCCTTCCTGAGCCCGACCAGGAATCTGGCCAACAACAGCCGGATGAAGCGGCACGTCAATCCCTGGAACTACGGGGTCCCGGTGCACACCTACGAGGAGTGGGAGGACGAGTTCAGGGACAAGATCAAGGCCGCCGGGCTGCCGCTGGAAAAGGAATAGCGAATGGCGGAAGAGGCCCCGAAGCCCGAGGAACTGGCGCAGATCGATTACCGGCCGCCCGGGAGGGACTGGCGGGAGCCGGCCGTCGAGCTCCGCAAAGGGACGTTCTGCTACAGCGCCGCCCCCAAGCACCTCGAGTACCTGGGTCTTCCCAACCCGAGGCCGTGGCAGCCCTTCGAGGCGGACTGGAAGCTCCCCGCGGACTGGAAGCAGACCATCCTTCAGGGGATGAAGGAGCGGCTGGACAGGTTCCGCTCCTTTCGCCTCTTCATGGACATCTGCGTCAGATGCGGGGCCTGCGCGGACAAGTGTCATTTCTACATCGGCTCGGGCGATCCCAAGAACATGCCGGTCCTGCGGGCCGAGCTCATGCGGTCGGTCTACCGGCGGTACTTCACCGCGGCCGGCCGGCTCCTGGGCCCGCTGGCCGGCGGGCGGGAGCTCACCCCGGACGTGGTCAAGGAGTGGTTCTACTACTTCTACCAGTGCACCGAATGCCGGCGGTGCTCGGTCTTCTGCCCGTTCGGGATCGACACGGCGGAAGTGACCATGATGGGCCGCGAGCTCCTGAACCTCGTCGGGTGCAACATCAACTGGATCCTGGAGCCGGTGGCGAACTCGTACCGCACGGGCAACCACCTGGGGATCCAGCCGCATGCGTTCAAGGACAGCCTCGACTTCGCCGTGGACGAGCTGGCGGAGATGACCGGCATCCGCGTGGAGGCGCCCATCAACAGGAAGGGCGCCGAGATCCTGTACGTCATCCCCTCCGCCGAGACCTTCGGGACGCCCCACTACTACACCCTCCTGGGCTCGCTGCTGCTCTTCCACGCGATCGGGCTCGACTACACGTTCAGCGCCTACGCCTCCGAGGGGGGGAACTTCGGCCTCTTCACCTCCCACGAGATGATGAAGCGGCTGAACGCCAAGATCTACGCGGAGGCCAGGCGGCTCGGCGTGAAGTGGATCCTCGGCGGCGAGTGCGGCCACATGTGGCGGGTGGTGCACCAGTACATGGACACCATGAACGGCCCCGCCGACTTCCTGGAAGAGCCGGTCTCGCCGATCACGGCCACGCGGTTCGAGCACGCGCGGTCCACCAAGATGGTGCACATCTGCGAGTTCACCGCCGATCTGATCCGCCACCAGAAGCTCCGGTTGGATCCCGCCCGGAACGACCACTGGACCGCCACCTTCCATGACTCCTGCAACCCCGCCCGGTCCATGGGGCTCATCGAGGAGCCGCGCTTCATCCTCCGGAGCGTCTGCAGCCGGTTTCACGAGATGCCCGAGAACACCATCAAGGAGCGGACCTTCTGCTGCGGCAGCGGGTCGGGCCTGGGCACGGACGAGAATTTCGAGATGCGGATGCGGGGCGGGTTTCCGCGGGCCAATGCCGTCAGGCACGTCCGCGACAAGTTCGGGGTGAACCTGGTCGCCTGCGTCTGCGCCATCGACAAGGCCACCCTGCCGCCGCTGCTGGAGTACTGGGTGCCCGGGATGAACGTGGCCGGCGTGCACGAGCTCGTCGGCAATGCGCTGGTGGTCGAGGGCGAAAAGGAGCGGACGACGGACCTGCGGGGTGAGTCCCTCAAGCCGAAGGAAGAGCGCGCCCATGAGTGACCGGGGCCTGATCGTCGGCGGTCTCGTCCTGTTCCTCGGCCTCGTCACCCTGCCGGTGTGGTACAACGTCGCCGCCGGGAGGACTGCCAAACCCCCGGAGCTCACGCTCCCCACCCAGGCGAAGAGCTGCGTTGCACCGGTGGAGTACATGCGGGCCTCCCACATGGACCTCCTGATGACCTGGCGGGATGACGTCGTCCGGCAGGGGGAGAGAACGTTCGTGGGGCTCGACGGGAAGACCTACGCCAAGAGCCTGACCGGGACCTGCATGGCCTGCCACGTCAACCGGGCCGAGTTCTGCGACCGCTGCCACGACTACGCCGCGGTCACGCCGACCTGCTGGGAGTGCCACCTCGAGTCCAGACAGGTCCAGAGGACCGCGCGATGACCAGGTTCCTGTTCGAGCGCGGGCGGACCGCGCAACCCGGGGGGAGGAATCGGAAGGGGGGCGGAGCCCCCCTCCGAGGTATGAGTATCGATCGGAGGAGGTTCCTGCAAGTGGCCGGGCTCTCGGCGCTGGCGGTCGCCGGAAAGCGCGGGTTCAACGCGCTGACGGACGGCGGTCGGGCGGAGGGCGCCCCCCAGAGGCGCCCGGCGGCGCGCTGGGCGATGGTCATCGACCTCCGGAAGTGCGTGAACGGGGGGGGGTGCACCGACTGCATCGCCGCCTGCGACCGGGCGCACAACGTCCCCCACTTCGACGAGCGCCGGCACGAGGTCAAGTGGATCTGGCGGGAACCCTTTGAGAGGGCGTTCGCCGACCACGGCAGCGGCTACACGGAGGCCGCCTTCAAGGGCACATCCCTCCCGGTGCTGTGCAACCACTGCGACAATCCCCCCTGCGTGCGCGTCTGCCCCGTGAAGGCCACCTGGAAGCGGGACGACGGCATCGTCATGATGGACTACCACCGGTGCATCGGCTGCCGGTACTGCATGGCGGCCTGCCCCTACGGGGCCCGGAGCTTCAACTGGCTCGATCCCAGGC
>JACQWA010000045.1 GCA_016209425.1 Candidatus Rokuibacteriota bacterium
GCCATACATGGCGCCGTAGAAGATCCCGGCCAGCATGATGACGGCCGAGGTGGCGGAGATCGTGTAGGTGGCGGGGAGGAGGAGCGCGATCGTCGCGGGTGGGCCCAGGCCGGGAAGGACGCCGATGGCCGTCCCCAGGACGACCCCGATGAGGGCGAAGAGCACGTTCTCGGGGGTGAGGGCGACGGCGAAGCCGGACGCGAGGTGATGGAAAAACTCCATGCCCTCTCATCCCACGCCAGCCACGATCCCCGGCGGGAGATCCACCCCGAGCCAGACCTTGAAGACCACGTAGCTCGCCGCCGCCAGGCCGACGCTCACCCCGGCGATGACGAGCCAGTTCCGCACGTCGAGCACGATCAGGACGACGGCGACCAGGGCGGCCGTGGCGAGCGGGAATCCGGCCGGATCCAGCACGGCCGTGTAGACCAGCAGCCCGCCGACGAGCGCCCCCGGCCGCCACAGGAGGCCCGAGGTGCCGCGGGCCTCACCGGGCCCCCGCCATCCGCGCACCGCGAGAAGCCCGGCCAGGACGGTCAGCGCGAGGCCGCCGAGGAATGGGAAGAACCCCGGCCCGGGGCTGGTGCCCGTGCCGATGTGCAGGCCGACGGCCCGGACGCAGACCGCGGCGCCGAGCGCCCCGAGCACGAGGCCCGCGATCACCTCTCCGCGCCGGGCCACCGCACACCTCCCACCGGTGCAGTCATTTCTTGTACAGCTTCCCCAGCTCCCGGTGCGCCTCGAACTCTGCCCGCCACTCCTTGGCGAACTCTTCCGGGCCCAGGAAGCCCGGCTCGTCGCCGAGTTGCTTGATGAGGGCCTGGAACGACTTGTCCTCTGTTACCTGCTTGAAGACGGTCGCCAGCTTCTCGACCACCGCTTCCGGCATCCCCTTGGGCGCGAGGACGGCCCGCCAGAAGGTGTAGGTGAGATTAAAGCCCTGCTCGACGGCGGTCGGCACGTCAGGCAGCTCCGGGTGCCGCTTCTTGCCCGTCACCGCGAGCGGGCGCAGCTTCCCCGCCTTGATATGCGGGAGCCCCTGCGCCGTGAGCGTAAAGGTGATGTCCGCGTGGCCCCCCAGCACCGCCAGGAGGGCCGGGCCACCGCCGTCGTAGGGGACGGTTTGGCCCGTGACGCTGTAGTCCTTCATGAGCTGCTTCATGAGCACGTCGGCCGCCGCCCACGGCCCCGAGCTGCTGTTGATCAACCTGTCGGGGTTCGCTTTGGCCCACGCTACCATTTCTTTCAGGTCCCTGTACGGCCGGTCCGAGCGGGTCACCAGCACGATCGGGCTCTCATTGATCTTGCACACCGCTCTGAGCGTGTCTGGCCCGTGCGATCGCCCCTCGACGGCGGGCATGATGCTGTTGGTCTGCGCCGCCCCGAACAGGAGGGTGTAGCCATCCGGCTTCGCCTTGGCCACCTGGTCCGATCCGATCGCCCCGCCCCCGCCGGGCCGGAGCTGGATGACCACCGGCTGGGGCAGGTAGCTCGGGACCACACTGACCAGAGCGCGGGCCGTCAGGTCGTGCGACCCCCCGGGCCCGAACGGGATGATCAGGGTGATCGGCTTCGTGGGAAAGTCCTGGGCCGTCGCCGGAGGCGGGCCGGTCGCCACGAGGACGGCGAGGACCACGCTGGAGCTCATAGCACCGATGCGGCGCCCCCTGTTCCCTTGCCTCATCTCGCTTCCTCCCCCCGCATGGGGCTCCGGGACTCCGCAGCCCCGCCGCGGATCACTGGCTCGTACCCGTTCGGCTCTCGACGAGTGCTCCGACCGCTGGCTTCGGCTACCGGCCGGGCGCCGCCCCGGCTGGAGCCGGCGGGGGTTCCGGCTCGAAGACCTCGTGGACCGGCGACTGCGACCCCCCGGCGATTCTCACGTTCCCCGCCACCACATGGATCCGGTTTCCCACCAGCGCAACGGCGGGCCCGTGCCGCGGGGTCGGCATAGAAGCGTAGGATTCCCATCGGTTCGTCGCCGGGTCGTAGGCCTCCACTTCGCCATGGACGAACGTCGGCGCCCGCTCCCCGCCGAAGACGAAGAGCTTGCCTCCCCATACCGCGTAGCCCAGCCCGCTCCGGGGTGTGGGCATGGCGGCCTTGCTCGTCCAGAGGTTTCGGACCGGATCGTACTCCTCGGTGACGTTGATATGCGCGGCGGTGAAGACGAACGGACCCCCGATGCGTCCACCGGCGACGTAGATCTTGCCGCCGATTGTCCCGATGGCGTGGTGGTTTCGCGGCGTGGGCATGGGCTGCCTGCTGCGCCAGGCGTCCGTCGCTGGATCGTATTCCTCGGTGGTCCCCATGTCCATCCCCATGAGGCCGGGGAGGTGGGCCGCCGTCGTGTAGCCCCCAATGACGTAGATCTTGCCGCCCACCTCGACCGCATGAGCGCCACCCCGGGGCGTCGGCAGGGGGGTCTTGGGGGTCCACTTGTCCGCCTCGGGGTCATACATCCAGACGTTGGCGACGGAGGACCAGCCGCCAAGGCGATCGGGGCTTACGAAGCCTCCGAAAAAGTAAAGCTTGTCCCCGTGGACGGCCACGGCCGGATGGTGGGCCGCGACCGGCATGGCGCTCTTCAGGGTCCAGGCATCCATCGCCGGATCATAGACTGCGATCTGGCCCGCAGGCCGCCACTCGGGAAGCGTGGCCGTCCCGGTATAGCCCCGGGGAAAGGTTTGCAGCCCTTCGTAGACATAGACCTTCCCCTTGATAGCCGCCCCCATGACCTCCTCCCACCCCTTAGCCATCGGAGCGGCCTTGCTCCACTTCCCGCGCTGTTGCGCGGACACGGGAATCACGAAAAGGGTCACCAGGACGATGAGGCTGATGCCGGTTATTGCCTTTCCCCGTTTCATGTCTTCCCCCTTTTTCTCGCGGCGCTTGCCCCCCCACGACTCACCGCTCGCCCAACTCGAAGGCGTCGTGCGAGTCCCAGCGCACGTTGACGCTCGGGACCCCGCCGACCGCAATGCCGAAAGACGCTCATCTTTCGGTACGTGATATGCCCGGTCTACGTTGCTCAAGCTAGAAGACCAACGGCTCGCGGAACTCCCCGAACACTCGCCGGAGCCGGGCGACCATCTCCCCGACCGTCACGCGCGCCGCCGCCGCCTCCAGGAAGTGAGACATCAGGGGTTCGTCTTGGAGCGCGGCCTCCTCAAGGCCGTCCAACGCCTTCTCCACGCGTCGCGGATCGCGCCCCGCCTTGGTCCGGGCCAGGCGAGCGAGCTGGTGACTGACGGTGTAGGGATCCTCCCGAAAGAACTCGCCGACCGGCGCCTCCTCGGTCCGGTCCCAGTTGACGCCCACGATCCGCCGATCGCCGACCTCGACGGCCTGCTGCCAGCGGAAGGCGCTGTCGGCGATTTCCTGCTGAATCCGTCCGGCCTGGATGGCCGCCACCATCCCACCGTCCCTCTCGATCCGGGCGATCTCCTCGGCCACGGCAGCTTCCATCCGGGTGGTCAGGTCCTCGAGGAAGTACGACCCCCCCAGGGGATCCACGACCGCCGGGACGTTGGTTTCGTGGGCCAGGATCTGCTGGGTCCTGAGGGCCAGGAGGGCCGAGGCCTCGGTGGGGATCGCGATGGCTTCGTCCCAGGCGCACGTGAAGATGGTCTGGACGCCGCCGAGGACGGAGGCCAGCGCCTGGTAGGCCACGCGCACGACATTGTTGAGGGGTTCCTGGCGGGTCAGCGTGCTCCCGCCGCAGACCACCCCGAAGCGGAAGTGCCACGAGCGCGGATCCTGGGCCCCGAACCGGTCACGCATGAGCCGGGCCCACAGGCGACGCATGGCCCGGTACTTGGCCACCTCCTCGAAGAGGTCCGAGTGGGTGTAGAAATAGAAGCTGAGCCGCGGGGCGAAGGCGTCGATGGCCAGGCCCCGCCCCAGCACGCGCTCCACGTACGCGATGGCGTCGGCGAGCGTGAAGGCCGCTTCTTGCACGGCGGTGCCCCCCGCATCCTTAAAGTGGGCGCCCGCGATGGAGATGGGGTTGAAGCGGGGAAGCTCCCGGGAGGCGTACTCGATCGTGTCGGCGATCATGCGCATCGAGGGCTCGGTGGGGAAGATCCACGTGCCGCGCGCGACGTACTCTTTCAGGATGTCGTTCTGGATCGTGCCGGTCAGTTCTTCGCGCGGCGCACCCTGCTTGTCGGCGCATGCGATGTACATCGCGAGAATGATCGCCGCCGTGCCGTTGATCGTGAAGGACGTGGAGATGCGCGTGAGATCGATGCCGCCGAAGAGGATCTCCATCTCCGCCAGATTCGACAGCGACACGCCGACTTTGCCGATCTCGGGCCGCGCC
>JACQWA010000046.1 GCA_016209425.1 Candidatus Rokuibacteriota bacterium
CTAGCCTGGATTATTCACGAAGAATAATCCAGGCTGTACGAAAATCGCATGAATGTCGATATGGTGTATTCGGTTTTCCTGCTCCCCGTTCTCGGACACTCCGGTGTGCAGGTCAGGGCGGTCCGATGAAGCCGAGAGGGTGAAACGACGTGGGGATATTGGGATTCCATGCGATTTTCGGTGACGAGCCCGAATGATGTTCATAATTCGGGCTAGCGACGCGCTTTGGGGGAGAGGATCATGGTGAGCATCCGCCCCTCCATCTTCGGGTGGTGTTCGATCACGGCGAGGTCCGAGACGGTCTGGGCCATCCGATTGAGGATCTTCCAGCCGAGCTCCGTGTGGGCCATTTCCCGGCCTTTGAACCGGACGGTGACCTTGGCCTTGTTGCCGTCCTCGAGGAAGCGACGCACGTGCTTGGCCTTGAAGTTGAAGTCGTGGGCGTCCGTCTTCGGCCCCATCTTGACTTCCTTCACCTGGATGATCGTCTGCTTCTTCCGGGCCTCTTTCTGCCGCCGGGCCTGCAGGTACTTGTACTTGCCGAAATCCATGATGCGGCACACGGGCGGGTTGGCCTCGGGCGCCACCTCCACCAGGTCCAGGCCGCGCTGCGCGGCCTGCTCCAACGCCTGGCTGATGGGCAGGATGCCGAGCTGCTCGCCCTCCGCGCTGACCACCCGGACTTCCCGAACGCGAATGCCCTCGTTGATGCGGATCTCCTTAGGCTGGATCGCCATCCTCCTCAGACCGCGAGGGCCCCGCCCCACGTGACCCACGCTTTCGCGTGGGTACCCCGCGTCAAGGGCCCGGCCCCGCGGCGACTTCCTCCCGGCGCCCTGGAGCGACGGGAGGTGGGCCCTGGCTCACGAGGAGCGGCCCACGGTTAATGTGACCGGCCGGCTCGCAACCTCCGCCACGAGGTCGGCGAGGACCCGGTCCACCGGCAAGGCGCCCGCGTCCTCTCCCGTCCGACGGCGGAGGCTCACCGTTCCCTCCTGGCTCTCGCGCGCGCCCACGATCAGCATATAGGGAATCTTCTGGAGCTGGGCCTCACGGATGCGGTAGCCCAGCTTCTCGTTGCGGTCATCCAGCTCAACCCGGATCCCCGCCTCCCGGAGGCGCTCGAAGACCGACCGGCCGTAGGCGGCGACCTTCTCGCTGACCGGGAGCACCCGCGCCTGCACCGGGGCGAGCCACGTCGGAAAGGCCCCGGCGAAGTGCTCGGTGAGGATCCCCACGAAGCGCTCGAAGGAGCCGTAGATCGCCCGGTGGATCGCCACCGGCCGCTTGGCCTGGCCGTCGGCGTCCATGTACTCCAGGGCGAACCGCTCCGGCAGCATCACGAAGTCCAGCTGGATGGTGGCCAGCTGCCACTCGCGGCCCAGGGCGTCGGAGATGACCGCGTCGATCTTGGGGCCGTAGAAGGCCCCCTCCCCCGCCCGCACCTCGTGGGGGAGATCGCGCTTGGCGAGCGCCTCGGCCAGCGCGGTCTCCGCCTGCTCCCACAGCGCCGGGTCCCCCATCGCCGTGTCGGGCTTGGTGGAGAGAAAGAAGCGCGGCTCGAAGCCGAAGACGCCGTAGAGGAGCTGGACGATCTCGATGACGCCGATGATCTCCGCCTGGAGTTGGTCGGGGCGGCAGTAGATGTGGGCGTCGTCCTGCGTGAACTGGCGAACCCGGAACATTCCCGCCAGCGTCCCGGAGCGCTCGAACCGATGGAGCCGCCCCAGCTCGGAAAATCTGAGCGGCAGGTCGCGGTAGGAGCGGAGGTGATGGCGATAGACGTAGGTGGACGGGGGGCAATTCATCGGCTTGAGGCTGAAGGTCTGCTCCTCCGCCTCCACCAGGAACATGTTCTCGCGGTAGTGCTCCCAGTGCCCTGACTCCTCCCAAAGCCGCTTGTTCACGAGGATCGGGGTCGAGATCTCCTGATATCCGCGCGCATCGTGAACGTCCCGCCAGAAGCGCTCCAGCTCGCGGAAGACGACCATCCCCTTGGGGAGCCAGAACGGAGCCCCCGGCGCCACGTCGTGGAAGACGAACAGGTCCAGCTCCCGTCCCAGCTTCCGATGGTCGCGCTTCTTGGCCTCCTCGAGGCGCCACAGGTACTTGTCCAGATCCCCCTGGCTGAGCCAGGCCGTGCCGTAGATCCGCTGAAGCATCGGATTCCGCTCGCTCCCCCGCCAGTAGGCGCCCGACGAGGAGAGGAGCTTGAAGGCCTTGATCCGGCTCGTGGAGGGAACGTGGGGACCACGGCAGAGGTCTACGAAGTCGCCCTGGCGATACAGCGAGACCGTCGGCGCGTCGATGCTCTTCAGGATTTCCACCTTGAAGGGCTCGCCCCCAGCCTCGAAGAAGCGGATCGCCTCCTCGCGCGGCATCTCCTCCCTGACGAAGGGCAAATCCGCTCGGATGATTTCGCCCACCCGCTGCTCAATCCGAACAAGGTCCTCCGCCGTAAATGGCTCGGGCTTGGCAAAGTCGTAGTAGAAGCCCTCCTCGATCGCCGGGCCGATGGCCAGCTTGACCTCGGGGAAGAGCTGTTTCACGGCCTGGGCCATCACGTGGGAGCACGAGTGTCGGAGCGTGGGCAGGGGCGCCGGCTCGCAGTCGGTCTCCCCTTCGAACCGCAGGTGTCGCTCTTCCTCGCTCATCGTCATGGAAGGTCTATAAATGAAAAAAGCACCATTGAGGGACCGCCCCCGTGATGCTTTCGACCAGCCTCAGCTCACTCGACGTGACTCGTCGACGGGCAACCCTCGCTCGGGAGAAATAAATGGTAGGCTCGGGCGGTCTCGAACCGCCGACCTCCTCTGCGTCAGAGAGGCGCTCTCCCACTGAGCTACGAGCCTGTGCCCATGAAAAGCACCGCATATGCTATCAGCGGCTCCGCGGGACTGTCAAGGGGAAACCCCCGACGATTGAAGGCGAATCCGGCCTTCCGTGCGGGCCCGCACGCTCCCCCGACGCTCCACCTCGGCGAGCAGCGCGGGGACCAGCCCCGGGCCGTGTTCGGCGGGGACAAGGGTCCGCGCACCGCGGAACATCGAGTACCCGTCGCCCCCGCGCGCCAGGTAATCCGGCAGCGCAACCGTGTAGGCTCGCGCGGGATCCAGCGGCAGGCCGCCGATCGTCACCTCCAGCACGCGCTGCCCCGGGCGGCGCGCGGGGTCGAAGACGAAACGAAGCCCCGACACCTGGAGAAAGAGTCCGGCCGGTCGCGGATAGGCGGACACCGCGCGCTCCAGCGCCTGCGTGAGCGCCGCCCCGCCGACCTCGAGCAGCGCCAGGACATTTCCAAACGGCAGGAGGGCGTGAACGTCGCGGCGGGTGATCGGTCCTCCCGGGAGGAAGCGGTTGCCGCGGAGCGCGCCGCCATTCAGCAGCGCCAGGTCGGCGCCGAGCCGTTCCCGGATCACGTCGGTCACGAAGTCTCCCAGATTCGTCTCGCGGCTCCTCACCTCGGCCTCCCGTCCATCCAGGGCGACCTCCGCACGCCCCACCGGCTGGTCGAGCTCCCGGTCCAGCGCGGCGGCGTAGCGGTCCACCAGATCCCGCACGTCAGCCGCCTCCGGAATCGACGAAGCGATCGGGTGCAGGCGGTGGCGGCGCTCGAAGGGACGGTCCGGACAGCCGAGTTCGTACTCCACCTGACCCAGGGTGAGGGCGTCGGCCCCCGCCTTGAGGATCAGCGTCGGCCCCACCGGGACGACCATGGGGTCGTGGTCATGGCCCCCCAGAATCGCATGGAGCGGCAGCGCCAGCGCCTCGTCGCGCGCGATCTCGAGATGGCTGAGCGCAACCCGGAGCTCCACGTCCCCCAGCGAGGCCAGCGCGGTTCCGGCCGCGGCAATCGGCTCGAGAAACTCCACGTCGGGGCCGGGGCTCGAGGTGTTGGCGGTTTCCGGGACGGTGACCGCGACGAGTCCCACGCGGACCCCTCTGAACTCTTTGACCCACGTCGCGCGCGCGCCGCCGAACGGCGTCCGGCTGCGCCGGTCCAGGACGTTCGAGGAGAGCCAGAGGAAGCGCGACTCGCCCATCCGCGCGCGGAGCAGGCCGGGGCCGAAATCGAACTCGTGGTTGCCGAACGTGGCCACGTCCAGCCCCAGGAGGTTCCAGGCCTCCACCATCTGACGCCCCTTGAACAAGGCGGACATGAGCGAGGGCGACAGGGTGTCCCCGGCCAGGGCGAAGAGCGTGTGCGGGCTCTCGCGACGGATCTCTCGCACCCTGGTCGCCAGGCGGGCCACGCCGCCACGGCCCTCAGCCGACGGCTCGAGGAGGTAGACGTCGTTGACCGACAGGAGCGTCACCCGGACAGCGTCCCGCGCCGGGCAGGGCGCGACGCACCCCGCGAGCAGTCCCAGAGCGGAAAGAAGGACGAGCGGACCAACGCGCAAGCCTAGCGCAGGAACTGATTCAGAAGGCTCGAGTCCACAATCTGGTAGGTGAAGATGCCGGCGATGCCGAGCGTTCTCTTCGCCACGGAGTCGGGGACCGGAGGAAACGGCTGGGCGAGCTTGAGCGCGTTCAAGGCGTACTGATCCAGAATCGGCACGCCCGAGGAGCGTTTGAGGTCCACGAACTGGAGCCACCCGTCCTTCCGGATGGCGAACTCGATCACCAGCTGCCCGCCGATCCCCCGTTCGCCCGCCTCGCGCGGATAGATCCAGTTCTCCTTGATCTGGCGCCGGATCTTCTCGAAGTAGTCCGTGTAGCGCGGATCGGTCGTATCAAGTGGGACCGGCTCGCCCTCGATGCCGCCACGGCCGCCGCGCAGGCCTCCACCGCCGCCGGGCCGGTCGCCGCCGACGCCGCCCTGAAGGCTGGGCGGCAAATCCACGCGGGGCTTGGCCAGAGCCATCCGGGGCTCGCCGGCCGGGGGCGCCGGGGGCTCGGGCTTGGCCTCTTCCTTGGGGGCAACCGGAGCTGGTTTCGTCCCCTCCGGGTCCGGAG
>JACQWA010000385.1 GCA_016209425.1 Candidatus Rokuibacteriota bacterium
GATCAGCTTCATGAGGTCGTCCAGGATCAGGAAGATGGAAAACGTGAGCAGGAGCTGGATCGCCTCCGCCCGTCCGTACACCCGCCGCAGGAACAGGCGCTCGATGAGGGGACCGGCGATCAGGCCGACGACCAGCGCGCCTGCCAGGAGCATCACATACGTGAGATAAAGGCTGCCGCCGACTCCGAGCAGCCACAGAGCCAGGAAGGTGGCCAGGTACGCCCCGAAGGCGTAGAGGCCCCCGTGGGAAATGTTCAGGATGCGCAGGACCCCGAAGACCAGGGTGAGGCCCACCGAGATCAGGAACAGGACGGCCGCGTACACAGTCCCGTCCATCACGATCGTGGTCAGCAATCGCATGCTAGAACGGAACGCGGGAAGCGGGGCGACTCACCCCTCACTTCCCGCGTCCCACGTGTCCAAAACGGCCGTTCGACCTACTTCTTTATCCCACCGACCCAGTCGAGCGTCTTGGTCCCGAGGGGCGGCATGATCTCCTCCGCGCGATGGCGGACCACCCGGTCCATGACGGCGAAGCCGTGCTTCGACGACATCTTCGTTGTCCCGATCAACCCGCCATGGACCGCCTGGTGGTCGGACCGCATGGTAATGGTCCCGCTGGGCGTTTGCCAGGTCACCCCTTCAAAGGCCTTGATGACCTCGTCGGTCGTCGGCCAGCGCCCGGCCTGGCGGATGGCTTTGTCATAGGCGGCCTTCAAGCCCGACCACGCCTGGTAGGTCCGGTACGCGGGGTAATCGGGGTAGCGTCCGAAGCGCTGAAAGTGGCCCTCCACGAACTCCTTCTGCAGCGGGTTGGCCGCCGGGTCGGGATCGAGGAAATATGCCCCCGTCGCTCTGGGTGCCACGATCACTCCGTCCGGCATTGCGGCCTTGACATCCTGGAGCACCTGCTCGCCGGTGCTGAAGAGCACCAGGCTCTGCTTGAACAGGCCGCGGGGACCCGCTTGCTTGACGAACGTGATCAGCCCTCCTCCCCAGAAGCTCGAGTGGATCACGTCCGGCTTCGCCGCCAGGAGCTTGGAGATCTCAGCCGAGTACTCGCCGGCCTGGATCTTCGTCCAGAGCTCGCCGGTCACTTTGACGTCGGGCTTGAGCCGGGCCATCGCGATCTTGAAGGCCTCCCAGGAGTCCCGTCCCCAGGCGTAGTCTTCATTCGCGCCCGCGATGGTCTTCACGTCGGGCTTCACGCTCAGCACGTATCGAGCCAGCACCACGCTGTCCGACGCCTGGGTATTGGAGGTCCTGAAGACGTACTTCAGCTGGCGGTCCTCGGTCAGGCGGTGGGTCCCGCAGATGTGGATGACGGTGAGGACCTTGAGTTCCTCGGCCACAGGGGCGATGGCCAGGCAGTTGGCGCTGGAGGTGTAGCCGACGATGGCGTTCACCTTCTCATCCAGGGCCAGCCGGCGGAACTCGGTGACCTGCTTGTCGGGCCCCCCCGCTTCGTCCACGACGACCAGTTTGATCTTGACCCCCCCGATGCCACCTTCGCGGTTGTACTTGTCGACCAGCCACTCGGTTGTGCTCTTTCCCGAGCTGCCGAAGGTGGCCGCCGCGGTCGAGAAGAAATCGACGAACCCGATCTTCAGCTCGGCGGGTGCCCCGCTCGGCCGGGCCTGGCCCGACACCGTTGCCGTGGCGGCAACAATGGAGACCACCACCCCGAGGGCGAGAAGGGGCAGCCACGAGCCTACCCTTGACTTGAATGCCCTGTGCATATCAGGCCTCCTTTCTTCGAACCTCCCGATCCTGCGAACGCTCGGCCGCTCTGACGGGCCCTTCAACCCCCCCAGGGATCCGTCCAGGCAGCCCATCGATCTCCGGTTGCCCCCCCTTATACTCCACGGTTCCCCCCATTGCAACCGCTCTTCTCGTCCCTCCTGAGGCCTCCTGCGGGGCAGGCCGGGCGGCCGCGACGACGCCCGCTCATCGCCAAGCTCATTGCCCGTGGTACTATGCTCACACCCTGGCCGGGGCCGCCAGCCCGAAGGGAGAAACCGCTATGGCTCAGATTCTCGACATCGCCCAAGTGGGAGTTCGCGTTCCGGATCGTCGGCGGTGGGAGCAATACGCCGACGAGGTTCTGGGCTTCCCGACCTTCCGCTCGAGCGAGGGGGCCGTGACCTACGTTCGGTGGGACGCCTTTCATCACCGCCTGGCCCTCAGCGAGGGACCGGAGCCGGAGCTCCGCTACCTCGTCTTCGACGTGGGGAGCGCCGAGGCGCTGGAGGAATGGGCGGCCGTCCTAACGTCGAAGCAGGTGGCGGTGAGTCGGGTTGACGCGGCCCAGTGCCGGGAGCGCAGGCTCGCGGGCGCCATCGACTTTCAGGACCTGGATGGGCATCCGGTGGCCCTGGGGTACGGCTTCCAGGTGGCGCAGGAGGCCGTCCGCTACACCCGCCCGCTGTCGGTGCTCCGGATGGGCCACGTGCTCCTCACGGTTCGGGACACCGCGCGCGCCCACGACTTCTACACCGGCGTCCTGGGCTTCAAGCTTTCCGACTGGGTCCACGTCACCGACGCGGTCCGGCTCTGCTTCCTCCGGGTGAACCCCCGCCACCACACCCTTGCGCTGGCGCCGTGCCGGCCCGGAGCCACACCGCGACTCCAGCACATCATGGTAGAAGTGGAGTCGCTCGACGACGTGATGCGGAGCTACCACCACGTCCGCATGCGGAAAGCGCCCGTCGGCATGGGGCCCGGGAAGCACGCCAACTGCCAAACGATCCACGTCTACGTGCCGACGCCGGGTGGCTTTGCCATCGAGTTCGGCTATGGGCACCGGCGCCTGGACGACACGATCCACCAGCCGGTCATCTATCCGCCCGGAACCCCGGTAGACGTCTGGGGCGGCGACGTCCAGTCCGAGGAGTTTGTCATCGGCTGAACTCAGCCCGCCGTGACGGGAGGACCGAGCCGCCAGCCTCTCGCCGAGTGCCTCGCGTCTCCTTGTGGACCCCTCCGCCGGAGCCGGGCTCCCGTCGGGATACTGGGGACCTACTGCAGGAGGCCGGCGGCCTTCAGAGCCAGCCGGATCCGCGCGCGCTCCTCGTCACCGAGGGGCGTGAGCGGGGGACGCACGTGAGCGGCGGGGATCCGACCCAGGAGCGCCAGCGCCGCCTTCATCCGGTTATGCATGTCCACGAACGGCGGCGCGTAGAAGACCCTGACCAGCGGCTCCAGGCGGTCATTCACGACGCGCGCCCGGCCCAGATCCCGCTGCTGGACGGCCTCGAACAGCTCCGCTTGGAGGTCCGCGGCCACGCTCCCCATGCCCGAGATGCAGCCGTCGGCGCCGAGGACGAAGGTGGCGAAGAGCGACATGGTGAAGCTCGAGAGCATCGCCACCCGGCGGCCGGTCTGGCGGATCACCCTCAAGTTCTGCTCGAAGGCGACGATGTCGTTCGACCAGTCCTTCACCGCCACGACGGAGGGGAGTTTGGCCAGCTCGGCCAAGGTTTCGGGCGAGTAGCCGATGCCCGAGGCCGGGGGGTACTCGAAGACCACGATCCGGATGTCCACCTGATCGGCGATGGCGGTGAAGTGACGGAGCACCATCTCGGGCTTGACCTGGGCGCCCCACATGAACAGGGTAGGCGGGAAAACCAGGATTCCGGCTGCCCCTCCGGCCTTGGCGTCCCGGGCCAGCTCGACAGCCTCCTGGGTGCCGTCCGCATAAATTCCGGCGATCAGGGGGACCCTGCCCCCCACCTCGTCAGCGGCGATCGCCAGGGCGCGGATTCGCTCCTCGCGGGAGAGCGAAGACACTTCCGCGGCGTGACCGTTGACCGTGATCCCGGTGACGCCCTTCGTGTTCGCGAGCCAGGAGAGGTGCTTCCGGTAGGCCGTCTCGTCGATGGAGAGGTCGGCCTTGAACGGGAGAATGTTGGCCGGGATGACGCCGTGGAAGAGGAGGCCGGTCTTCATGGGCAGTTCCTCCGGCACGATCCTACCACACCGCGATCGGGTCGGCGACTTCCCTGGCGGAGGCAACGTGGGCGAAGGCCCGGCGAGACTCGACGCCGAAGCGGTCTTCCCGTATGATGGCCGCGTGTCTTTGATCGTCGACTCGTCGGCCCGGGAAGGGTGACCCGATGCGCCGGGCGCTCGTCCTCTTCCTCGCGCTGGGGCTGGCGGGGTGTGACATCCCGTACAAGATCGTCACCGAGGAGCGCCCCTTCTCCGTGCTGGTCGACGACGAAACGATCACGCTCAAGATCAAGAAGCGGTTCTTCGACTCCCTCCCCGCAGCCCTCGCCCTGACCGTCTTCTGCCACCAGGGGCTCGTGGTCCTGGCCGGCGTCGTCCAGGCCCCGAAGCTGGGGGAGCGGGCGGTGGAAACGGCGAGGGCGGTGGAGGGCGTCAAACGGGTGGAGACCTATTTCGTTCCCAGCCAACCCGCGCCCTTCGGCGACCTGGGAATCTCCGCCAGGATCAAGGCCAAGATCATCGGTGACATGGACCTTCGCCTCTCGCAGGTGGACATGGCGGTGATCGCGGGTCACGCGGTGCTGACGGGGGTCGTGGACCGGCAGGAGAAGATCGACCGGATCATCCGCCACGCCCAATCCGTGGAGGGAGTCGTGACCGTGAAGTCCTTCCTCCAGCTCAAGGCCCCCTAATCCTGCCTTCGGCGAACTCACGAGTTTAACGTGCGCCGGGGCGCCATCTAACCTGGATTATTCACGAAGAATAATCCAGGCTGTACGAAAATCGCATGAATTTTGATATGTTGTATTCGGTTTCCCTGCTCCCCGTTCTCGGACACTCTGGTGTGCAGGTCAGGGCGGTCCGATGAAGCTGAGAGGGTGAAACGACGTGGGGATATTGGGATTCCATGCGATTTTCGGTGACTAGCCCGAATTATGCACATAATTCGGGCTAAGCGGAGAGTCCTGGAAGGATCTCCCGCGCGATCAGCTCCACCTGGTCGGGGCGGTAGCGGAAGGGGATCAGGATCAGCCGGTCCACGCCGGTGGCCGCGTGCGTCCTGAGCTGGGCCAGGCACTCCTCGGGGGTGCCGCGGATCGCGTGCTCGATGGTCGAGTCGCTCCAGGCGGCCACGTCCCACTCGCTGGAGAGCCACTCCCTCATCGGCCTATCCGCCTCCCGGGCCGGCGGGCCCACGTAGATCGCCAGCTGGTTGGTCGCGGTGAGCCTCGCCGGGTCTCGTCCGTACTCCCTCGCGTACCGCCGGATCTTCTCCCAGGATCTCTCGAACGCCTCCGGCGGATAGAAATAGGTGAGCCAGCCGTCGCCCAGGCGCGCGACCCGCCGGAGCACGACGTCCACGTAGCCGCCGATGAGAATCGGCGGGCGCGGCCGCTGGGAGGGCTTTGGCAGGATCACGGCCTCGCGCAGGACGAGGTCGCCCACCTGAGCCGTCACGGGCTCGTCGCGCCACAGGCGGACCAGGAGATCCAGGTTTCGCTCGAACAGGCGCCCCCGCTCGCTGAACGGGATGCCGCAGGCGTCGAACTCCCGCGCGTACCAGCCGGCCGCCACGCCAAGGATGAGGCGGCCATGGGAGATCTGGTCCAGGCTCGCCAGGACCTTGGCGGCGATCACCGGGTTCCTGAGGGGGAGGACCAGGACTCCCGTTCCCAGCCGGATGCGGGTCGTCCGCGCCGCGATGGCAGTGAGCGTGGAGAGCGAATCGAGGACGGGAAAGGCCGGCCTGACCCCGAGGAGCACGTGGTCCCAGGCCCAGAGCGACTCGAACCCCAGCGCCTCCGCGCGCTCGGCGTACGCCAGGATCGCGGCCGGGTCGGGGGATTCGGACGGCCCCACGAAGTTCCCGAGCGCCAGCCCGACCCGCATCGCTCAGCCGAGGAAGCGCCGCTCGGGGTCCAGGCTTCGGAGAATCTCGAGCTCCTCGTCCGTCGGGGGCTCGGTGGTGTCCACCCGATCAGGGACGATCAGGGCAAAGCCTGTCTGCGTCACCACGTCCTCGGGGGTCACGCCGGGGTGCACGGCCTCGAGCCTCATCGCCTTGGAGGCCAGGTCGAAGCCGAGGACGCCGAGGGTGGTCACGACCTGGCTGATCCGGCCGAAGCGGAGCCCGGCGCGCAGGCGGGAGTCACCGCCATCCAGGTATCCCGGGCTCGTGACGAAGTCCACCCGTTCGACGAACCGGCGCCGCTCGTGGGGGGTCAGCACGATAACCTCTCGACAGAGCGACGCGATGTCGTTGGCCCCCCCGCTTCCCGGCAACCGGACCCGGGGCCGGTGAAAGGAGCCGATGGCGCTGGTGTTCAGGTTGCCGTAGCGATCGATCTGGGCGCCACCGATGAACCCGTAGTCCAGGAACCCTCGCTGGGCGAAGAGGAAGGTGTCCGTGATCCCGGGGAGCATCGTGGCCCGATGGGCCGCCCGCATCTCATTGGTGGAGATCGGCAGCCGGCCCGGCTTCATCTCCGGGCCGATGATGCCGCCCTCGATCACCAGCGTGAGCCGCGGGGCCCTTGTCCGCTGGGCCAGCGCGGCGGCGAGCAGCGGAATGCCGACCCCGGCGAAGACGGAGCTGTCGTCCCTGAGCAGGCGTGCCCCCATCACGGCGAGAAGTTCGGCCGGGGTGGCGTCCGGGCCGCTCACCGCGTCCCCACCGGCGTCGCTGATTGGGGTGTGGGTTTCATGGCCGCTAGAAACGCGACAGCCTCCCGCACGAGGCCGCGGCCGGCTTCCACCTGTGGCCGCAGGTGCGCCTCATACCGCGCTGCCTCCTCGGCAGTGAAGATCTGGGCCATCGCTTCGCGCGGGGAAGGGATGTTCGGATTGCCAGGGATTGAGATCGTCCGGTCCCACGGCTCGGGCGTCGCCGGTCGCACAAAGATGTGCAGGGCGAGATGGATGTCGACGAAGCCTGTGGCCTCGCATTGAGCGACGAGATCGTGCTCGTCGAAGTTGAGCATCGGATCGGAGTCCGGTGGCTGGAGTCGCCGATAGAAGTCGCGCAGGCGCTGTGCGAGTTCGAGTACCGGGGCCACATCATACTTGAACGCGTCGAGCCCGTGGCGGTTGATCGGCTCGAACAGCGAGATCCGGCCGCCCGGTTTGAGCACGCGATAGAACTCGCGAAAGGCGGCTGCCTTGTCGGCGACGAAGATCAAGACCGAGCGCGTGGTGACCGCGTCGACCGACTCGTTGGGGATCGGTCCGAGGTCTTCGGCTCGCGCTTCCACGAAGTCACAGCGGTCACTCACGCCCATCTGACTGGCCAGGGATCGGCAGTGCTCCAGGAGGGGCCGGGAGATGTCGCTGAAGATGACGCGTCCACTCGGGCCCATCCGGTCGACCGCGCCGAAGCCGATCAGACCGTCGCCGGCGCCGACGTCGAGCAGGACGGCGCCGTCGCCGAGTCTCAGGCGATGGTCCAGTACGCGGTCGCGCACTTCACGGAGCTTGTCGAGGTACTCCTTCGCGTATTGAGGGTCACCGCCGAATCGGTCCTCGAGGAGCCAGCGGGCCCATCGATCCTGCTCAGCCATGCTTATGGTCTCAAAACAACCGCCTCGACAGGCCGCCGAGGACTGGGTGACGCTCCCCGCTTCGGGAACCCCATCCGAAAGGCGAAGGTCGGCTTCCAGTCGGGGTCACCAGTGAGATCCGCCAGGACCCGCGCCGCACGGGGCTCCATCGACAATTGCCGCTCCCGGTCCACCAGCTCCACTGGTTGGTTGATGGGTTGCATCGCAACGCCGTGTGTGGTTCCCAGGAGATGCATGCGCTGCCACGCGCGTCCGGCCCGCATGGTTTGTGATCGATCGTAGAGATTTCTTCCGGCGATCAGTCCAAAAACGGCCGTGGTGGGCACCTGGACATCCCGCGTTGCATCGAGCCAGTAGCGATGGCTGGTCTCCGGTGATAGGGGAGGCAGCATCTTGGCCAACGCTGTCATGAAAGGGACTGATCAGGTTCGTATGCAGCTCGGTTGGTATGGCGACGAGGTATTGCTTCGAATAGCTTGCTCGGTGCCTTCGGCCCACGAGTGAGTGCAACCCTTGCAAGCAAAGTTCGCTGAGGGTTTTCCGGTATCGGACGGAGCCTCCCCTCGGTTAAGTTGACTGTCGCGATGTACCCATTGGCCTCTGCGGCAAGGCCCATGTTCTCCAGCGCGCAGCCGAGGCCAATGTGCATTTCCCTGAGGTAGGGATCGAACGTACCCAGATGTCGTACCGTGTCCGCGTACAAGTCGATTTGAGTATCGGTGACTCTGAAAAGCCAGGGCTGGGTATTGTGCGGATTGGAGGCTAAGATTGCTGCTCGGACAAGAGTCAGCGGCCCCTCCGCAGGATTACCGCGCCAGTCCTTCCAAGGCCCGTAAGCTGGACCCCGGCCAACGCTAAAGACGCGCTGGTCATAGGCACGCCAAACACCACTACCGCCAACCAGAACACTCACCGCGCCCGCACCCTTCAGGAACGCTCTACGTTTCATTGGCGACGCAACATCCGCTCGGCGTTCTCGGAGGCGATCTTCCGCGCCGTATCCGGTGAGAGCTGGGAGAGGAGGAGCCGCCAGCGCTCCGACAGGTAGGGGTGATAGATCCAAGCCCGTGCGTGGGCCCGGTCGTTGCCGAGGAAGAAACGCTCGGGGAACGCCTCGAACAGCGCCTTCATCTCGGGTAGGAGCGTGCCGTCATCGGTGACGACGAGGTGCATCCACGGCGTTCGCCGAGGCCAGTAGGTGCCATAGCCACCGCCCCGGCTCACCATCAGCCCGAGATCGGCATACAGGTTCGGGTGGCGTGAGAGCCACTCACGAATCTGCGAGGCGCTGGAGCGACCGCAGTTGTGCGCCCAGACGATGATCGCCTCAGGGTGGAGCTCGATGAGCCGGACCATCCGGGCGGCCGCCTCGGGTTCGGCCTCGCAGTGGATAATCATGGGGACGCGGTACCTAGCGGACAGGCCGGCGAACTGGCGCATCAGAGGCGAGTCGGCGGGAAAGTCCATGTCCGAGACGGCGACGATCCCGAGTTCGGTCGTGTACGGGTAGAAGCGCAGCATGAACTCCCCCATCCCGAAGAACCTGCCGGTCTTCAGCTTTCCCTCGGTCTCTTCGAGGAGACCCTCCGCGATGCCGTCCGGATGGGTCCAGCGTCGGCGGTTGACGAGGATGCCGCGCTGCATGCCCACGAACGGCACGAAGCGCGTCGGGAACCGCCCCGCATAGTCGACCGCCTGCTCGTCGGTTCCCTCCCCGTCGTTCACGGCACCGCCACGGTCGCCGTAGTACAGCGCCATGAGCACCGTGCGGGCCACATTGGAGCGATCCATGTAGGCAACGATCTCCTCCGCGGAGATGTGCTTCTGCAGGTGCGCGTGGAAGTCGACGAGGGGGACCTGCGCCGCCGTCATGGTGCGGGTCATGGCGGAGCAGGCGGAGACGAGGCCACCGACGAGCCCGAAGGCGAACGTCCGACGGCTCACCGTGAGCTCGGGTCCGTGGCAGCAGCAGTGCCTCGTCATGCTCGCTCCTCCAAAGGCCCGCGTCCGAGCCTCACCCACCTCGCGAGGCCAACGCCACGTGATCCGAGACACCTTATCGCGAGCCGTGGGGTTAGCGCTCCACTCGTTCAACGGCGAAGAGTCGCCACTCCCCGGGTACGCCGCGGAGGCTGCAGACGCCGCGATCCTGGAAGCGGAGCCCGGACCCCGCCACCAGATCCTTTACCGTGCTGGAGACGAGGACTTCGTCAGGCGCCGCGAGCGCGGCGACTCGCGCCCCGATGTGCACGGCAATGCCACCGAGCTTGCCACCGATCACCTCGCACTCGCCGGTATGCAGTCCCGCGCGAATCCGGATGCCGAGCGGGCCAACGGCATCGCCAATGGCGCCGGCGCAGCGAATCGCCCGGGCCGGGCCATCGAACGCCGCGAGAAAGCCGTCGCCCGCCGTGTCGATCTCGCGGCCGTGATATCGCTCGAGCTGCTTGCGGACGAGCGCGTGGTGCCGCGCGATGAGCTCCCGCCACCTGCGGTCGCCGAGCTCCGCCGCGCGTTCCGTCGCGCCGACGATGTCCGTGAACAGGACTGTGGCGAGCACGCGGTCGGGCTCGGGTCCGTGGCGAACACCAGTCAAGAACTCTTCGATCTCGTCGAGCAGAGTGTCGGCGTCGCCGGCGGACGGCACGTGATCGTCGCCCGGTAGCTCGACGTACTTTGCGCCTGGAATGCGCTCGGCGATTAAGCGGCCCTGTTCTACCTTGACAACTCGATCACCGGTCCGGTGGAGGACGAGCGTGGGAACACGGATCGCCGGCAGCACGGGCCGAGCGTCGATCCCCCAATTCATCTGGAGAACGGCCATTACGGCTCCCGGGCTGGCAGCCGCACGCTCGTAGGTCGCCCACCATTTCCGGTAGGAATCGTCGTTGACGAGGCTCGGTGCAAACATGGTGAGATCGGCCCCCATGCCCCACGTTTGCTCCACGGCTTTCAGGCGTCTTTCGAACTCTTCGCGCGTCCGGCCCCACGGATGATCGGGCGCCCATGCGTATCTGGCCATGGCTCCATACATGATCAGGGTAGACGTCCGCTCAGGGTAGGTGGCGGCAAAGAGCGCGCACATGGGCCCGCCCTCCGAGATGCCCAGGAGCGCAGCGCGATTCGAGCCGACGGCGTCCATGACCGCCCGGGCGTCGTCCATGCGCTCCTCCAGCGTCGGGATCGAGCCAACACGGTCCGACAGGCCGGTACCTCGCTTGTCGAAACGGATCAGGCGGCAGAAGGACCCCAGACGGGTCAGGAAATGGGCCCAGCGAGGATCCTCCCATTGCAACTCCACGTGGGAGACGAATCCGGGGACGAAAACGAGGTCGAACGGACCACTCCCCGTCACCTGGTAGGCGATGTGGACGTCACAGCTCTTGGCGTAGCGCGTCTCGGCGTACACGGCGCTCGCTAATCTAGCCTATTCTCTAGCCCCTGGCCACCCTTCGTGCCGCCCAACGCGCGGATGAGCGGCGCGCGTCAGCGCGTCCGCTCCATTCGGGAGTTGGACCGCCGATAGATCCTCACCGACGCTCCAGCAGCTCCTCGACCGTGATCCCGATGTCACGCGCAATCTTCCGAAGCAGCGTCGGTGAGATGTCGCGCCCACAACGGAAGGGGACAGTCGTTCCTCGGCCGTCGGCATGCCTGAACTGTCGATGTGACCCACGCTGGCGCACGCCGACGAATCCCAGCCGCTCAAGCAGCACGACCACCTCGCGCGGCTTGAGGACCGGGATCGACCCCACCGCTACGCGACCTGGATCGTCTGGATGCCGACAAATTCAGACTCTAGTTTCGGCTCGCCATCCTCGAGAAGCATCTCCACAACTTCTTGAAGATTCCGCCGCAGCTCGTCGAGGCTCTCCCCCTGACTGTGAGCGCCCGGCCAACCCGGCACGTAGCCCACGTACAGGCCCGTGTCTGGGTCCCGCTCAACTACGATGTTGAAGGTCCGCATCGTTCAAACTCCTTCCCCTCGATCCTACGCCAGATGGCCCAGAAGCGTGTCCGTTGTCGGCGCAACGTCGGCACTCAGCGACCGGCGCAGCCGGTCCGATGAAGCGCTTCGTTAGGCCTTCGGCTAAGGGGGGCGACGTATCCGAACCTGCCCGGGTGAAATAACCCTGAACGCTCGGAGTAGCTCGGACGCCAGATCTCGGCACACCTCAGCGACGATCTCCGCCTTCGTCGCGTTCGCTAAACCGGACAGCCGAGGCAGCATGACTCCTGAATGAAGCCGCCCTTGCCGGAATACCAGTTCGCCGAAATCCTTGTCCGCCGTGACCAGCAGGACACCCCGATCGTTGGCCTGCTGGAGGACCTCCGCGTCTGTGATGCTCGGGAGAGCTCCGCCACGTAGAGGACATCGTGGCCGTCGCTCCGCAGTCGTTCTACTCTGGCCCGATCTACGCCTTCATCCGCAAGCAGGTTCACGCTGACTGC
>JACQWA010000386.1 GCA_016209425.1 Candidatus Rokuibacteriota bacterium
ACCTGCGGCTCAACGACATGAACCAGAAGCTCACCACGTTCATGTGGATCGTCTCCGGCTGGTTCACCTTCCTGACTGCCGTCCTTGCGGTCTTCGGCTTCCTTCGCCGGTAGTCGGCTCTATCTTTTTCTTCCTGTGGCCCGGGTAGCTTGACTTCCTCCCCGCCTCCGGGTATACGGAAGGCGCCATGACCTTCCCCCGGATGGTGCGGGTCCGCCAGACGTTCCCTCGTCCCCGCGTGGAGGACATCCCCGCCGCGGTCCACCAGGCGCTGTCCGCCGTCTCGCTGCCGATCAAGCGGGGGGACCGGGTGGCCGTCGGGGCGGGAAGCCGGGGGATCGCCAGTATCGCCACCATCGTCCGCGCCACCGTGGACCACCTGAAGGTCCTCGGCGCCCGGCCGTTCGTCTTTCCGGCCATGGGGAGCCACGGCGGCGCGACCCCCGAGGGGCAGCTCTCGGTCCTGGCCCACTACGGGATCACCGAGGCCACGATGGGCTGCCCGCTCCGCGCCACCATGGAGGTCGTCCGGGTCGGCGAGGCCCTCGGCCTGCCGGTCTGGCTGGACCGCCTGGCCGCCGAGGCGGAGTGGATCGGCGTCGTCAACCGGGTGAAACCCCACACCGACTTCAAGGGGACCATCGAGTCCGGCCTCTTCAAGATGCTGACGATCGGCCTGGGCAAGCAGACGGGGGCGGCCCAGTACCATCGGGCCAATGTCCAGTACGGCTACGAGACGGTGATCACCGCCGTGGGGCGGGAGATGCTCGCCAGGGCCCGAGTTGCCTTCGGCCTCGGCATCGTGGAGAACGGCTACGACGAGACCGCCAGGATCGAAGCCTTCATCGCTCGAGACCTGGAGGCCGGGGAGCGCGCGCTCCTCAAGGACGCCCGCGCGTGGATGATGCGCCTGCCCTTCTCGCCGATCGACGTCCTGATCGTGGAGGAGGTGGGGAAGAACATCTCCGGCGCGGGCATGGATTCGAACGTCATCGGCCGCCCCACGAACCCCCACGAGCCGTTCCCCGCGGACCCGAAGATTCTCTGGATCGTGGTCCTGGATCTGACCGAGGAGAGCCACGGCAACGCCACGGGCATCGGCAATGCCGACTTCGCCACGCGGCGGCTGGTGGAGAAGATCGACATGAAGGCCACGCTCATCAACTGCCTGACGGCCTGCGCCCCCGGCGGCGCCAAGATCCCCGCCACCTTCGACAGCGACCGGGAGGCCGTCGAGGCCGCCCTCGACACGATCGGTCTCACCCCGCCCCAGCGGGCGCGCGTGATCCGGATCAAGAACACGCTGACCCTGGGCGAGATCGAGCTGTCCGAGGTGTTCCTGCCGGAGGTGGAGAAGCGGGAGGACCTGGCTGTGGTCGGGGAGCCGCGGCCCCTTAACTTCGACGCCGCGGGGACCCTGCTTCCCCTCGGCGCCTGACTGCTCCCCCCCCACCCTGCCCTCTCCCCCACCGGGGGAGAGGATGACGGTGAGGGGGCCATTCAAAAGGAGGGTGCACCCTATGCGGATGACACGCTGGCTCGTTCCCGTCCTGGCTTTTGCCCTGCTCCTTCCGTTTCCCGCCGATGCGCAGAAGGTCAACGTGACCTTCACCTCCGGCCCGACCGGCGGCTCGTGGATCCCGCTGGCCGCCGCCACCGCGGAAGTCATCAAAAAGAAGTTTCCCGAGCTGGACGTCCAGGTCGAGCCCGGGGCCGCGCTGGTCAACATGGAGAAGATCCGCAACGACAAGGCCGACCTCGGCTGGTCCATGACCACGGTCCTCTCCGACGCGCGCACCGGCAAGGGGCAGTGGGTCGGCAAGCAGACCGACAAGGCGCTCTACGTCGCCAACTACTACCCGAACGTGTGGCAGCTCGTGGTCCCTGCCAATTCGGATATCAAGGGCTTCAAGGACCTGAAGGGGAAACCGGTGTCGCTCCCGACCCGCGGCAACACCAGCCTCTCGGACGGCTGGGAGCTGCTCCTCAAGGCGTACGGGATGACGCTCGACGACCTGGGGCCCAAGTCGTACGGCCCCGTCGCCGCCAATGCCGAGGCGGTGAAGAACCGGCAGGCGATGGCCGCCGGCTGGTTCACCACGGTGCCCGCGTCCTTCATCCGGGATCTCGGGTCGGTGATGAAGCTCCGGATGCTGCCGGTGCCGGATGACATCATCAAGAAGATGCAGGGGTTCAACCCGGGCTTCGTCAGGCACGTGCTCAAGGCCGGAACCTACGCCTCGGAGGGGATCGAGGGTGACGTGGTGACCATCCAGTCGCCTACCATCCTCATCGCGTCGTCCAGGACGCCGCCCGATGTCATCTACAAGGTGGCCAAGGCGGTCATCGAGGGGCGGGCCGAGTTCGCCAACGTCACCAAGGCGATGGCGGGAATCACCGCCCAGGAGATGGCCCAGAACTTCGGCATGCCGTACCACCCCGGCGCCGAGAAATACTACAAGGAAGCCGGCCTTCTGAAATAAATCCCCTTGGCCCCCTCATTCTATCCGAACCCCCCTCACCTTTATCCTCTCCCCCGGTGGGGGAGAGGGCGGGGTGAGGGGGAGGCCGCCTGATGCGTAAGCTTTCGGGCTATCCGGGGCTGGTCGTCGGCGTGGTGGGGGTCGCCATGGCCCTCTATCACGTCTACGCCCGGCTGACCTGGTACGCGCCCGACAACCTCGCGCTCCTCGTCATCACGCTCGCCTTCAGCCTGGTCCTGTCCT
>JACQWA010000044.1 GCA_016209425.1 Candidatus Rokuibacteriota bacterium
CCTGAGAACTGACCGACACGGTGGCTGACGGTCACGGGAGGACTTCATCGGCTTGTTGCAGCTTATCGGCGAGCCGTTAGGCCGCTTGAACCAAAATGCAAACGACGCTCGGACCAAAGCTGGTAGATCTCGTTGTCGCAATTGGCAAGAAGCTCGGCTTTGACACCGCAACCGAAGTAGCAGCCTCCGAGTCAGCATGGGTCGATGTTGTATGGTTCGACAACCGCATTCCCCTCATTTCACTTGGTGTCGCCAAACCGAGGATGCGTTTGCATCCAGCATTACCCGTCGTGGCGTTTGAGATCGAACTCAAAACTGGCCTGAATGCAAAACACATAAAGGGTAGTGTGTCCAACCCGGCTGCCAGGCGATGTGATCGGGCCTGAAGAATTCGCGCCGGGGTCAAGGCTGAGGGCGGGGGAGAGGGGAGGGCGCGGCGCGGAGGCGGGTCGCCAGGCCAACCAACCCCGACGGGAGCGCGAGGACGACCAGGATTAAGGTAAGCCCGAGGCCGAACATGTAGAGATACCGAAACTTCAGCAGGAGGATCTCCGAGGCCAGCCCGAGAAAGACCGCCCCGACGACCGGGCCCGCCACGGTCGTCGCTCCGCCCAGGAGCGCCATGATGACGGTCTGAAAGGAGACGAACGGGTTGAAGACCTGGGGATCCAGATAGGTCCAGCGGGGCGCCATGGCGGCCCCGGCCGCGCCCATGAAGGCGGCGCTCAGCGCGAACGTCCCGATCTTGACGCGGGTCGTGTGGATCCCGAGGGTCTCCGCGCGCTCTTCGTCGGCCCCGATGCCGATCAGCGCGTACCCCCACCGGGATCGGCGCAGCAGGAGCGCCGTCGTGACCGCGAGCGCGGCCAGGCAGAGGATTGTGTAGTAGAGGGTCCACGGCCCGGGGGGGGCCAGGAGAAGCCGCCCCACCGTGCCCGTCACGCCGGTCTCGTACCAGATCAGCACGTGCTTGGCGAGCTCCGCCAGGCCGAAGCTGAAGACGGCGAAGTACGGGCCGCGGAGTCTGAGCGCCAACACTCCCACCACCAGCGCCATCACGCACCCCACCACCGCTCCGGCGAGCACGGGGATCGGCCATGGCACGCCCCCCCCCATGATCGCGGTCGTGTAGGCCCCGGCGCCGAAGAAGGCTCCCGTGGCCAGCGAGAGGTAGCGGGACGGGCCCGAGAAGAAGGCCCAGGACACGGCCAGGGCCACGTCGGCCAGGATCGCCAGGGCCAGCGAGCGGAAGTAGGGGGAGAGGAGCTCCGGCGCTGCGATGAGCGCCATGACGAGGAGCGCGAGGGCGAGCCTAGCGGGCAAAGAGGCCGGAGGGCTTGAGGATCAGGATGAGAGAGAGCACGGCGTAGGAGGCGATGAGGCGGATGTCCGAGGCGGCGAGGTAGATTCCCGCGGTTTCCACCAGGCCGAGGATCAGCCCGGCCAGGAGGCTCCCCAGAACGTTGCCGAGGCCGCCCAGGATGACGACCACGAGCGCTGTCACGGTGTAAGGGAGGCCAATGAAGGGAGTCAGCTCGAACAGCATGCTGATCAGCGACCCCGTGACTGCCGACATGGCGATGCCGACTCCGAAGGCGAGGCCGTGGAGCCGGGAGAGATTGACGCCGGCGAGCTGAGCGCCCTCCGGGTCTTGCATGAGAGCGCGGATCGCCTTGCCCGTCAGGCTCCGCCTGAGAAAGACGTAAAAGGCGAGGCTCACGGCCAATGCCACGGTGGCGGCCACGATCCGGTTGGCGGGGAAGACCGCGCCGAGGAAGCGGAGCGGAACCGCGAGGTAGCTGTAGCCTCTGAGGTCGGCGCTCCAGAGGAGGAGGGCCGCGTTCTGAAGGACGAAGAGGAGGCCGAAGGAGAGGAGGAGCGAGCGGGACTCGAGAGCCTCGGGAGCCTCGCCCCCCGCCAGCAGGCGCGCGTACAGCAGGCGGTGGAGCACGAGGCCGGTGCCGAACGACGCCGGGCCCGTGATCAGGAGCGTGAGGAGCGGGTTCACCCCCCACCCGGTGTGCAGGGAGTAGGTGAGGTAGGCGCCCACCATGAGGAACTCGCCGTGGGCCACGTTGAGCACGCGCATGAGCCCGTACTGGAGGTTGAGACCCAGGGCGACGAGCGCGTAGATCCCGCCCGTGATCAGCCCCCCGACGACGATGTCAACCAGCAGGCTGGCGGTCACGAAATGGCCTCCTCTTCGAGCGCCCACCCACGGCTGCGCCGCGGGTACCCGGCCGGCGCAACCCCCAGGGGGAGGAGCCGGAAGGGGGGCGTTAGCCCCCCTCCGGGGATTATGCCCAGGCGGGCTTGGGAACCACGGGCGTCCCCGTCGCCCAGCTCTTCGGCCAGAGGATGTCGAACTCGCCCTTCTGCCACTGCCCGACCATGCCGGGCGTCGAGACGTTCATTCCCTTGACGAACTTGATCGGCCCCGCCACGGTCTGGAACTCTGTCCTGTCCAGCATCTCCTTGATCTTCTTCCGGTCGAGACCCGCCTCGCCGACGCACCGCTCGAGGATCTGCAGCGACGCATAGGCGAAGGCGCTCGCCCACCGGTCGGGCTCCTTCTGGTGCTTCTTCACGTGGGCGTCGAAGTACTCCCTGGCCCCCGCGAACTTCACCTTCGGGTTCCAGCCCGCGATCCCCATCACGCCCTCAGCCCCCTTGAAGCGGTCCCGGTAGAAGGGGAAGGCCGTTCCTACGCAGGTGAGCCACACGGCCGGGTTCCAGTCCACCTCTTTCGCCTGAGCGGTGGCCAGGATGTTGTCGGGCGGATAGGTGAGGCCGAGGAACACGTCGGCGCCGGCTGCCTTGAAGCCCTTCAGGATCGGCGAGACGTCCTTGACGCCGAGCGGGTAGCTCTTGGTATCCACGACATCGAAGCCCGCCTGCTTCAGGTGGGGCGCTGCGCTGTTGTAGAGCTCGATCCCGAAGAGGTCGTTCACGTAGGCGAGGCCGATCTTGGAGATCTTCCCCTGGGCCTTGAGGTCCTTGAGGAGTCCCACGAACGCCTCCATGATCGGATCGGGCTGGGCCAGGAGCGAGTAGAAGTAGGGGAGGGACAGCTCCTTCAGCTTGTTGGACACCGCGGTGGGGCCCAGCAGCGGATAGCCGTACTTGTTGGCAACCGGCGCCACGGCGAAGTTCATCGCCGTCCCCCACGGGGGCAGCAGCAGGTCCACCTTGTCGTCGGTCGCCAGCTTCTCGTAAAAGCGCACCGCCGTCTCGTGCTCGCTCCGGTCGTCGATGGAGATGAACTCGATGGGCCGCCGCCCCTCGCCCTTCACCAGGAGGCCGCCCCTGGCGTTGACCTGTTCCTGCCACAGGAGGTAGTTCGGTCCCTGCGTGATGCCGGCGCCCACCGAGTACGGGCCGGTGGCCGAGAGCGTGTAGCCGATCCTGACCGGCCTGGCCTGGGCCCGGGCCTTGCCCCGGAGCAGCGTGACGGCCACCGCGCCGCCTGCCGTCGTCTTGAGGAACGCTCGCCTCTCCATGTTCATGTGTGGTTCCCTCCTTCTCGGGGTTAGGACGTCGTTGGTTCGCCCAGGTAGGCGTGGAGCACCCGCGCATCGGCCGAAACCGACCGCGGATCGCCCTCGCAGATCACCTCGCCGTGGTGAAGGACGATCACCCGCTCGGCGGTCTCCATCACGGCCCGTATGACGTGCTCGATCCAGAAGAGCGCGATCCCCCACTGGTCGCGGATGCGACGGAGAATGGCGGTCACCCGTCCGATCTCGGGAGCCGTCAGCCCGGCCAGGATCTCGTCGAGGAGCACGACGCGCGGGTTCAGCGCCAGGGCCATGGCCAGCTCAAGGAGCTTCCGGCTCCCGGCGGGGAGATGCCGTGCGAGGGCCCCGGCCTTGCTCCCGAGCTCGACGAGGGCGAGCAGCTCCTCCGGCTGCCGCGCACCGGGCCGCCCGCTGAAGAGCGCCGCGGTCCTCACGTTCGCGGCCGCCGTCAGGTCGAGGAACGGGCGCGGGGTCTGGAAGGTTCGCGCCAGGCCCAGGCGGCAGATCCGGTGGGGGGGCAGCGCCGTGATCGGGCGGCCCGCCATGCGGATCGACCCCTCCGAGGGCCTGACGAGGCCGGTGATCAAATTGAAGAGGGTGGTCTTGCCGGCGCCGTTGGGACCGATCAGCGCCACGATCTCTCCTTCCGCCACGCCGAAGCTCACCTTTCTCAGGACCCGGAGGCCGCCGAAGTTCTTGCTGACCTCGGCGCCTTCGAGGAGCGCCGGCATCATCGCTGACGCAGGCAGGCGATCAGGTCCCGGCTGCTGGTGACCCAGCCGAAGAACGTTTCGACGTTGAGGAGCGTGGCCGCCTGCTGGCTCGGGGGGCCTGCCTGCATCGTGGCGTCCGAAACCAGGATGGGCCAGTACTCGTGGAAGAAGGCGTCGCGCAGGGTGGATTCCACGCAGACGTTGGTCGCCACCCCCGTGAAGATCAGCTGTCGGATCCCGGCCGTGCGAAGCACCGAGTCCAGCGGCGTCCCGGCGAAGCCGCTGTAGCGGGACTTGGGGATCACGATGTCGCCGGGCTCGGGCTTCAACTCGTCCACGATGGCGAAGTCCCAGGTTCCGTGCACGAGCAGCTTCCCCGCCAGCTCCGGCCGCTCGCGCATCAGGACCAGGGCCAGCTCCTTGTGCCAGTTGGGGGAGGCGGGGCCGCCGCCGTCGAGGAGATCGGGGCGGTAGCCGATCTGGAGGTAGATCACTTTGAGCCCGGCGGGGCGCGCGGTATCGAGGATCGCGCGGATCGTGCCGGCCACGCTCCGGGCGCCCGAGATGTCCATCCCGGCCAGGTCGAACATCCCCCCCTTCTCGACGAAGGCGTTCTGCATATCCACGATGACCAGCGCGGCGCGAGGAGGATCGAATTCTACCGGTTCGGGTCGGGCGGGCAAGGTGACCATGGGTTCCCCCTTTAGATCACAACCTGGCGGTGACTGTCAACGCGCTCGTCCGCCGGCCCGAGCCCCCCGGCGCCGGCGGCAGTATTCTCCGGGCGGGACGCCCGTCGTTATCGTACACTAAGATCGTGCATCGACTTCACCCGCTGATCCTCGGCCTCGCCGGTTCTCTCCTGATCCTCCCTCTCGCGGCCGAGGCAGGGGCCCCGACGGATCAGCTCCGGGCGGCCTCCGAGAAGGTGATCCGGATCCTGGACGACCCGGCCTTGAAGTCGGATGGCAAAGCCCTGGAACGGCAAGCCGGCGTCCGTGCGGCGGTTGCGGACCTCTTCGATTTCAACGAGCTCTCCAGGCGCGCCCTGGGGCGCCACTGGCGACCGCTCAGCGAAGCCGAGCGGGAGGAATTCGTCCTCCTCTTCCGCACGCTGCTGGAACGTACGTACCTCCCCCGGATCCGGCTCTACCAGGGGGAGCGGGTCCGTTTTGTGGGGGAGTCGGTGGATGGGGACGCGGCGGCGGTGCAGGCGCGTGTCCTCAACCGGCGGGACCAGGAAGTTCCGGTGATCTTTCGCCTCAACCGCCGCGGCGAGCACTGGCTCATCTTCGACGTCTCCGTCGAGGGGATCAGCCTGGTCAGCAACTACCGGGCCCAGTTCGACCAGATCATTCAGCGCGCGTCGTACCAGGGGCTCGTCACGCGGATCAGGCAGAAGCTGGCGACCGGCGATGCCGTGGACGAGGCCGGATTCCCCGCCGCCACCAAACCGAAGTAGCTATCGCCGTCGCTGGGAAAACTTCCGCCCCAGGATCTCAGCCGCGATCAGGTTCCTCATGGCCTGAACGGTGCCTCCTCCAATCGTGAACATGCGGACGTCCCGCAGCATCCGCTCGAGAGGGAGCTCCCGCGAGTACCCGTTGCCGCCGAAGACCTGAAGGGCTTGGCTCGTGACCTCGACGGCCGTCTCGGCGGCGAATGTCTTCGCGACGGCGGCCTCGAACTTGTCCGGAAGGCCGTCTCCAGCGTTGACCGCGGCCCGATGAATCAGGAGGCGCGCCGCCTCGAGCTTGATGACCATGTCGGCCAGAGTCCACTGGATCCCCTGAAATTCGCAGATCTCCCTGCCGAACTGACGCCGCGTCTTCGTGAACTTGAGCGCTTCTTCATAGGCACCCTGGGCGATCCCCAGCGCCACGGTCGCGGCGCCGAGGCGCTGGGCATTATAGGCGCCCATGAGCTTCGCGAACCCGCCCTCGCCGACCACCAGGTTCTCCGCCGGAACCTCGCAGTCGGTGAAGATGAGCACGCCCTCGGGGATGCCGCGGAGCCCCATCGTCGGGATCCGCGGTCCCAGGGTGAAGCCGGGGGCGCCACGCTCCACGATGAGGGCGCCGATCCCCCGCTCCGTCCCGGCTTCGACGAGGCGGCAGAACACGAGGTGGAGGTTCGAGATCCCCGCCCCGGTGATCCAGCGCTTGGTCCCGTTGATGACCCAGCGGCCATTCTTCTGCACGGCCGTCGTGGTCATGTCCGTCGCCGCGGTCCCAGCCTCAGGCTCCGTGATGCAGATGGCCGGCTTGTCCCCTTCCACCACCATCGGCAGCCAGCGCCGCTTCTGCGGCTCGGTGGCGTAGTGGACCAGCGCCGACACCACGCCCAGGTTGGCGTCCACCACGATCCGTCCCGAGATGCCGCACGCCTTGGCCACCTCCTCGATGACCAGGAGGGCGTCGAAGGTCGTCCGACCTCCTCCGCCGTAGGCCTTGGGCACGGTCATCCCCATGAAGCCCGCCTTGACGAGATCTTTCACGTTCTCCCACGGGTACTCTTCGGTGCGATCCCAATGCGCCGCCCGTCCGCTGAAGACCACGGCAAGCTCGCGCGCTCGAGCTCTCAACTCCTTCTGCTCTGAGGAAAGGGGGTAACTCATTGGCTCACTCCGTGTGCCCCCTCTCCCCCACGGGGGGAGAGGATAAAGGTGAGGGGGGTGGGTCGGCCCCCGATCGTCGTCAGCTCGCCCTCCGCCTTCTCAAGCCAAAATCGCATGTCCATCTCCCGGAATATCACGGCCGTCGGGGTCGCGGTCGGCCAGCAGCTCCATGGAGCCCCTGAGGTCCGCAAACAGCACCGTGACCTGCTTGCGCTCGCCCTCCAAGGCGCTCCGGGAAGTCAGGATCTTCTCGGCAAGGTGCTTGGGAGTATAAGCCTGGGGGGAGGCAAAGCGACGACCAGGTTCAAGCGCTGGTGGAGCGACCTCAGGACCGAGGCGGGAACCACACTTGCCGCAGAAGGCGAATGCCTCAGGGTTGGCGGAGCCGCATGCGGAGCAGAGCGAGACCAGCTTGCCCCCGCAGCGACCGCAGAATGTCATCCCGGCGGGATTGTCAAAACCACACCCTGGACAGTTCATATTGAGACTTGCGCCTCCAGGGTGCAGGGGTCAAACGGGAATGACCGACACCCGGATCTCTTTGGCAAGGAGGTCGAAATCGGCTCTGTCGGCGGTTACGATCGTTGCTCCGTGGCGACGGGCTGTCAGGGCGATCAGGGCATCGTTTTGAAAATCCCTTCGCTTGTTCCTGTCCCACCCCCGTGCGTCCCCGATCTGTCGGATCAGCCGTCCTGCCTCCCACCAGTCTGCTGCGGTTGGCTCCCATTGAGTTGTGGCAAGCCGACACAGCTGGTCGACGAGGCGTTGCGCGTCTCGGGTTCTGGCCCCCCGGCGGAGTTCGGAGAGCACCACCGCCGCGTGGCGGACGACAAACGCCCTTCGCGTGGCAGCCATGGTATCCTCGTAAAGTCCCCGTTCCCAGTGGCCGATGTATACGCCGGTGTCAAGGATGGCCCAGGGCATGTTACGGGGTCCTGATGCTCCCCGGCCTGAGGGTTCGGCGGCTGTTCTTCATGAACTGCCAGAACTCCTCCATCTCGGCGATCCGCTCCACGGACACGCGCACGGCTTCCGAGTCAGTTGCCGAGCCCAAGGCTTTCTTTGCGCGGCGGAGCGCCCGTTCATCAACGAAGAAGGATTTCCGTTTCAACGTGGCAGGCCTGGGCATCGCAGCCTCCGCTGGATCGTGTTCTGTGATGTATGTATATAGTATGGATTTTAGGCATATACGTCAACTGAGCGCCTCGACGTGAGACACGCAGGGCGTCAGCCCGACCCCGGCGGTCCGATGAAGCCGAGAGGGTGAAACGACGTGGGAATATTGGGATTCCATGCGATTTTCGGTGACGAGCCCGAATTATGTGCATAATTCGGGCTAGAGGGGCCGCCGTGACGCGCGTCTCCATCCTGATCCCAACGCGCGACCAGGGGCCGCTCCTGCCCGACGCCATCGCCGGGGCGCTCGCGCAGGACCACCCCGACCTGGAGGTCGTCGTCGCCGACGACGCGTCGGGCGACGACACGGCGCGCGTCGTGCAGCGCTTCTGCCGGCATCCGGCGCTGCGCTACGTCCGAAACGAGCATCGCCTTGGCCGCGTCGCGAACTACCGCCGCGCGCTCCACGAGCTCGCGACGGGCGAGTGGGTCCTCGTGGTCGACGGCGACGACTACCTCACCGACCCTGGCTTTTTGAGTCGCGCGCTCGCGCGCTCCGCCGGGGACCAGGAGACGGTGCTCGTGGTCGCCGGAGAGCGCGTGCTCGAGACCGACGGCACGAGCGTCGAGCGGCGGCCGGTCCGCGGCGAGTGGGAGCGCGTGGACGGCGCGAAATTCTTCCTGCGTTGGGGGATCTCGGGCGCCGTCGTGCCGCATCTCGCGTCGCTTTACCGGCGCGACCTCGCGTGCCGCCTCGGCTTCTACCGTGCGGATGTCTTGAGCTCGGACTGGGAGTCGCTGCGCCGCCTGGTCCTGCACGGGTGCGTGCTCCTGCACGGCCGGTGCGTGGGCGTCTGGAGGGGGCACGCGAACAACGCGTCGCGCACCGTCGACGTGGCGGCGCACGTGCGGAACCTCGAGTCGATCCTCGCACCGGGCGCGTATGCGATCGAGCGGGGCCTCGACCCGCGCGCGGTGGCGCGGTGGCGTGACCGCGCGCTGGCCGAGTACACGGTCGAGCTCTTCAGCGTGTGCGCGCTGTCCGAAAGCCTCGAGCCGGCGCTGGCGCTCTTCGAGGCGCTGCGGCGCGAGCACCCCGTGGCCGCCCGGCGGGCAGCGCTGCGCCTGGTGACGGACCCGAAGACGATGTCCCTCGTCGCTTTGCACGGAGTCGGAGGCCGGCGGCTTGTCGGGCTCGCCCGCAAGCTCTGGCGGTTGCTCCGATGAAGATCCTGTTCATCAACTCGCTCTACCCGCCGACCTTCCTGGGTGGTGCGGAGATCGCCCTGGAAAACTTGACGCGGGCACTCGCCGCCGAGGGGGATGAGCCGGTGGTGCTCGCCCTCTCGCCGCGCCCCCGGCGGGAAGCCGAGTGGCGGGACGGCGTGAAGGTCTACGTTCCTCCTCAACGCCCTCTGGCACGCGCTCGACATCCACAACGTGGCGATGCTCCGCAGCGTCCGCCGCATCCTCGAGATCGAACGGCCCGATGTCGTCCACACCCACAACGTCACCGGGTTCTCGCCCGCGATCTGGAAGGAGGTCAAGCGGCACGGGGTCCCGCTCGTCCACACGCTCCACGACCACCAGCTGAGCTGTTTCCGGACGGCGCTCTACCGCCGCGGCCGGGCGTGCACCTCCCGGTGCTTCGACTGCAGGGTTGTGGCGCGGTCGAAGAAACCGCTCTCGGCTGCCGTGGACGCCGTGATCGGAGTGAGCCACTCCGTCCTTGATCATCACGACCACCTCGGCTTCTTCCCTCGGGCCCGCCGGCGGCGCGTGATCCCGAATGCCTCGCCCGTCCCCCCGTGCGCCGAACGGCGCCGGGCCTCGGACGCGCTGCGCGTGGGATACCTCGGACAGCTCCATCCGGGCAAGGGGATCGAACTCCTTCTCTGCGCGACGGAGGGCCTGACCCAGGGCCGGTGGGAGGTGAAGGTTGGCGGCCGGGGCGCGGAGGACTACGTGCGGACTCTCCGGGAGCGGTTCGAGTGCCCTTCCGTCCGCTTCCTCGGTTTCGTTCGCCCCGACGATTTCTTCCGCGAGGTGGATGTCCTCGTCGTGCCGTCGATCTGGACCGAGGCCGCGCCGATGGTGATCCGGGAGGCGTACGCGCGCGGCGTCCCGGTGGTCGGATCGAACCGCGGCGGCGTGCCGGAGCTGGTCGAGGAGGGAGAGACGGGGGTCGTCTTCGATCCCGACCGGCCCGAGACGCTGCGCCGGGCCCTCGAACGGCTCATGGGCGACCGGTCCCTCCTCGCGCGGATGGGCGAGCGCGCCGTGGCCCGGGCGGCCGAGGCCGTGCCGGCTGTGGTCGCTCGCCGCCACGTCGATCTCTACGGCCAGTTGAGACCGATGCTCAGCGCCGACCCGACCCCCGCGGTAATGGACCCGCCCAAAGAATCCCGGCGCCCCGCGCACGACGCCTTGACCACGCCCCGCTCCTCCGCGTAGTATCCGCTCACACCCAATCCGTTCCCCGAGGCGAGGTGATCATGGCGGCTCAATACGTGGGCGCGCCGGTGCCCCGGCGCGAAGACCCGAGGCTCATCACGGGGCAGGATGCCTATGTCGCCGACGTGGAGCTTCCGAACGCCCTCCACCTGGCCGTCGCGCGGAGCCCGTTTGCCCACGCGGAGATCCGCCGGATCGATGCCGTCGCTGCGCGGGGCCTCCCGGGGGTGGTGGCGGTGCTCACCGGAGCGGATCTCAATCCCCACCTGGGCACGATCGACATGATCATTCCCGTCGAGGAGTTCGACCAGGTGAACGTGCAGGGCCGCCAGGCTCTGGCCCAGGAGCGGGTGCGGTACGTCGGCGAGCCTGTCGCGGTCGTGGTCGCTGACACGCCGTGGGTCGCGGTCGACGGGCTGGGAGCGCTGGCCATTGAGTACGCGCCGCTGCCGGCCGTGACGGACGCTGAGGCGGCGCTCGCGCCTGGGGCCCCCCTCGTCTACCCCCACCTCGCCACGAACGTCGCCGTCCGGTGGTCGCGCGCCGTGGGCGATGTCGACGCGGCCTTCGCTCGAGCGACGGTCGTCGTGGAAGCGCGCCTGAGCAACCAGCGCGTGCTGGCGGCGGCCGTCGAGCCCCGTGGCCTCGCCGCATCCTATGACGCCGCGAGCGAGCAGCTCACGCTCTGGGCCAGTACCCAGGCTCCCCACTGGCTCCGCGACTGGGTGGCGGAACATCTCGGAATGGCGGCGGACCGGGTGCGGGTCATCGCCCCCCGGGTGGGGGGAGGCTTCGGCAGCAAGATCGCGCTCTACTCCGAGGACCTGATCGTCGCGTACCTGGCGAAGAACCTCAAGCGGCCGGTCCGTTGGGTGGCGACGCGGCGCGAGGACCTTCAGGCCACCTCCCACGGGCGGGACATGGTGGCGCACCTGCGACTCGCGGCCGACCGGAGCGGGCGCATCCAGGCCCTCGACGCGCGCGTCATCGGGAATTTGGGGTGGTGTCTGTTCAGCGACGGCCCGTTCCTCCCCGTGCTGGCGGGCCAGATGGTCACGGGCTGCTATGACATCCGGACGGCGCGCGTGGAAGTGCTCGGCGCCTTCACCAACACGATGGGCACGGCAGCCTACCGTGGCGCGGGCCGGCCCGAGGCCGCCTATTTCATCGAGCGGATGCTCAACATCCTCGCGGCGAAGCTTGACGTGGATCCGGCCGAGGTGCGCCGGCGCAACTTCATCCCGCCGGAAGCGTTTCCCTATCAGGCGCCCATGGGACCGCACTACGACAGCGGCAACTATCGGGCCGCGCTGGAGGCGGTCCTGGCCAGGGCCGACTACGCCGGGCTCAGGGCCGAGCAGGCAAGGGCGCGGCGAGCGGGGCGCCTCCCGGGGATCGGCCTCTCCTGCTACGTGGAGATGTGCGGCTTCGTCGACGAGGAGGTGAGCGACGTGATCGTCGGGCCGGATGCGCGGGTGACCGTGCTGACCGGCGCGTCCCCCCACGGGCAGGGTCACGAGACGAGCTTTGCCCAGCTCGTGGCCGACGAGTTGCAGCTTCCCCTCGACCGCATCGCCGTCGTCCATAGCGACACCACCCTCGTGCGCAAGGGCACCGGGACGTTCGGCAGCCGCAGCATCGCGCGCGGGGGGATGGCGGCCGTCGCCAACGCCCGCCGGGTCCGCGACAAGGCCCGGCGGATCGCGGCTCATCTGCTGGAAGCCATGGCAGACGACGTCGTTCTCGAGGGCGGCGTCTTCCAGGTCCGCGGCGTCCCGGATCGGCGGGTGACGTGGGCGGAGGTGGCCGGGGCGGCCGTCGGCGGCAAGCTTCCGGCCGACCTGGAGCCGGGTCTCGAGGCGAGAGAGGACTTCGTGGGTCAGGGGCTGCTCTTCCCCTTTGGCGCGCACCTCGCCGTCGTGGAGGTGGATCCGGAGACCGGCGTCGTCGAGCTCACGCGCTACGTCACGGTCGATGACAGCGGCCTCATCGTCAACCCCTTGCTCGCCGCCGGGCAGGTCCACGGGGGCGTGGCGCAGGGGATCGGTCAGGCTCTCTACGAAGCGGTGACCTACGATGAGGCGGGGCAGCTCCTGAGCGGCTCGCTGATGGACTACGCCCTGCCGAAGGCGGCTGATCTCCCCGGCTTCGAGACGGGCCACACCGTCACGCCCTCCCCTCGGACCGCTCTGGGGGTGAAGGGCATCGGCGAGTCGGCGACGATCGGCTCGACCCCCGCCATCGCCAACGCGGTCCTGGACGCCCTGGCTCCCTTCGGCGTCGAGCACCTGGACCTCCCCCTGACTCCGGAAAAAATCTGGCGCGCGATCCGGGCCCGGCGCCGCGCAGAGGGTCAGTGACCGCCATGAGACTCAGAACGGTACGGCTGATCGTCGGTTTCGCCTTCGGTCTCTTACCCCTCGCCGCCGACGCGCAGCAGGCGGGGAGAGTCTACCGGATAGGCGTCCTGAGTGGTGTGCCCCCTGCGGCTTTGTCGTCACGCGTGGAAGCGTTCCGGCAAGGTCTGCTCGAGCGGGGTTGGATGGAGGGAAAGACCATCGCCCTTGAGTATCGACATGTGGGGGGGCAGCCGGATCGTTTCCCCGCCCAGGCGGCTGATCTGGTCCGTCTCAAGGTCGACGTCATCGTAACGACCGGGCCGGCCGCAGCCGTCGCCGCCAAGAAAGCGACGAGCACGATCCCGATCGTCATGGCGACAGGCGGCGATGTTGTTGGCGCTGGGCTGGTTGCCAGCCTGGCGCGGCCTGGCGGGAACATTACGGGGCTGACCGCCATTTCCCCGGAGCTCAGCGCTAAACGGCTGGAATTACTCAAAGAGGCTTTCCCCGGAGTCTCCCGCGTCGCTGTCCTCTGGAATCCGGCCGATCCAGGTGCTGCACTCTCGTTCAGAGAAACGGAGATCGCCGCCCGGGCGTTGGGTGTCCAGCTTCAATCCCTGGAAGTGAGAGGGCCCAACGATTTCGACAGGGCATTCTCAGCCATAACTGAGAAGCGGGCGGACGCTCTCTTGGTGGTGAGGAGCCCCGTCACCAATGTTCACCAAACACGGATCGTGGACTTCGCAGCGAAGAGCCGGCTACCGGCAATGTATTCACGAACCGGCTCTGCGGAGGCCGGCGGACTGATGTTCTATGGGACGGACGATCACGACCTGTACCGGCGCGCTGCGACCTACGTGGATAAGATCTTGAAAGGTGCGAAGCCAGCCGATCTGCCGGTTGAGCAGCCCACGAAGTTTGAGCTTGTCATCAACCTCAAGACCGCCAAGGCGCTCGGCCTGACGATCCCGCAGTCAATCCTCCTCCGGGCAGACAAGGTAATCGAGTAACGCGGTCAGATAGAGCCATCCCGCCAGACAAGACTCTCACTCGGAGTGGACCAGAGGATGCGGGCAGGTCAGTGAGGCTCACACCACGCCGCGCGCCCTGAGCCCGGCCAGCGCCTCGCGGCCCAGGCCCAGGTGCTTGGCGTACACGTGGGCATTGTCCTGGCCCGGCCTCCGGCACGTCCACTTGAGGCGGGGCGGGGAGCCCGACATCTTCTGGAACGGGAACTGGATCAGGAGGTCCCCATAGGTGGGATCCGTGAAGACGCTCAGGATCCCCCGGTCGCGGTAGTGCGCGTTCTTGACCACCTCCGGGAGGTCCACGACCCGCCCGACCACGATCACGCCGCCTTCGAGGCCGCGGTTCGCGGCCTCCGCTTTCGCGGCGATCTCCTCGAACGTCAGGGTCACGGTCCAGGCCTCGAGCTCCTGGTGGAGGCGTCGCTGGACCTCGAGGTCCTTGCGGGAGGGGACCGTGGGGTAACGCTCGGAGAGCTCGGGGCGGCCCATGAGGGCGGTCAGGGCTTTCCAGGCCGGGTCCATGACGGCCGCGAGGAGGACGTAGCCGTCCTTGGAGCGGAAATAGGCGTAGGGGAAGATCGCGGTGTCGAAGTTCCCCACTCGGGCGCGCAGCCAGCCATCCAGCTCCCACCAGGCGCAGGCTCCGTCGGTGCTCCGCATCAGCGCCTCCGCCGGCGAGACGTCCACGAACTGGCCGGCTCCGAGCGTGGACCGCGCATAGAGCGCGCTCAGAATCCCGAAGGCGCCCCAGAGCCCGCCGAGCGTCCAGCCGTGCCAGTTTCCCTGCCGCGTCGGGACGGCGGTCGGGTCGTGCGTCTCCCCTTCCGGGAGAAACCCCGAGATAAACGTCAGGCCTGAGAGCGCCTGGTCGGTGATGTCGGCGTTGGGCTGGCCCGAGCCGGCGCGCGGCCCGAACTGGCCGTAGGTGTAGAGGGCGCAGTAGATGAGCCGCGGATTCGCCGCGGAGAGCTGGCGGTAGCCGAGCCCCCAGGCATCCATCTGGCCGGGGAGGAAGGTCTCGATCAGGACATCGGCTTTGGCGCCGAGGGACCTGAGAAGATCGCGCCCCTCCGGACTCTCGAGGCTCAGCGTGATGTGGAGCTTGTTCCGGCCCTCGACGAGATAGCCGAGGCCCGTGTCCGCGTGAAGAAGCCCGAAGGGGGTGAAGTGCCGCGCCGGATCGCCGTCGGGCGGCTCGACGCGGATGACCTCGGCGCCCAGCTCGGCGAGGAACGAGGCGGCCACGAGGCCCGCGAAGCTGGCGTAGGAGCAGTCGAGCACCAGGAGATCGTCCAGCGCCTCGGATTTGCCGAAAGCCTGAACCGGATGATCGCGCTCGCGCGCCCATTCGGGCCAGGAAGGGTTCATCAGAGCGCCTTCCCTTCGCCGGACCAGCCGTCCGGCGGCTTTTGCCCCGGCTTGTCAGCCCACCGGCCGATGATCCCTTCCCTCTCGAGCCGCTTGATCTCGTCCGGCCCGAGCCCGAGGAAGCCGCGGAAGACGAAGTCGTTGTCGGCCCCGACCGGCTTGATGACCCACTTGATCCGTCCCGGCGTCGCCGAGAGCTTGGCCGGGGGCCCGTAGAGCGGAAATCGCCCGTAGATCGGGTCGTCGTGACGCCAGA
>JACQWA010000382.1 GCA_016209425.1 Candidatus Rokuibacteriota bacterium
CGCCTCAATTCTGATGTTCTTTCGCGCGTTCTCCAGATCCCGGCGGGCCTGAAGGATAAGCCGCTCGACCTCCTTGCGCATGACGCTATTCTACTTCACTTGGGGATACATGCCGCGGGAATCCCGACGGCGCTCAAGCAGTTCCCCGGGCACGGCTCGAGCCTCGATGACTCCCAACAGGCCAAGAAGGACGTCGAGCACCTCCCACCGAAGACCGGTTCGCCGGCGATCGCTGACCCGGGGCGCTTTCGAGCGCGGCTCGAAAGATTCTGATTAAGCCCGGCATTCGGCGCGCTCTTTCAACGCCCGGTCCATCGCCACGAAGCCTGCCCTCGTTTGCCCGTTGAGCCACCGCCGAAGCAATGGAACAAGAAGCCCGCGGAATGTTTCGTGCTGGACAAAACGAACTTGATCCTTTTCGAGTGGCGTGATCTGGAACGCATGTTCGCCTTCGAATATCCCGGGAAACAGGAGACGGCCGAGCCAACGCAATTCGCGCTTCTGGTCGGCGACGAGCACGGTCGGACGGAACGTCAGGCTGCGCCCGGCCGGCGGTTGAACCCGAACTTTCAGCCTTGCACCCCGCCGCAACTCTCCAGAGATCGAAATGATGTACGGGTTCCATTCTCGATAGGCACTGAAGTCTGTCAACACGCGCCAGACTTGGTCGGCGGAGGCGTGAATGTCGATGACGGTGCGTAACTGAAGCATGCAGGCATCAAGTTTACAACAGCAGCCTCACTCTCCGACAACTCGGTTAAGGGGCGCGCGCCCGGGTTGAGCAAGCTAGTGCATTTGCGTCCCCAAAATGGCGCATCCGGGGGATTGCCAAGTGTTTACGGATTATGAAACTCGGTACATAGCGGCTCCGCTTTTCCGCTGGCTGGCTCACAGACGCTCTCCGAATGGGCAGCGCCCTGCAACGGAGGCGGGACATGAGTATGGCCCTCGAAGACGGTTCCCGGGTCGCCGTCATCGGTGGGGGTCCGGCCGGGTCGCTGTTCGCCTACTACCTGCTGACCTTCGCCCAGCGGATCGATCTGAACCTCCTGGTGGACATCTACGAGCCCCGGGACTTCACCAGGCCGGGCCCGGCCGGCTGCAACATGTGCGGAGGGATCGTTTCCGAATCGCTGGTCCAGCTGCTGGCTCTGGAGGGCATCAATCTCCCGTCCACCGTCGTTCAACGGGGGATCGACTCCTACGTCCTCCACACCGACCAGAGCAGCGTCAGAATCGACACGCCGCTGACGGAGAAGCGAATCGCGGCAGTCCACCGGGGCGGTGGGCCCAGGAACGTCCGGGCGCTGAAGTGGGGAGGCCTGGACGGCTACTTGCTGGGCATGGCTCAACAGCGAGGGGCGAAGGTGGTCGCGGCCCGTGTCGGCGAGGTTGGCTGGAACGACGGGCGGCCCCAGGTCCGCGTCGAAGGGGGAGCCCACACCTACGACCTCCTCGCCGGGGCCACCGGGGTCAACTCGAGTGGCTGGCAGCTCTTCGAACAGCTGGGGTTGCGGTCCAGGCGGCCGGAAACGACCAAGGCCTACGTCACCGAGCTCAACCTGGGCGACGAACTCATCGCCCAGTACTTCGGCAGCTCGATGCACATGTTCCTCCTCACCATTCCCCGGCTGGACTGCGCGGCCATCATTCCCAAGGGAGACTTCCTCACCGTCTGTCTCCTGGGCCGGGACATCGACCGCGAGCTGGTCACCGCCTTCTTCGAGAGCCCCGCGGTGAAGCGCTGCTTCCCCCCCACCTGGACTCCCGCCGAAGGGGAGTGCCACTGCTCCCCAAAGATCAACGTCCGGGAGGCTGCCTGCCCCTTCATGGACCGGGTGGTGCTGGTGGGCGACTCTGGTGTCACGCGGCTCTATAAAGACGGGATCGGCGCAGCCTACCGCACCGCAAAGGCCGCCGCCCGAACCGCGGTCTTCAGCGGCGTCTCGGCCCGGGATTTCCAGAAATACTACTGGCCGATCTACCGTTCCATCGCCCGCGACAACCGGTATGGCTGGCTCATCTTCGCCCTCGTTCACCGGATCAAGGCCGTGGGAGCGCTGCGCCGAGGCGCGGTGAAGATGGCCGGCGGGGAACAGGCCGCCCCGGGGATGGCCAGGCGCATGAGCATCGTGCTCTGGGACATGTTCACCGGTAGCGCTCCCTACCGGGAAATTTTCTCCCGAACCCTGGATCCCCGCTTTCTGGGACGCTTCATATGGGAAAGCGCGCTAGCCGCTGTCGGCGACGGCCGCGGGAAATAAGAGGAGCCCGGGCATGGACGAAGGCGCCCTCGGTCAGCAATACGCGGATGGAGAAGTGATCTGCCGTCAGGGGGAGCCGGGAGACCGGATGTACGTGATTCAGGCCGGGCGGGCGACGGTGGTCCGCGAGGAGGGCGGCACCGAGGTCGTCGTGCGCGAGCTGATAGCCGGGGACGTCTTCGGCGAGATGGCGATCTTCGAGCGACAGCCCCGCTCCGCGACGGTCCGGGCCAAGGGAACGGCCCGGGTCCTCACGCTGGACAAGCGCGCCTTTTTGAGAGGCGTGCACGAAGACCCTTCGCTGGCCTACGGGATCCTCCAGGCGATGTCCCAGCGCATCCGCAGCCTGACCGAGGAACTGTCGCGGCTGAAAAGCAAGGGGTAGCCTCAGAGGCGCAAGCCCTCCTCCAGGGCCAGCTCACGATTCCGAGTTCCTGGCGCTTCCGCGCATACTCTTCAGGGGTGTAGCACAACACGTCTACCGCGAACGGGAGATCGAGATCCGCGAAAAGGGTTGAGGCGCGCTCGTGCGAGGTGATCGCTGACGCCGTGATGAGGGCCCACGTCTTCGAGCGTTTTCGGAGCGCAGCCGCTCAGGGCCAGAGCGAAGCGGGAGCGAAGGCGAGATCGGGAAAGGGCGGGAGGCAGACGGGCTCCGATCCGGCCGCCCGCGCGCTGAGCTGGTAGCCCCGCTCGGAGAGCATGTAGGCCTCCACGGCGCGGGCCTCCGCGTCCACAATCCAGTAGTAGGGCACGCCGTACCTGGCGTAGAGCTGACGCTTCGTGCTCCGGTCGATCTCCGTGGTGGAGGGCGAGAGGACCTCGACGACCAGTGCGGGCGGTCCTTCGACCCCGCGGTCACTCACAAGGCTTCCATGTGTCGTATCGAGGTAGACTAGGTCCGGCTGGACGATGGTGACGTCGCTCAGGATGCAGTCGACGGGAGAAAGAAGCACCTCCCCGAGCCCACCGGACTTCACGTGCTGGCGAAGGATCGTGTAAAGATTGCCGATTACGCGCTGATGGTGAAGGCTCGGGGCCGGCGTCACCGACAGCTCACCCTCATGGATCTCGTACCGGCGCCCGTCCGCGGGGAGCGCCTCATAGTCTTTGTAGGTCAAGATCACTCGCTCGCCAGGCATACCCGATCATCCTGCCTTCACGCTAAGCGTAGCGCGACACGCGGTCAATGTCTCGAATTTCATACTCCCCCTTCTGTGAGCGTAGGACAATGATCTCCTTCGTTTCGTCGTCCACTGTGTAGAAGAGGTTTTCTGCCGGAGAAATCGCGTCGCGCTACGGGATCGGCGAAGCGGCCGTGCTGGCCCTTCGGGCCGGCGTCGATCTGCTCCTCCTCTCCCACAACACGCCCGCCCAGGACCGGGCCGCCACCGATCGCGTCGTCCACGCCGTTCGGGAGGCGCTCGCCGAGGGTCGCCTCACCCCGGAGGCCGTGGAGACGGCGCTCGACAGGGTCCGCCGGTTCGCCGGCGATCGCTGACCCGCATCGTTTCACGGCAACGGCTACCCTTGACGCGAGGGAGGGATCGGGGTAAGGTTTCATGTACACGAAGTGGTACAGGAGGTAAGGCAGTGAAGACTTTGACAGCGACCGAAGCGCGGAAGGAGCTGTTCACGCTGCTGAAACGCTCAGTCCGGGGGCATCGGCAGTTCCGGATCACGCATAAGGAGGGCGACGCGATCCTTCTCTCGCAGGACGACTACGAAAGCCTCCTGGAAACGCTGGAACTCCTCTCCACGCCGGGGTTGCTGAAGAGCGTCCGCCGAGCTCGCCGCGAGATCGCCCGGGGTGAGACCTACTCGCTGGAAGAGGTGTTGGGCGCGCAGTGAGCGCCCCCTGGGAGATCCGATTCACGAAGCAGGCCAAGAAGGACATCGAAACCCTCCCACCGAAGCTCAAAGCCAAGCTCCGAGACATCCTCCTCGAAGTCCTGGCCCAGAACCCCCACGAGGGAAAGAAACTACTCGGTGATCTGGCGGGGAGCTACTCCTACCGGCTCACCTACAAAGACCGCATCGTGTACAGCCTGGATGAGGAGCGGCGGATCATCTACGTGGAGCGCGCCAGGACTCACTACGGGGAATGACCAGGGGTAGGCGCCCTGCCATTCCAGGGTCGAGCGCTTCAGCGCTGGCCTGGGAGGGTCCTGATCAGTTTGCGGCCTGGCGCGCGCGCGCGGCGGCGGCCGTGCGGGTCTCCACCCCGAGCTTCTGGTAGATGCGCTCGAGGTGCTTCTGGACGGTCCGAGGACTTGTGCCCAGGATCGCCCCGATCTCATCGTTGGCACAAAGCGACCCCGGCGCATCCTGGAGATCTACGTCGTCCGCCTGGGAATCCCCAGATTTCGCACCCGCTGGCCCAGAGCAACAATTGGTTATAATTCGCCTGCACTAGACGGGGGCGCCAGGATGTCAGGCCCCTTCTAGCGCATCTGTCTCTCGAAAATGAGACATCTGACCCATTGCGTCGGCGCTCCCGGGTGAGAAACTCCTGCCGACGATCAGGCCTTCAGGGGAGATGTACCTATACTTCTGATCCGGGACGAAGGACAATTTTCAACACTCTCGCGGGCCACGCTCACGCTGATGGCCAGCGGGAGCGTTTGCGCGTGTAAGCGGCCTTCTTTCTAGGTCCCCCCGTCGGTTGCGCTCATAGCCGGCGGGGACGTTGCGGTACTCGCGGGGTCAGCCCATGCGACGCCGAGACCCCCTGTGGAATTCTCCCGCGGGTAGGCAGGCTGGACCCACGCGCAGTTCTTTGTCCGTTTCCTCCTCACCGCTGACATTCCCCCGACCTCGGTCCTTCTCTGACCTCGGGGTTCTCCTCTCTGCCTCCGGCCCTTCCCAAGCGGTGCTGGTCGTCATGCTGTCAATCGCGCTGGCCGGCCAGGCGGCGGCGCAGACCTGGACTCACCTCACGCCTACAGGCGGGCCGCCGCAGATGATTCAGCGCACTGTGGCGCCTCCAGCCGTGCAGGTCCAGGAGGCCTACGGGAAGCTGCCGTTGAGCTTTGAGGCCAACCACGGACAGATCGACGGGCAGGTGAAGTTCCTTTCGCGCGGCCCTGGATCTAGC
>JACQWA010000392.1 GCA_016209425.1 Candidatus Rokuibacteriota bacterium
CTATTTCTTCTCGGAGGACAAGCGCTTCCTGTTCGTCTTTGTCGAACCGCTAAGCCAGAAGGACAGCTTCACCGACAACCAGGAGGTGATCGGGGCGATCCGGGCGGCCATCACCCGGCTCCGGGAGGAGTTCCCGGGCGTTCGGGCCGGCGTGACGGGCGCGCCGGCGCTCGCGAACGACGAAATGGTCACGGCGTTCCGGGACAGCCAGCTCGCCCTGGCGCTGGCCTTTGCGGCCACGCTCGGGCTGCTGGTCGTAAGGTTCCGGCGCGTCGGGACGCCGCTTCTGCTTCTCGCCACGCTGACGGCGAGCCTGGCCTGGTCGGTGGGCATCGTCACGCTCACCGTGGGGCACCTGAACATCTTCTCGGTGATGTTCCTCCCGATCGTGGTGGGGGTCGGAATCGACTACGGCACCTACCTCTTCTTCCGCTACGAGGAGGAGCTGGGTCCGGGACGGCCTGCCGCGGGGGCGCTCGCGCGGGCCGCGGCCAGCACCGGGCCAGGCATCTTGCTCGGCGCGGCCACCGCGTCCGGGACGTTCTATGTCCTGGTGCTCACGGAGTTCCGCGGCATCCAGGAGTTCGGCTTTGTCTCGGGCACGGCGATCCTCGCGGCGTTTGTCGCTATGCTGACGCTCTTCCCCGCGCTCCTCGTGCTGGCAGAGCGCCGGCGCGCCCGCCCGCGCGGCGCCGGCACGATGGGGGCGGGGCTGGTGCTCCTGCTCGAGCGGCTCGCGCGCCGCCCGGCGGCGGTTCTCGGGTTCGCGGGGCTCCTCACGGTCGCCTCCCTGTGGGGGCTCCACGGCGTCGAGTTCGACTACAAGCTGCTCAACCTCCAGGCCAGCGGCACCGAGTCCGTCATCTGGGAGGAGAAGCTGCTTGCCGACGCCGGTCGATCCGGGTTCGTGGCCCTCTCCACCACCCGGACCCTCGAGGAGGTGCGCCGGAAGCGCGAGGCGTTCCAGGCGCTCCACTCGGTCTCCAGAGTCGAGACCATCCTGAAGCTGATCCCCGATCGCCAGCCGGAGAAGATCGGCCTCATCCGGGAATTCGCCCCTCTCGTCGAGGGGGTGCGGTTCGGCGAACCGGGTGCCCTGGACGCACGGCAACTCCGGACCGCGCTGCGGACGCTGGAGCGCCGCATGGACCTGGCCGTAACGGAGGCCCCCGGGGCCAGCCCGGAGATTCGAGCGGTCCTCATGGAGGTCCGGCGGCTCCTCGAGAGCCTCGATCGGAAGCCTCCCGGACCGATCCGGACGGCGCTCGAGCCGTTCCAGGCCGAGGTCTACCGTGACTTCGTCAATAAGTTCCGGAAGCTTCAACGGAACCTGGATCCCCGGCCCCTCGGCCCGGACGACGCGCCCCCGGAGCTCAGGCAGAAGTACGTCGGCCGGAGCGGTCTGTTCCTCCTGCGGATCCACCCCGGGGTGGATATCTGGAGCCGGGAGGGCGCCGAGCGGTTCGTGCGGGACCTCCGGTCGGTGGAGCCCGACGCGACAGGATCGGCCGTGATCAACTACGAGGCCATCCGGCTCATGGAGAAGGGGTATTCCCAGGGCATGCTGCTCGCGTCCCTGCTGGTGGGGGGGCTGAGCATCCTGCTGCTCGGCCGCCTCCGGGAGGCGATGCTGGCGCTGGCGCCGCTCGGCCTGGCGACCTTGTGGACGGTCGGCCTCGTTTACCTCCTGGGGCTGAAGTTCAACCTGGCCAACGTCTGGGGGCTTCCGCTCGTCTTCGGGACCGCGGCGGAGTACGGGCTGAACGTCGTGGTGCGGTGGATGGAGGCGCGCGCCCACGGAGGGCCTGTCCTGGCCCGCAGCACGGTGATGGCGGTCGTCCTGAACGGGCTGACGACAATCGCCGGTTTCGGGAGCCTCATGGTGGCCGACCATCGGGGGATCTTCAGCCTGGGCCTCCTCCTCACGATCGGGGCTGGCGCGAGCCTCATCGCGTCGCTGGTGGTGCTGCCGGCGCTGATCAACCTCTTCGGTCAACCGACCCCCCTCCCGGTTCAGGAGCGCGCGACGCCCGGAGCGTCCCACGCGCCGGGCGACGGCAGTCTCAGTGGCCGGCGATGATCCGGCTCCGCCACGTGGCCGCGTGCGCGCCCCGACACCCCCTACACGAGGAGAAAATGACCAAACGTTACTTCCGCGAGAGCGAGGTGGAAGAGTTTCGCCGGAGCGGCTATCTCGTCGTGCCGCAGCTTCTCAGGCCGGCGCAGGTGTCCGAGCTTGAGAGGTGGGCGCAGGAGCTCGTGGCCTTGCCGGAGGTGCCCGGCCGACACATGGTCTATTACGAGGACAGCCTCCGGGAGCCGGGTCGCCGAGTGCCTTCCCGCGTCGAGAACGTCTGTCCCTACCACGGGGGCTTCGACCGGTTGCTGAGAGAGGGCGAGGTGCCCGCACGGGTGAGCGAGCTATTTGGCGAGCCCGCCGTGCTGTTCAAAGACAAGATCAACTTCAAGATGCCAGGCGGCGACGGGTTCAGGGCCCACCAGGACGTGCAGGCCGGGTGGGACGCCTACGCGAGCCTGCACATCAGCGTGCTCGTGAGCATCGACGAGGCGACCTTGGAGAACGGCTGCCTCGAGCTCGCCCCCGGTGCGCACACGCGCAGCCTCCTCGGCGAGATGTGGAAGCCCCTGGACGAGCGGGCGCTGCCTCACATCCGGTTCGAGCCGTGCCCGAGCCGGCCCGGCGACGCCGTCTTTTTCGACTCCTACGTTCCGCACCGCTCAGGTCCGAATCAGACTGACAGACCACGGCGGGTCCTCTACGCTACCTATAACCGGCTGTCCGAAGGCGACCATCGTGCTCGCTACTACGCGGACAAGCGCAAGAGCTATCCGCCGGACTGCGAGCGCGAGCCGGGCAAGCAGTACGTGTTCCGCGTATAGATGCTGGGCGGCGCCCTTGGGTGTGAAGACAGTGCTCCCCGGCAAGGCGTCTACCGGCGGCAACGAGGTCGACCATGACAGGCGCCCGGCCGTGGCCGGGCAGTCGTGATCTCGTCGCTGCCGCGCTGCTCGCTCTGCTGGCCGTGCCCACCCTCTTCCTCGGCCTCGGCACCCCGGCCTTCATGGACAACGAGAGCCGCTACGCCGAGGTCGCCCGGGAGATGCTGCTGTCCGGCGACTGGATGACCCCGCGTCTCAACTTCACCGTGTTCCTCAACAAGCCGCCGCTCGCGTACTGGCTGACCGCCTTGACGTTCGAGGCGGTCGGCATCAACGAATACGGCCGGCTGTGGGTCGCCCTGACCGCCCTGGGCACGCTCGGGGTGACGTTCTTGCTGGGCCGGACGCTGGGCGGATCACGGGTGGGCCTCCTCTCGAGCCTGGTGCTGCTGACCAGCGCCGGCTTCTTTCTCGAGGGCCGCACCCTGCGGCCCGACCTGCTCCTCGTCCTCCTGGTCAGCACGGCGCTGCTGGGCTTTCTCAAGGCCAGTCAGGCCCGGACGATCAGGGATCGGACGCTCTGGGTCTATCTGAGCGTCTTCGCCCTGGCCCTTTCCGTGCTGGCCAAAGGGCTGGTCGGGGTAGCGCTGGTCGGTGCGACGACCGGCCTGACGCTCCTGCTCGGCGACCGACCCGCCCCGGGCTGGCGTCAGGTCCGCTGGTGGCCGGCCCTGCTGATTGTTCTGGCCGTGATCCTTCCCTGGTATCTCGTCACGGGCCTCAGGAACCCCGGCTTCTGGTGGGATTCGATCGTCAACCAGCATGTGCTGGCCCTTGTAGACCGCAAGCTTCCACGGGATTCCCGGCCCGACTCGCTCCTGTACTTCTGGGGCGCGTTCCTGATCCGGACGCTCCCGTGGTGCATCTACCTTCCCGTGGCGCTGCTTCGGGCGGTCAGGATCCTCCGCCACTCCCGGACGCCCGGCAAGCTTCTCCCGGCGATCTGGTTCGGGGTCGTCCTGGCATTCTTTTCGCTGATGCCCTCTCGTCTGCGGCACTACTCACTCCCCGCTCTTCCCGCCGTCGCCCTTCTGGTGGGCGGCTGGTGGGCCGAGGTGATCGAGCGGAGGGGCGCGCGGTCCGTGGGGGCCCTGGTCGCGGGTGCCTCGCTGGTCCTGATCGCGGTGACCGGCTTCGTGACCGTGCCCTGGGTGGTCCGGTCACAGGCCTGGGCCCAGGGATTCCCGGAGTTGACCCGTCCCGCCGCCCTCGTGTTCGGCCTCCTGATCGTGGGGACGGGAGCGGCCCTTGGGAGCGTGTGGCGAGGACGACCAGGGCCCGCGTTCGCGCTCCTCCTGCTCACGATCCTGCCCCAGTTCTTTTTCGTCCATCGATCCTTGGCCCTCATCGAGCCGGTCAATTCCTGGAAATCCGTGGGGATGGCCATCTCGCGACTCTCGCCGCGTGACGGGGAGGTGATTTTCGCCGCCTCCGAGGAGTATCAGCTCTGCGCGGGGGTGAACTTTTACACCGGGCGGCCGCTCTCCGTGTGGTTGCCGGATGGCTATGTGCCGCCGACGTACCTCGACCTGGGAGACCACACCGTCTTTCTGACCCGGTCGGAGTTCCTCCGCCGGTGGCAGGCGGATCGGACCGTCCTGCTGGTCGTGGATCCCGGCCGGCGAGCGGGCGACCCGGCCGCGCTTGTCCCCGCCCCGGTGTGGGTCGTGGGCCGGTGGGGGGATCGCGTTCTCCTCGCCAACCGACCGGTCTCGCCGACGGGAGGACAACAGTGACCCAATCGTGGGATCAACGGCTCGCCCGGGCGGCGGTGCGACCGCTCGCGCGGACAGCGGTGAGCCCCAATCACGTGACGGCGCTCGGGCTCGTCGTCGGCCTGGCCGCGGCGGCACTGTTCGCGACGGGCTCGGCGCCGGCCGCCGACGTTGGGGCCGCGCTGTTCATGCTGTACCTCCTGATCGACCATGCCGACGGCGAACTGGCGCGGCTGACGGGCAAGGCGACGCCTTCCGGTCAGCGCTTCGACTCGCTCGGCGGGGCGGTCATCACCACGACATTGTTCGTGGGCCTCGGCGTGGGGCTGAGCGAGCGGCCGCTCGGCGCGTGGGCCCTGGCGCTGGGCCTGGCGGCCGGTCTCGCGAATATCCCGATCACCGCCGTTCGCTTGCAGATGCGGCGCCGGTTCGGCAGCCAGGCCGTCGCCCACCCTGGCCGCTTCGGCGTCGAGATCGAGGACTTCCTGTATCTGATCGGGCCCGCCACATGGCTCGGGGCCCTCCCGTATTTCCTCGTCCTGTTCGGCCTCGGCACCTTCGGCTATCTGGGCTGGATCGTGCGGGAATTTCTCCGGCGCTCGGCCAGCCCGGGCCCATGAAACTCGAATCCTACAGCGGGCTCGCGGCGCTCGTGACGGGGGCGTCGAGCGGGATCGGGCGCCTCCTTGCCCTCCGGTTGGCGCGCCAGGGTGCCCGTGTGGCCCTGGTGGCGCGGCGCAAAGGCGAGCTCGAGGCGGTGGCCTCGGAGATTCGGGCTCACTCCGGGGACGCCATCGTGCTCCCCTGCGACGTGGCCGACGCCAACCAGGTTGCGGACGCCGCGCGTCACGCCTGCAGGCGCTTCGGCGCGATCGACATCCTGGTGAACAACGCGGGGTACGGCGGACAACGCACCTTCCTGGAGTGGGATCTCTCGGACATGGAGCGCATCATGCGGGTCAACTACCTGGGAGCCGTGTACTTCACGAAAGCCCTCCTCCTGCAAATGGTCGAGCGCAGGCGCGGGTGGCTCGTCTTCATTGCCTCGGTGACGGGACGAATCGCCTCGCCCGAAAAGGCCGCTTACGCGGCATCAAAGTTCGCCATGGTGGGCATGGCCGAAGCACTCTCACTCGAGGTGGAAGACCTGGGGGTGCACGTGCTGACCGTCTACCCGGGGGTCATCCGCACGCCGTTCTTCGACGCCGAGATGCTCGCGCGTATGCCAGCCGCCGCGCGCCGTTCGATGGTCGAGCCAGACGGGCTCGTCGACGCTATCTTCCGGGCCCTCGCGAAGGGCAAGCGCGAGCTCACTTACCCGAGGGGCCTGGCGGCGGGTTACGTCGTTCGCGCGCTGGCGCCGGGGTTCATGCGCCGACAGGTCAAACGCGTGACCAGAAGCTCTCCACCGGGGGCGGGGACGCGTTGAACCGAGCGGACCATGCAGTGAGTCGAGGTTGAGATGATGGGGGAGCGAGATGTGGGACGAGATCTGGGACGTGATCGTGATTGGCGCGGGCATGGCGGGCATCGCGGCGGCCCGCGAGCTTTTGCGCGCGCAGCTTTCGGTCGTGGTGCTGGAGGCGCGCAACCGCATCGGCGGGCGGATCTGGACCCTGCGCGACTTCTGCGACGAGCCTGTGGAAGCTGGCGCCGAGTTCGTTCATGGCCGCAAATCGGGGATATGGCCCGAGATACGGAGGGCGGGATTGGATGTGCGGGCTTCTGCCCCAATCCTGCGCTCTGCATTCAACTTGGGCGGAGCCACCCGCTGGCTGCCGTGGATCCTCGTTCATCCTGAAACCTGGGCATGCGCCGGGATGCGTCGAGGGATTGCGCGAAACGGTCCGCCCGACCTGTCGGTACGGGAATTCATCGAGAAGCGGGGCTACCGAGGCCGGGCGCGCATTCTGGCCGAAATGACGTTCCTGCAACATTTGCCGGGCGGCGGAAACGACGTTGGGGTCCTCGGGATGGTTGAGGACGGTGTGCTGGATCTCCAGACGAGACGCAACTATCGTATCGTCGGGGGCTTCGACTCGCTTCCCCGCGCCCTCGCTGACGGGCTCGACATTCGCCTCGACTGCCCGGTTGATGCGGTCTTCTGGGATTCCGAAGCGGTGCGGCTGCGCCTTCGCAACGGGCGCGAGCTCGAGGCGCGAGCGGCGATCTCGACGCTCCCCGTGGGCGTGGTGCGATCTGGCACGGTTCGCTTCGTGCCGCCGCTTCCCCAATCCAAACAGTGGGCGCTTGCCTGGGTGGAGATGGGACCGGTCCTCAAGCTCCTCCTCCGCTTTCAGGAGCCCTTCTGGCCCGGGTGGATGGAGAAGCTCGAGTGTGGCACGGGGCCGATCAACCTCTACTGGTCCGTATTCCGCGGTGCCGACGGGGCGTCGCCTGTCCTCATGGCGTACTGCACCGGGCCGCGCGCGGCAGAGCTTTCAGTGGTCAGCGAGCAGGAGGCGGCCGAGATTGCGATAGCCGATCTCCAGCGCCTCTTTCCGAAGGCCGATCCCCGCCGCATGCTGGTCACTTGCCGGCGTATTGACTGGACCCGCGATCCCTTTGCCGCGGGTGGGTATACGTTCCTGCGACCCGGAGGACTGAGAGCGCGAGCCTGCCTGCGCGCTGCCGACACGGGCATGCTCTTCTGGGCCGGCGCCGCGACCGAACAACAGCCCATCGCGGAAATCGTCGAGGCTGCATACCGGAGCGGCCTGCGCGCGGCGGCCGAGGTGCGCGCGGCCCTCGAAAGGGCGGGAGAACCGCGTTCGTCGGCTAGGCGTTGAGTCCGCCCAGGTTTCCCGATGGACAAACCCCCGAGCGGCCTCTACTTCGTTCCCTCTCGCTGACGCCGATCCAGGACGAGCTCGCCGCCCTCAGCAAAGCCGTCCGCCTCAACCTCGACCAGGGACAGGGAGATGTATTTCGGCTCAACCTTCCCCTCCTCCGAGAGTGCCCGCGTCAGCCGCTCGGCGATCCGACGCTTTTGCTCAGTAGTCCGACCCTTGACGAAGGTGACCTGAATGTGGGGCATGGACTTAACCTCCCATGTGTCATGCGGTGATCGCCCTTCCGATCCCCTCCTCGGGCTGGCGCCTCACCGACGGCTGGAAGTCCGGGCTTCTCCGGCTCTCGCATTCAGCGGAGCCCTCATCCGGGTCCGCGAAGGCAAGGAACGCCTCGAATGGAGCCCGGCGGCTTGGCTCGAGGAGGATCATCGCAACGCTGACGGGGGGTTGGTGCTTTGCATTGAGAGTCCCCGGGATTCTAAGAAGGTGGCCGACTTCGGCGGTGCTGGGATCTCCCTGGACCCACCGGGCGAGTCCCCGAAGGGTCCGTTCGATCACGCGGACGCTCTCGGGCGAGATCTCCACGGCGTTCCGAAGAGCCCAGTAGAGGTGATGCCCCCGGCCGGTAAAGACGATGGCGGTCGGCGGCGGCATTTCGCGGGGAACATGCAAAGACGCCTGATCAACGTTGGCCCAGAGGGCGGGCAAGCTGACCAGGGTTCGCCCGCCGCCGCCACGGCGGGCTATGCCGAAGAAGGCCTCCAAGTAAGAGCCGCGGTGGGTCAGCCAGCGATGTATGCTGCCCACCTCTTCTGGCGAAGTCCGGAAGCGGGAGGCCCGGCCGTTGAAGGGGTCCCTCGCGCAGAACTCGAGCCAGCCGGCGGCCGGCGGAAAGCTTCCAAGAAGGGCGAAGAATGAAGAATATCTGTCAGGCATGCCCCCGTCCAGCTCCTCCACCTCCTAAGCAC
>JACQWA010000383.1 GCA_016209425.1 Candidatus Rokuibacteriota bacterium
ACGGCGCGTTCCTCACCCAGATGGTGATGGACTGGCTGGGGCCGAGGGGTCGGCTGCTCTCTCTCGGATGGAGCAACCGCGGTCGGGCTGTCCCGGGCGACCGGCTGACGTGTACCGGGCGGGTGACGGGCACGCGCGTGGAGGGAGGGCGCAATCTGGTGGAGCTGGAGATCGGCGAGACCAACCAGCGGGGCGAGGTGTGCGCGCCGGGAAAGGCGACGGTGGCACTGCCATCGAGGGAGGCGAAGAGGTGACCAAGATGGGCGAGGGCCAGGGAACGTCGTCGACGGGTTCCGCGCCACCGGGACAACTGTCCCGGCAGCGACTGCTCCACCTCTACCGGGTGATGGCGACCATCCGCCGCTTCGAGGAGGTGGCGTGCCAGCTCCTCGTGGACGGGAAGATTCCGGCGACCCTGCACGCCTCGATCGGCCAGGAGGCGGTGGCAGCGGGTGTCTGCGAAGCCCTGGAGCCCGCGGACCTGATCGTGACCAACCACCGCGGACACGGCCACTGCATCGCCAAGGGCGTGGATCTTAAGGCGATGATGGCGGAGCTCATGGGGAAGGCCAGCGGGACGAACCGGGGGCGCGGGGGCTCCATGCATATCGCCGATCCCGCCCAAGGCATCCTTGGGGCCAACGGGATTGTGGGCGGGGGAATTCCCATCGCCGTCGGCGCGGCCTACGCCTGTCGCGCCCGCGAGTCCGGCCAAATCGTTGTCTGCTTCTTCGGCGACGGGGCAGCCAACGAGGGGGGGTGCCATGAGGCGATGAACCTGGCCTCGCTGTGGGAGCTGCCCATCCTCTTCGTCTGCGAAAACAACCAGTATGCCGAGATGACCCCCCAGCGGGTGCACACCCGGGTGAAGGACTTGTCCGTCCGAGCCGGCGCCTACGACATGCCCGGGGCCTCCGTGGACGGCAATGACGTCGTGGCGGTTTACGCGGCCGTCGAGGCGGCTGTCCGTCGGGCTCGCGCCGGGGGGGGACCGATGTTGATCGAGTGCAAGACCTTCAGGGTGCGGGGGCACTTCGAGGGGGACCCTCAGCGCTATAAGACGGCGGAAGAGGTGGCCCGGTGGAAGGAAAAGGACCCGCTGACGCTCTTGAAGACTTCCCTCACAGGACCGGGGGGCATCCCGGCGGGCGAGTTGGAGGCGATTCAGCAAGAGATCGAGTCGGCGGTTCGTGAGGCAGTCGCGTTCGCCGAGGCTGCCCCGCTCCCCTCGCCGGACGAGGTCCTCACGCACGTCTACGCGGGTGCCTGACGGTGGAGCGACGAGACAGGAGAGCCCCATGCGGGAGCTGAAATACTGGCAGGCGGTCAACGAGGCGCTCTTCGAGGAGATGGCGAGGGACGATCGGGTATGCCTGGCCGGCGAGGATGTGGCGGAGCCGGGAGGGCCGTTCGGAGCCAGCCGCGGCCTGCTGGATAAGTTCGGCCCGTGGCGGGTGAAGGATACGCCCATCAGCGAGGCGGCGATCGCCGGCCTTGCCGTGGGCGCCGCCCTGGCCGGCATGCGGCCGGTGGTAGAGATCATGTTCCTCGACTTTATGTGTCTGGCGATGGACCAGGTGGTCAACCAGGCGGCCAAGGCCTGCTACATGTCCGGGGGCCGGCTGCAGCTCCCCATCACAATCAGGACTCTTTGTGGAGCCGGGCGGAATAACGGCCCCCAGCATAGCCAGAGCCTCGAAGCGTGGCTCTGCCACGTCCCGGGCCTGAAAGTCGTCTGGCCGTCCACCCCGGCAGATGCCAAGGGGCTTCTGAAGTCCGCCGTCCGGGATGAAAACCCGGTGGTCGTGATCGACAGCCTGAGCCTCTGGACGTCGAAAAGCCCGGTTCCCGAGGGGGAGTTTACGATCCCCATCGGGAAGGCCGAGGTGAAGCGCCCCGGGAGTGACGCGACAGTGGTCGCGGTGGGCAGCATGGTTCCCAGGGCCTTGGCGGCCGCGCAGCGGCTGGCGGCGGAAGGGATTCAGGTCGAGGTCCTGGATCTGCGGACCCTCTCGCCATTGGACCGAGAGGCGATCCTGGCCTCGGTGGCGAAGACCCACCGGCTGGTGATCGCCCACGACGCGGTAAAGCCCTTCGGGTTTGGTGCAGAGATCGCGGCCATGATCGCCGAAGAGGCCCTGGAGGAACTGGACGCCCGGGTCAAACGAGTCGCGGCGCCGTACGCTCCGGTCCCGTTCAGCCCTCCCCTGGAAGGCGCCTACTATCCGCAGGCGTCGCAAATCGAGGCGGCGGTGAAAATGCTCCTCGGGGCTTAGGTGCGGGGGCAACTCATGCCGGTCGAGCTCCGTATGCCGGGCCTGGGGATGACCATGGAGGAGGGGACGGTCATCGCGTGGCTCGTCAAGGAGGGCGATCAGGTCTCACGGGGCCAGGTCATCGTCCAGATAGAGTCCGAGAAGGTGGCCTACGACCTGGAGGCCCCGGCCGACGGTGTGATCGGGAAGATCCTGGTCCCCGCGGAAGGAGTGGTGCCGGTGGGGACACCGCTCGTCCTCATTCTCGGACCGGGGGAGACGGGTGAGGCCACGGTGCAACCGGCGCCCCAGGCCGCTGAGGCCCAACGACCTCAGCCCCTCGGGCGCCAGGCAGGCGAGCGGCCCGACCGCCAGCGGCTCTCCCCCCGAGCTCGGAAATTGGCCGAGGAGCTGGGTGTGAATGCCTCGACGCTTGTGGGCAGCGGCCCCGGCGGCAGCGTGGTGGAGAAAGACATTCGAGAGGCCGCCCGCGGCGGAACGGGTCGGGCCGCTGTGGCCGAATCGATCCCGGTTCAGCCGCCCTTCACGGTCCACCCCCTGACCTCGATGCGGCGCACCATCGCGGATCGCATGGCGGCCAGCGCCCGCGAAGCGCCCCACTTTTTCTTGGCCGTGGAGGTGGACGCGAGCGCGCTGCTGCACTGCCGGGAGGCGCAGGGCGCGCGGCTCAAAGCGGAGACGGGGGTCGAGCTCACGATCTCGGATTTCCTCCTCCGGCTCACGGCGCAACTGCTGGCCAAGCACCGGGCCCTCAATGCCTCCTACTTCCCTGACGGCATTCGACAGTGGCACGAGGTGAATCTTGGTCTGGCGGTGGCCGTCGAAGACGGCCTCGTCGTTCCGGTCATTCGGCGGGCCGACCGGAGGTCGCTCGGCGAGCTCATGGTGGCGCGGTCGGACCTTGTGGGCCGGGCGAGAGCCCGGAAACTCACCCTGGACGATCTCCAGGGCGGGACGTTCACCCTGTCGAACCTGGGCCACCTCGGGATCGACTTCTTCACCTCCATTTTGAATCCGCCGCAGGGAGGGATCCTCAGCGTCGGAGCGATCCGCGAACATCCCGCCGTGGTGGGCGGCCAGGTCGTGGTGCGGCCGCGGATGGTTGTGGGGCTGACCATCGACCATCGGGTCACGGACGGGGCCGCAGGGGCCCGCTTCCTCGGTGATCTTCGGAGTCGCGCCGAGGCGCCGGGCCTCGGAGAATAGCCGGGTCTCGGCCCCGTGGGCGAGAGAGGAGAAGACGATGGCAAAGACGCTGACGGAGCATTTCGGCGAGTTCGTCGCCCAAACCAAACTGGCGGAGCTGCCGCCTGAGGTGATCGCCAAGGCGAAGACATGCCTGCTCCATAACCTGGGGGTGGCCCTGGCGGGGCGGCGGGCCGAGGAGCTGGTCCACAGCCTTGTGGCGCGGGCCTATGCCATTCCGCGGGAGTCGACGCTCTTCTGGGACGGATCCAGAGCGAGCGCCGAGGGCGCGACGCTGGCGAACGCCGCCCTGATGCACGCCCGAACGCAGGACGACACCCATTTCCCCTCCAGCACGCACACGGGCTCCACGGTCATCCCGGCCGCGCTCGCGATGGCCGAGGCCCACGGGAGAACGGGCGGGGAGTTCCTGACCGCCATGGTGCTGGGGTACGAGGTGGCGGCGCGCGTGGGCCGGGAATACGACACCATCACGACCCCTCGGGGCTTCCGCGCCACGTCGATTTTCGGAGTGTTCGGCGCCGCCGCCGCCGCCGCCCGTCTGATGGGATTGCCCGCCGAAGGGGTCGCGAGCGCCCTCGGGTTTGCCGCGAACCTGGCCGGAGGGCTCGGGCAGACTTGGATTGAAGGTTCGAGCGAATGGCGGTTCCAGGTCGGGATCGCCGGCCGGAATGGGATCTTCGCGGCCCGGATCGCGGCCCGGGGGGCCGTCGCGGCCCGGGAGTCTTTGGAGGGAGTGGCCGGGTTCTATCAGGCCTTTGGGGGAACCCTCGACCCCGCGGAGACCACCACGGCCGGCCTGGGGAAGGACTGGGAGATCCTGGAGGTTACGCTCAAGCCATTCCCGGTCTGTGCCATTCATCAGAGTCCGGTGGGGATGATGATCCAGCTGGCGACCACCCACGAGCTGCGCCCCGACCACGTGGCAGAAATCATCCTCCACCTCTCCCCCTATGAGGCCACCTATCCGGGGATTAACGGCCTCGGGCCGTTCTCCGATCAAGGGGGAACCCTCATGAGCGCCCAGTACTGCATGGCCCTGGCCTTGATAGACCGCAAGGCGACGCTGGACGGCCTCTTCCGGTTCGACGACCCGACCATTCGGGAGTTGTCGAAGCGAGTCCGTGTGGTCTCCGACGAATCACTGGCGCCGCTCTGCAGCCGGCTCTCCGTCCGAACCGTCGACGGACGGCTTCTTACCGCGGAGACCGTGGCCACCCCGACCACGCACAGATTCACCTTCGATGAAGACGCCGCCCTCATCCGCGCCCTCGCCCCGGAGATGGTCGAGCCGGCGGATCGCACGGAGCGGCTGGTCGAGGCGGTTCGAGGGCTGGAGCGGCAGCCGGGCCTGACGCAGCTCCTGAGCTGCTTCAAACGGCCGGCGAGGCCCAGAGGCCGACGCCGGAATCATCGCCAACATTCGAGAAAGGGAGGAAACCGATGAGGACCAACAGGACGTCCAAGCAGATCCGCTCCGTCCCCGCAACCCTGTGGGCCTTGGGGCTGGTGCTGGCCCTTGCGCTCACCCTGGGGGGGCTGACGGGTGCGGCCCACGCGCAGGAGGAGTTCAAGTACGGGGCTGTGATGCCGGTCACCGGCCCCATCCCGCAGTACGGTGAATACTTCATTCGCGGCAGCCAGCTCGCGTTGGAGGACCTCGAGAAGGGCGGGTGGATCGACGGGAGGAAAATCCGCGTCGTTCTGGAGGACGGGAAGAACGACCCAAAGGTCTCCCTGGCAGCCATAAACAAGCTGATCAACATCGATAAGGTTCCCATCGTGGAGACTGTGGGCAGCAGCGTGGTGTTGGCCTTGGGCCCGGTGGCCCAGGAGAATCGCGTCATCCTGGTGAATACCGCGGCGCAGAACCCCAATGTCCGGAAGATCGGCAATTTCATCTTCAGCCTCGTGCCCTTGGCCGATGGGGTGATGCAGACAACCGCCAGACAGGCCGTTGAGGGGATGAAGGCCAAGACGGCGGGGCTGCTCTTCGTGAACAACGAGTACGGCCGAGGAGTCTCCAGCACCTTCCAGAAGCTCTTCGAGGGGTCCGGGGGCAAGGTCGTCGCCAGCGAGATCCATGCTCAGGGTGAGACGGACTTCACCACTCCCCTGACCAAGCTCAAGTTCGCCAACGCGGACATCGTCTTCTTCGTGGGGCACGAGAACGAGCTGGGGTACGCCCTCAAGAAGGCCAAGCAGATCGGCATGAAGAGCCGGTGGCTCGCCCCTCCGGGTGTCTTCAATCCTCTGACCCTCACCCTTGCCGGTGATGCGGCCGAAGGCCTTCAGGCGGCCGACTACCCCTTCGACCCCGTGTACGGCACCGAGCGGATGAGAGCGTTCGGCAAGCGGTACCAGGAGCGCTTCCGCGTGCTGCCCGGGAACGCCGCAGCCCGCACGTACGACGCCATCATGCTCTACGCGGCGGCCCTGAAGACCGGGGGCCGGACGCCCGAGCAGATCAGGGATTACCTCTTGTCGGTCAAGAACTTTGACGGTGTTTCCGGCCCCGTGACCTTCGACAAGGAGGGGATCACCCTGGAACAGCCGGTGGTCCGTGTGGTCCAGGGCGGTAAGATCATTCTCATGAAGTGAGCAGGCCGGCGCGACGCTGATGGCTCACTGGCTCTTGCTCCAGCTCCTGATCAACGGGATTGTGGCGGGAAGCCTCTACGCCCTTCTGGCCATCAGCTTCGCGACCATCTACGCTCCCACGAAGACCTTCCATTTTGCCCACGCCAGCATCTACGTCTACAGCGGGTACTTCCTGTACCAGTTCGCCATGGGCTGGGGGTGGCCGCTTCCCGTCTCGATTCTTGGCGGGGTGGTGACGGCCGGGGCGATGGGGGTCCTGGTGGACCGGGTGGTCTACACTCCCCTTCGCAGGAGCGGGGCGGGCGTGATGGAGGTCTTGCTGAGCTCCTTCGCGGTCTTTGTGGTCCTGCAGAGTGTGCTCCTGCTCGTGTGGAAGAGCGATCCGAGAACCATCCGGGTCCCGGAGGTCCTGAAGAACGGGATCCCCTTTGGCGTCCTCACCGTGACCCCCCTCGATCTTCTTACGGTGGCCACCGCCGGAGCGGTCCTTGCGGCGGTGGCCGTCTTCATGCGGTACACCAGGCTCGGGAAGGCAATCCGCGCCATCGAGAACGACGCGGGGATGGCGGTCATGGTGGGGATCCCCACCGAAGGAGTCCGCATGGCGACGTTCTTTCTCGGCTCTGCCCTGGTGGCGGTGGCGGCGGTCTTTACGGCCCTGGACAAGGGGCTGGAGCCCACCATCGGCGTCCAGGCCCTCCTCGTGGCCGTTGTCGCGATGATCGTGGGGGGCGTGGGTTCCTTCCCGGGGGCCGCTCTCGCCGGCCTCCTGTTGGGGGTGGTGGAGAACCTGGGCATTTGGAAGATTCCCTCGGAATGGAAGAGCACCATCACCTTTTCCGTGCTGGCCCTGTTCCTCCTGTTCCGGCCGAGCGGCTTCTTCGGCCAGCGGGTCGCCCGCTACAGCGAATAGGCCGTGAACTACTTCTTTTACGTGATCAGCCTGGTGGCGATCTACGGGATCCTCACCGTCTCGCTGAACTTGGTGGTGGGGTATACGGCCATCCTGTCCGTGGCCCACGCCGCCTTCATGGGGATCGGGGCCTACGCGGCTGCCCTCCTTCTGACCGGGTGGGGGTTCAACTTCTTCGCCACCCTGCCGGTGGCCATGGCGGTGGCCGGCTTGGTCAGCGGGATCCTGGCCGTGTCGACCCTCCGTTTGAAGGGTGACTACTACATCATCGGGTCCTTTGGCTTTCAGGTGATCTTGTACAACGTCTTCCTCAACTGGATCGGTCTCACCGGTGGGCCCTTCGGCATCCGCAACATCCCCCGGCCGCAGGCCTTCGGCAGCAACCTCCGGTATGCGATCCTGACCCTGGGGTTTCTCGCGGTTTGTCTGTGGGTAGCTCGCCGGGTGGGCGAGTCGCCCTACGGGAAAGTTCTCCGCGCGATCCGGGAGGACGAGGCGGCGGCGGCTTCTATCGGCAAGAACGTGACCCGGTACAAGGTCTCCGTGTTCGTCCTCAGCTCCATGCTCGCCAGTGTGGGCGGCGCACTGTATGCGGGCCTGATCTCCTACATCGACCCCTTCACCTTCACCATCCACGAGTCGATTTTCCTCTTGGCGCTGGTCATTATCGGCGGGTCGGGGAACGTCTACGGCTCGGTGGTCGGGGCGGCTGTCCTGATCGTGATTCCCGAGGCGCTTCGCTTTTTCGACGTGCCCACGACCGTGGCCTCGCCCATCCGAGAGATCCTCTACGGGCTGCTCATGATCCTCTTCCTCCGCTTTCGCCCGAAGGGGCTCTTGCCCGAGCGGATCACCCCGGGGATGGTGCGCTGATGGCCTCCGCGCCCTACTTGCAGGTCGAGGGGCTGTGGAAGGCCTTCGGGGGGCTTCAGGCGGTCAAGGACGTAAGGTTCGGCGTGGTCAAGGGGGCCATCACGAGCCTCATCGGTCCGAACGGAGCGGGAAAGACCACGGTGTTTGACCTCATCTCCGGGTTCCTGATCCCGGACCGGGGCCGCATCATCTTTCGGGGACGCGACCTGACCGGGTTCCGGCCCCACGAGATTGTCTCCTTGGGGATAGCCCGGACCTTCCAGCATCTGGGCCTGTTCTATCAGTTATCCGTGTGGGACAACGTCTTTTTGGCCCTGCCGGCCAAGCGGCGGGAGCAGCTGTGGGCGGTCTTTCTTCCCCGGCGTGCCGTGCGGGAGGAGGAAGGGCTCCTCGTCGATCGAACGGCGGAGATCCTGGAGTTTCTAGGCCTCGGCGACAAGGCCAGCGAGCAGGTGGCGAACCTCTCCTGGGGGGATCAGAAGCTCGTCTCCATCGGGCGGTTGCTGGCCACGGACTCTGAGTTTCTGTTGATGGACGAGCCGGCCGCCGGCCTCTCCGATGAGCAGATCGTCCACCTGAAATCTCTGCTCAAAGGACTGGTCGCCCGGGGGAAAACGGTTCTCCTCATCGACCACAACATGGAGGCGATCCTCGACATCTCGGACTGGGTCATCGTACTGAATTTCGGGCAGATCCTCGCAGCCGGGAAGCCGGCGGAGATCCTGGCCAACGAGGACGTGGTCCGGGTGTACCTGGGAGTGTAGTCGCGTTGAGCGCGTTATTGGACCACCAGCTCCTGTCCGTTGACGCCGTTTCGACCGGCTACCACAAGAAAATCGTGCTGGACGGGGTGACCTTTCACGTCGGGGAGGGGGAGCGGGTGGCCGTCGTGGGGCGGAATGGGGCCGGCAAGAGCACGCTCCTTCAGACGCTTCTCGGAGTCCTCCCTGCGTGGGGCGGCCAGATCGTCTACCTGGGAAGCGACGTGACCCACCGGCCGCCGCAAGAGCGCGTGCGCTCCGGGATGGCCCTCGTTCCCCAGGGAGGGCGGGTGTTCGCGAACCTGACCGTTCGCGAAAACCTGGAGCTGGGGGCGTACGTAGTGCGGGATCCGGGCGCTGTGGCCCGGGCGCGCTCTCTCGTCTACGAAACGTTTCCCCGTCTGGGCGAGCGAGCGGCCCAGCGGGCAGGAACCCTGAGCGGCGGCGAGCGCCAGATGCTGGCCATCGGCCGAGCCCTCATGGTCCGGCCGAAGCTGTTGATGCTCGACGAGCCCTCCAGCGGCCTGGCCCCCATCGTCGTGAGAGAACTCATGGAGAAGATTCATGGGCTGAGTGCCTCGCTGGGCACCACGATCCTCATGGTGGAGCAGAACGTCCGGGAGGCCTTTAAGATCGTCGAACGCGTCTACGTGCTCAAGCTCGGAAAGATCGTCCTCGAGGAACAGCCCGACGTGCTGCTCCGGGACGACCGCCTTCGGAAGGCGTACCTGGGCTGACCCCGTGGCATTTCCCAAACTTCCTGAGCGAAGGGGAGGGGGGCGGTATGCAGCGGCCAGTCGCGTTCTACAGCGCGGGAGCGAAGCTTTCGGGACACGTGCACGGAGCGGATGGGACCCGGCCCGGACAGAGACGGCCCGGAATCGTCGTGTGCACCGGCTTTGCGGCGGTGCAGAACATCTATCTGCCCGAGATCTGCGAGGCGCTCGCAGAGGCCGGGTACCTCGCGCTGCGGTTTGACTACCGCGGCTTCGGCGAGAGCGAGGGGGTCGGCGGGCGGGTGGTGCCCATGGATCACGTGCAGGACATTCGGAACGCGATCACCGTCCTCCAGCAGCAGCCGGAGGCGGACCCGGAGAGGATTGGTCTGTACGGAACCAGCTTCGGCGGCGCTCACGTCTCCTATACGGCCGCGGTAGACGAGCGGGTTGCTTGCACGGTGAGCACGGTGGGGATCGGAAGCGGGAGGCGGTGGATGCGCAGCCTGCGCCGCTACTGGGAATGGCGGGCCTTCCTGAGGCGACTGGCGGAGGACCGGGTGCGCCGCGTGCTGACCGGCACATCGAGCTACGTGAGCCCGTACGAGATCATGGTGCGAGATCCGTATACCGAGGCGGTCCATGCTGAGCGGCAGAGGCGGTTCCCGGGTTCGGTGGCCGACATTGTGCTGGAGAGCGGGGAGGCGATCATCGAATTCGCGCCGGAGGACGTCGTCGATCGAATCGCTCCGCGGGCGATTCTGTGGATCCACTCCGGGAACGACGAGCTGGTGCCAGCCGAGGAGTCGGAGGCCATGTACGCCAGGGCCGGGGAACCCAAGAAGCTCGTGATTCTGCCCGGCCTCACCCACTATGACGTCTACCAGGGGGAAGGGTTTACCCGGGTGATGCGCGAGGCTGTTGGGTGGTACAACAGATTTATTCCTGCTTCGTGAGGCTCCGGGGGCTGAGTCGCGTCCCTTCGGGATTCGTACAGGGAAGATCAGAGAAATGAACTTCAAGGGGAAGACGGCGTTGGTCACAGGTGCCGGCAAAGGGATCGGACGCGGGATCGCGCGGGCGCTGGCGGAAGAAGGCGCCGTCGTCGCCGTATGCGGCCGAACCCTGCCCTCTCTGAACACCGTGGTCGGGGAGATTCGGACAGCCGGTGGGCAGGCGTTTGCCATCAACGCCGATGTGTCAGCAGCTCGAGACGTTGAGAGCCTGGTGGGGGGGGTGCTCGATCGGTGCGGCCGGCTCGATATTCTGGTCAATAATGCCGGGGTCTATCTGACGGCGGCGGTGGCGGAGATGAGCGAGGAGGAGTGGGACGTCACCATCGCGGTGGACCTGAAAGGCGTGTTTCTCTGTTCGCGGGCCGCCGCGCGTCAGATGATCAGGCAACGGACCGGGCGCATCATCAACATTACCTCCGTTGCGCAGCTCAGGGGGGGAACGCCCGGCCATGCGCATTACGGCGCCGCCAAAGCGGGCGTGGGCGCGTTCACGAAGACGCTGGCACGCGAACTGGGGCCGTTCGGAATCACGGTGAACTGCGTCGCTCCCGGCCTGATCGAAGACACGGAGATGGGCCGGATGTCCAAGGCACTCATGGGCGACTCATACCTCGCCACGATCCCGCTGGGATGTCTTGGGACGGTTCAAGACGTGGTCGCGGCCGTGCTGTTCCTGGCGTCGGATCAGGCGAGGTACATCACGGGGGAAACGCTGAACGTGAACGGGGGAAGTCACATGGCATGAGCGGCGTTGCCGACCCATCTCGGTCTTGGCGGATCGCGGTTGGAGGGACGGAGGGAAGGGCATGGCCACATACGAGACCATCCACTTTGGCATCGAGCGCCGCATTGCCCGGCTGACGCTGAATCGGCCCGAGAAGCTGAATGCCCTGAGTCCGAAGATGCTGGAGGAAATTCTGGAAGCCTTGGCGCGGGTGCGCACCTCCGACGCCGGCGTGCTGGTGCTCGCGGCCAACGGTCGGGCCTTTTGTGCCGGGGTCGACCTCAGCAGTTCCTTCTTCATGGAAGGGGTCGAGAGCAAATCGGCCTTCGTCGGCAAGGAGCTGCTTGACTGGCAGCACGAGATGATCCGGGGCATCTACGATCTGCCCCAGCTGACCATCTGCGCCGTGGGCGGCGACGCCGTGGGGGGAGGCGGCTTCGGCATGGCCATGGCCTGCGACATGCGCTTTGCCTCGCCGGCAGCCCGATTCTGGCTGATTCCGGTCAAGGTCAATGTGGTGCAGGACTTCGGTGTCTCCTGGTTCCTCCAGCGCTGCATCGGCCAGCCCCGCACGGTTCAGCTTCTGATGACCGGTCAGCCCGTGACGGCGGAGAAGGCCGAGCGCTGGGGCATCGTCAATGAGATCTTTCCCGCCGATCAACTCCTGCCCGAAGCGATGAAGGTGGCCGAGACCGTGGCGGCGGCCGGGCGCCAGGCGGTCTTCATGTCCAAGCAGGTCGTCCGCCACGGTGGCCAGGTCGACCTGCCCACGGAGCTGCACCACGAGGCCGTCGCCAATGGCCTGTGCTTCCACTCTGCCGAGTTCCTCGAGGCGCGGGAGGTGTTCAGGCAGCGCTCCTTGCGGGCCGGCCGCGGCTGAGAGGGGGGAGCCGGTGTACACCGTCCGGTACCATCAGTTCGGAAACCTGGACCAGCTCCGGTATGAAGGGGTCCCCACCCCTCATCCGGGGCTGCCTGACCCGCAACGGCCGGCTGGTGACCTGCGGCGGTCACACGGGCTTCAAGGCGACCATCGACCTCTGGCACCTATTTGTGAAGCAGATGGTTCTCATCGGCTCCTTTTCCGGCACCCGGCAGGATCTGTTAGACGTGCTCAAGATGGCCGAACGGGGCCTGCTCCGGCCCGTCATCCACAGCGTGCTGCCCCTGGCCCGGGCCGCCGAGGGCCAGCGACTCATGGAGGATCGAGACATCTTCGGCAAGGTGGTCCTGACGCCGTGACGCGGATCCTGACGCTCGCCAGGCATCGGCCCCCGCCGTCGGTTCTCGAGCAAGGAGGCACGGGAGGGGCTGATCGCGTTGGGGGCTCGGGGGGGAGGAGGGACGGGCCATGAAAGCGCTCCGGTGGCACGGCCGCGAGGACGTCCGGCTGGATGAGGTTCCCGAGCCGACGGCAGCGCCGGGGGAGGTGGTGGTCCGGGTCGCCGCCTGCGGGATCTGCGGCTCCGACCTCCACGAATACCTGCACGGTCCCGTCTATATCCCGAAGGCCCCGCACCCGCTGACGGGGGTGGTGCCGCCGGTGACCCTGGGCCACGAGTTCTGCGGGCGCATCGAGGAGGTCGGGGCGGAGGTCGAGGCTCTTCGGAGCGGCGACCGCGTCACGGTGAACCCGTGCCTGGTCTGCGGCGCGTGCGTGTGGTGCCGGCGCGGCCAGGTGAACTACTGCGCCAAGCTGGGCAGCGTGGGGCTCTCGCGCGATGGGGCGCTGGCCCCCCTCGTGGCGGTTCCGGCCTCCGGCTGTCACGGGCTGCCCTCGGAGCTGGACGACGAGCAGGGCGCCTCGGTCGAGCCGCTGGCCGTGGCCGTCCATGCGTATCGAAGGGCCCGTCTCGGGGGCGGCGAGCGGGTGGCCGTCGTCGGCGCGGGGCCGATCGGCCTCCTGCTGCTCCAGGTGCTGAAGGCCAGGGGGTCCGCGTGGGTGGCGGTCATCGAGCCGCGGGAGGAGCGCCGGCGCCTGGCGCGGGAGCTCGGCGCCGACGCCGTGCTCGACCCGGAAGGGCAGGATCCGGCGCGGGCCGTGGCGGAGCTGACGGAGGAGGCGCGCGCGGCGGTGGCCTTCGAGTGTGTCGGGAGCGGTCCGGCCTTCGCCACCGCCCTGCGCGTGGCGGGGAAGGGGGGGCGCGTGGTCGTGGTGGGGCTGGTCCCCGAGCGCGTTCCCGTGAATCTGCTCGGGCTCCTCGCCCACGAAAAGGAGATCGTCGGCAGCTCGGCCTACGTGGACGAGTTTGCCGAGGCGATCGCCCTGCTGGCCCGGGGGCGCGTCCGGAT
>JACQWA010000389.1 GCA_016209425.1 Candidatus Rokuibacteriota bacterium
ACGTTTCACTGTCCAAACAGAACAGAACGAACCCGTGCTCCGCGTGCCAATCGATTGTGGCCCGCGGAAACTCGCCGGCGGCCGGGTAGATCACGGCTTCGCCCGACACCTCCCGTGCCTGCAGCTTGGCAAGCAGTTCGTCTACAGGCGGCACGTCCATCTCTGGGTACTGATCGCCAACGATCGCGGAGAGTCGAAACGCCATTTTCGCGTTCACAACGATTGTCTTTCCAAAGTACGTCTAACGTTTGCGGTCAGCGGCCGGCGTGCGAGTATCGCGAGCACCCGGTCCGCTGCAGCGCACCCTTATGCGGTGCCCACTATCAAGCGCTCTTCCTGTGCACTACGAAATCCACGTCACAATCCAGAATCTGTAGGAGCGACAACAGCTGATCGAGCGACTTCCGGTAATTCGTCTGGTCGAGCAAGCGATAGAACTGCGTCGCTGAGGTACCAAGTCGGCGAATGATCTCGCGCTTGGCGATAGGACTAGTCTCAACGCGCTTCTGCGCTTCGAGGGTAAGCTTATAGAGCAGCAGATCTCGCAAGTACCTGGGATCCTGGTTGTACTCGAGAATCTGTTCGATGTGGACGCTCCCTTCCCTGCCAGACTGAAGGACATAGCTGAAGCCTTCGTGGCCCAGCTCCTTGTCCACGAAGGCTTTGATTACCCTGTCACCTGCGGCGATTGGGGGGTCGAGCTTGGCGTAGGGAAACAGGAGAGTCTTGGTCGGTGTCTTGACTTCAAACGCTTTCTTGCGGTTATTCGGGGAGACCTTTCGGATCTTCATAAGAGGCCCTCGGACTCAAGTTCTTCGATGAGTTGACGAATCCGCCGGGAGGCCGCGCCCTTCATCGGCTTCTTGTTGTCGAGATCCCATTTCACAACCAGCTTCCCGTCGCGGTAGACATGAAGTGCCGGCGAGGATGGTCACCCTTCCACGTCAGGAAGACGTAGCCACCTCGCCGGACCTTACGCATCGACCGAGATGTTACCTACGACGGTAACGCTTGTCAACGATGAAATGGGGTGCCCGCAGCCTACCGGCCGCATAACGCGCGCGGTCACCGGCCGGGACGCGAGCAACGCGAGCGCCCGGTCCGGTGCACTGCGGAGTTCGCAGCCCAGGCCGCCGACCAGAAGGCCACGAGCCTGACACTACTCGATCACATGATCGGCCCGCAGCAGCAGCGACGGCGCGATGACCAGGCCGAGCGCCTTCGCGGTCCGCATGTTGATCACGAACTCGAACTTCGTCGGCTGTTCCACCGGGAGCTCCGCCGGCTTGACGCCTTTGAGGATCTTGTCAACCTGGCCCGCCGCGCGGCGGAACAGATCGGAGATCTTCGGTCCGTAGCTCATGAGCCCGCCGACCTCGGAGAACTCCCGCCACGCCGTGATCGCGGGGACCCGATTCTTCAGGGCGAACTCCGCGAGAATCTCCCGGTACGTCACGGTCAAGGTATCGTCGATCATCACGACAGCCGCGGGCCGGCTTTGCAACATCCTTGGGAAGGCTGCGACGAAGTCTTCGGCCCCTCGCACCTCGACGGATTCGAGCTTTATTCCCAGAGTGCGAGCCGCAGCCTGGGTCGCCTTCCACTCGGTGACGGTCGCCGGATTGCCCGGGTTCCAGATCACCAAGACGCGTGACACGCGAGGGACAGCCTCCCGGAGCAGCTCGAGTCTCTTGCCCGCCAGCCCCGGCAGCTGCGCGGTGAATCCCGTGACGTTTGCGCCGGGCCGGGCGAGGCTGGCAACGAGCCCGCTCTCGACGGGGTCGACCGCGGCAATCATCACGATTGGGATCGTCTTGGTCGCCTCGCGTGCCGCGAGAGTCGGTTGCGGACCCGCCGCCAGGATGACGTCGACCTTGCGTTCGACCAGTTCCGCCGCGAGGTCCGGGAGCAGCTCGCGGTTCCAGGCAGCCGATCGGTACTCGATGATCACGTTGCGGCCTTGGTCATAGCCGAGCTCGCGCAGGCCTTGCAGGAAGGCCTGCCGCTCGGCCGATGGCTTCTCGGCCAGGGGCGGCAGCAGTAGATAACCGATCCTAGCGACCTTCCCCGCCGGCTGCGCCTCGGCGGCAACCGGCACGGCGAAGAGAGTGAGAGCAAGGGCGAGGATGCCCACCCGCATATTCACCGTCCGTTTGACCCCACAGGGACGCCCATCGCGCACTCCACGGGGAACCGACCGTGCCAGGCGGCTGGTCTTCGCGTTGACCAACAACTCAGCCCAGCCGCACTCCCCTCCGTGTCGGTCTCGCCGTATCGATCTGGGCCCACCCGCGACGACGCTGATGGCGCGCCTCACGCCCATGCCTCTGCCTGTGCGGCGAACGGTCGGTATCAGCCGCGGCCGAAGGCCGTCGGCTGCATGCCGTGGTTCGACAGTCCCGGTTCCACTTATATCGTCTTCTGGCCATTCGTTGAGGGCTTGGCCGCGACCGCGTAGACGTGCATCGCAGCAGCGCGGCCACGCAGTCGCTGAAGGCCGAGGTCGTCTACCGCGAAGCCTCCGAGATCCGCAAGCCGCGCCATTGCGTCGCCCGAGACGAGGAACTGGCGCTCGAGGTCTCGTGTCGACTGTTCGATGCGTGAAGTGGTGTTCATCACGTCGCCGTGGTATACGATCGCGCGCCGACTGCCTCCCACCTCACCCGTGATGACCGGGCCGCCGTGCAGCGCAGCGCGGAGGCGCGGCACCGCCCCAAACTCGCGCTCGAACTCCGGCGCGGCCCGCGCGAGCGCCTGTTCGACCGCGAAGAAGCAGGCGACAGGTCGAGCGCCGTCGCGCCCTTCGGCCACCGTCCAGGTGATCACGATCTCGTCGCCGACGTATTGATAGACCTCGCCTCGGTAATCGTCGATCGGGTCCGAGGCAAGTCGGAAGACTTCGCCGAGAAAGCGATGGACCGCGTCGGGGCCGATTCGCTCGGCGAGCGGCGTCGAGCCTGCGATGTCGACGAACAGGAAGAATCGCTCCTCCGTGCGCGAGCGGTGGTAGCGGCCGAACACGATGTCGCGTAGGGTGCGTTCGCCGACCAGGCGACCCAACTGGAGCATAAAGATGGCGTAGCCCAAGAGCAAGAATGTGCTCGCCATCAGCACCGCCCTCGGGGCCTTCTGCACGTACATCGCCTCTGCGAGGTCGGGGCTGAGCAGCATGGAGGCGACGGCGCGGCCGAGGCGCCCGCCGGGTCTGCCTGCGACGACGAGCACGATCAGGGTGCCGTAGACAAGGAACTTCATCACGAAGGTGACAAGGAACGGCGCCCGTTCGAGCGCATGACCGATCCGCGTCGGCGGGAGGAGGATCTCGGCTCCGAGAATCGCGCCCACCAGGATCACGCCGTTGGTGGCGCCGCCCAAGACGCCGAGCATGGCGCCGAGGAGCGGCGCGTCGCGGAACCCGGAGCCATTCGCGCCGCCGACCACCGCGCCGATCACGACAGTCGCGCCGAGTACGCGGAGGAGGAGGGCGACCCGGCGTCGTGTGCCCGTGCGCATCGTCAGCATGTCAGGAAGGCATCAAGACCATCGGCCAGTCTTCCAGTAGGAACGTCATCAGTTGTTGAAAATCAGCTCCGGCCATGCTCGTAGTTGGCGTCAGTCTGTCGAACTCCTATTGGACTGCAACGCCGCCATCTGCCACGCGATGCCGGCATCCAGGAGTGGATGCAAGCATCTCTACCTGGATGGCGCCCGGGCATCTACATCGGGATTCTCTTCGCTCGACCCCGGGCATCCACTATTGGATGCGGGTTCGTCAACGATGCGGCTGTTCAGGCCGAGCGCGACCACGCGATCGTAACGCAACTGCCAGACCCTTCGCTCTGGGGTCCACTTCCCACCGGCCTGCTTCACCCGGTCGCGGACTGCCACGTCGGCAAAGGCGACGCGTAATCCGACGATCTGGTCGTGCCCGAAGCGAGGGCGTGGCGGGTTCCCATCGCGTTCGGCGACGAGGAGTTCCACGGTTTTGAGCCGCTTCTTCCGCAGCGCATCGCAGCGATAGCGCACGCAGATGAGGCGGTCACCGTACTGGGCCAGAAGCTGCTTCGTGCCCTTCTGGCCCGGCTTGAGATGCAGCCGTACCCGTGGGGAGCGCCGGGGTGGCGTGGCGCCTTCGGAGGGTCTGGCGGGCGCGATCGATGAGGCGCGGTAAGGGGGGCCGGCGGGGCTCGGCTCGTGGATCGCGGACGCGGGTCCGCACCGGCGGCCCTCCGACAGCACCAGGTACGAGAGCGAAAGCTCACTGAGAACGCTGGTCATGCGGCGGCTCGCCTTCTGTCAGCCAACAAGGTAGATGACGAGACTGGGTCACGCAACGTCGCAATTCCGATACGTCGGGCGGGACGCCGAACTCAATTTCTCTCGAGCTGCGTTATCCGGCTGCGGAGTCCCGTGTAGCACGGCGAACGAGCCCGGCCGACATCCGAAGGCGCCAGAGTCAACTGGGTCGCGAGCGCGTTCACGGCCGCCTCCTTGATCG
>JACQWA010000047.1 GCA_016209425.1 Candidatus Rokuibacteriota bacterium
CTCCCGATGGAGCGCACGACCACCTCCCCCGAGTTCAAGCCGACCCGGATCTGAACGAGAATGCCTTCACCCCGGAGGACGTCCTCGGCGTACCGTTTCACCGACTCCAGCATGCGGAGCGCCGCAAAGCACGCGCGCACGGCGTGGTCCTCGTGGGCCAACGGCGCTCCGAAGAGCGCCATGATCCCGTCCCCCATCACCTGGTTCACGGTGCCCTCGTAGCGATGGACGGCTCCCATCATGCGTTCCAACACGGGATCGAGGATCTTTCGCGCTTCCTCCGGGTCGCGTTCCGCGAGCAACTCCATGGACCCCTTCAGGTCGGCGAGGAGGACGGTCACCTGCTTCCGCTCGCCCTCGATGGCGCTCCGGGAGGTCAGGATCCTCTCGGCAAGGTGCGTCGGGGTGTACGCCTCAGGGGATGTGAACCGGGACTGAGGGGCGGACCGAGGCCCCACGGGGTGCGCGCACTCGGGACAGAACTTGGCCGACGTCGGAAGGGAGGTGCCGCACTTGGCACACGTCAGACCGAGGGAGGCTGCGCACTCGAGACAAAATTTCGCCCGCGCGGGATTCTCTTGCTGACAGCGGGGACACTGCATCCCGGGGGCTCCTCTCCGCCGAACCGTCCAAAGGAGGCGACTATCAATCTGCCCATGCTAGTCTCCTGGCGGATACCAGTCAAGCGTGGATTCGGACCAATCGTGTTGACAGCCCCGCGTCTCGTGACATAGAGTAGCTTCCGCGCGATAAGCCGAATCGCTCCTCGGACCGTTGATGCCGCCAATTGCGTGGAAGCACGGACTCGCCGGATAGGTGGCTGGGGGTTCTCCTCCTGGCGGTGCGCCGATGCCCCGACACCTCTCCGAACCAACGGTCGAGTTTTCCACGTGGGTCGAGCTCCTGCGCTGGAGGACGCATCGGGAGCCTGAACGCCGGGCGTACACGTATCTGATCGACGGGGAACAAGAGGGCCCCCACCTGACCTACGCGGAGCTGGACCGTCAGGCGCGAGCCATCGGGGCCTTGCTCCAGAGCTCCGGAGCACACGGAGAGCGTGCCCTGCTCCTCTATCCGCCTGGCCTGGAGTTCGTCACCGCCTTTCTCGGTTGCCTCTATGGTGGGGTCGTCGCCGTCCCTGTATACCCTCCCGACCCGGCTCGGTTCAACCGCACCCTGCCCCGGCTTCAAGCCATCGTGGAGGATGCGCAACCGTTGGTGGCGCTGACCACGTCGCCGATCCTATCCCTGATCGAGGCGTTGCTCCCGCAGGCTCCGGAATTTCGGGCCATGCGCTGCCTGGCGACCGACAACCTCGCCGAAGCGCTGGCGGAGGAATGGCGGGATCCGGCGCTTGGCGGCGACGCCCTGGCCCTCCTCCAGTACACGTCGGGCTCTACGGCCGCGCCGAAAGGCGTGATGCTGAGCCATGGCAATCTGCTCTATAACGAACGCATGATCCAGAGAGGATTCCACCACACGGACCAATCAATGATGGTCGGCTGGCTGCCCCTCTACCACGATATGGGCCTGATCGGGAATGTGCTCCAACCCTTGTATGTCGGTTTCCCGTGCATCCTGATGTCCCCGCTGGCCTTTTTGCAGCGCCCGTTCCGGTGGCTACAGGCGATTTCGCGCTACAGAGGCACATCGAGCGGCGCGCCGAACTTTGCCTACGACCTGTGCGTCCGCAAGATCCCTCCCGACCAGCGGGCGAGCCTCGACTTGAGGAGTTGGAGCAAGGCCTTCAACGGGGCCGAGCCCGTCCGCGAAGACACCCTCGACCGATTCGCGACCGCCTTCGAGGCCTGTGGCTTCCGCCGGGAGGCTTTTTATCCCTGCTACGGACTCGCCGAGGCAACCCTCTTTGTTTCCGGGGGGCTCGAGGACGCCCTGCCGGTCGTCCGGACCGTGCGGGGGACCGCGCTGGAACATCATCGGGTGGTCGAGGCCTCCACGGCCGAGGGGGACGTCCGGACCCTGGTGAGCTGCGGTCGCACCCTGCTGGACCAGGAGATCGTCATCGTCCATCCCGAATCCCTCACGCGACGCCAGCCGAACCAGGTAGGAGAGATCTGGGTGGCGGGCCCGAACATCGCCCAGGGTTACTGGAACCGTCCGGGGGAGACGGAGCACACCTTGCGGGCATACCTGGCGGACACCGGGGAGGGCCCGTTCCTCCGCACCGGTGACCTGGGATTCCTGAAGGACGGCGAGCTGTTCGTCGCCGGTCGGCTGAAAGATTTGATCATCGTCGGGGGCCAGAACCATTACCCGCAAGACATCGAACGGACGGTGGAGCAGAGCCACCCCGCCTTACGGCCAGGGTGTTGCGCAGCGTTTTCGGTTGATGGGGGCGGGGAGGAGCGGCTTGTGGTCATGGCCGAGGTGGATCGTCGTTACGAGCCGGTGCGCGAGCGCGGGGACGGGGGACGAGCTCTCGAAGGGGAGCTCGAGCATTCGCTCGAAGCTGAGGTTGTGGTTCGAGCTGTTCGGCGAGCGGTCGCGGACCAGCACGACGTTCACGTCTCTCGGGTGCTGCTCCTCAAGGCCGGCAGCATTCCCAAGACGTCCAGCGGCAAGATTCAGCGCCATGCGTGCCGCGCCAGCTTCCTGGAGGGGACCGCGGATGCGTGGGAGGGATGACTGATGGTGCGGGGCCCCAATCCCGACCAGCCGGAAGATTCGCGGGAGTCGCGCACGGCCGCGGACATTCAAGCATGGTTGGTCTCCAGGCTTTCTGAAGAGGTGCGACGTGACCCTCGCGATCTCGATGTGCGCGAACCCTTCGCCAGCTATGGCCTGGATTCGGTGCGGGCCGTGGGCCTTTCGGGCGAGCTCGAGCAGTGGCTTGGACGTCGGCTTTCTCCCACGCTGCTGTACGATTACCCGACCATCGAGGCGCTTGCTCGCCATCTGGTAGGGGAATCGGATCCCCTGGAGTCGGCTGTGGGGCACCCCGGGATGAATCGGGAACCGATCGCCATCATCGGCATCGGCTGTCGGTTTCCCGGCGCCAGCGGCCCGGATGCGTTCTGGCGGCTCCTCCGTGAGGGCGTGGATGCCATCCGAGAGGTCCCCGCAGACCGGTGGGACCTCAGAGCCTTCTATGACCCGGACCCGTCGGTTCCGGGAAAGATGAACACCCGCTGGGGCGGGTTTCTCGAGCGCGTCGACCAGTTCGATTACCGGTTCTTCGGGATTTCCCCCCGGGAGGCCGCGCGCATCGATCCCCAGCACCGCCTGTTGCTCGAGGTGGCCTGGGAAGCGCTCGAGGAGGCCGGACTGGCGGCGGAGCGTCTGGCGGGCTCGCCGACGGGCGTGTTTATCGGGATCTCGACCAACGAGTACGGTCGCATTCAGCTGAGCGATCCCGCCCTGATCGACGCGTACGCCGGAACGGGCAATGCGTTGAGCATCGCGGCCAACCGGATCTCCTACGCGTTTGATCTTCGCGGACCGAGTATGGGGGTCGATACGGCATGCTCGTCCTCGCTGGTGGCCATCCATCTCGCCTGCCAAAGCCTGTGGGACGGAGAATGCACGCTCGTCCTCGCGGGGGGCGTGAATGTCATCCTGGGGCCGGCGCTGACCATCAATTTCACCAAAGCGGGGGCCATGGCTCCGGACGGCCGCTGCAAAGCCTTCGATGCCCGGGCCGACGGCTACGTCCGCAGCGAAGGCGCCGGCCTCGTCGTCCTCAAGCCCCTGTCGAACGCCGTGGCCGATGGTGATCCGATCTATGCCGTGATCCGGGGGACCGCGCTCAACCAGGACGGGCGCACGAACGGGCTCATGGCCCCCAACCGCCTGGCCCAGGAGGCGGTGCTGCGGGAAGCCTACCGGCGAGCCGGAGTCTCACCGGGCCAGGTGCAGTACGTCGAGGCGCACGGAACGGGAACCTTCCTGGGTGATCCGATCGAAGCGGCGGCTCTCGGGGCCGTGCTGGCCGTGGATCGTCCTCCCGGCCGTCCCTGCGCGATCGGCTCGGTCAAGACGAACATCGGGCACCTGGAGGCGGCCGCGGGCGTTGCCGGCCTGATTAAGGTCGCGCTCTCGCTCAAGCACCAGGCCATCCCGCCCAGCCTGCATTTCCGGGAGCCCAATCCTCACATTCCGTTCGGGGATCTCCCCCTCCGCGTTCAGCAGACGCTGGCTCCGTGGCCCGAGGGATCCGCCCGGGCCCTCGCCGGGCTCAGCTCGTTCGGTTTCGGAGGCACCAACGCGCATGTGGTGCTGGAGGAGAGGCCTCGACGTCCGCGGCCGCCGGGCCCCTGGGAAGCCCCTGCGTCGGTGCAGGCGCATCTCTTGCCCCTGTCGGCGCGCAGCCAGGCTGCCCTCCTAGCCCTCGCGCGGGCGTACCGGGATTTCGCCGCGATCGAGGAATCTCGAACCGGCGTGTCGCTGCAGGATGCCTGCTTCACGGCGAGCGTTCGGCGCAGTCATCATGACCATCGTTTGGCCCTGTCGATCTCCTCGTGGGGCGACCTCGTCGAGCGCCTGGACACCTTTCTCCAGGGGGAGACACGTCCCGGCCTCGCGGCGGGGCGCAGGCCTCCCGGCCAGCGGCGGAAGGTCGTCTTCGTGTTTCCCGGATCGGGCTCTCAATGGTGCGGCATGGGCGGCGAGCTCTTGGAGCGGGAACCGGTCTTCCGAGCCGCCATCGAGCGTTGCGACCAGGCGATGCGGGAGCACGTTGGATGCTCGCTGCTGCAGGCGCTCACGGCCGATGAATCGGAGTGCCGGTTGGATGAAATCGACGTCTTCCAGCCGGCCCTCTTTGCCATGGAGGTGGGGTTGACGGCCCTGTGGCGCTCCTGGGGCCTCGAACCCGACGCGGTGGTGGGGCACAGCATGGGCGAGGTGGCGGCGGCCTACGTCGCGGGCGCCCTGACGCTCGAGGATGCCGTCCGGATCATCTGTCGTCGAAGTCGCCTGTTGAAGCGGCTGAGTGGGCGAGGCAGCATGGCCGCCGTCGAGCTGTCGCTGGAGCAGGCCCGGCGCGCGGTGACCGGGTATGAGAATCGGCTGTCCATCGCGGCCAGCAACAGTCCCACCTCAACGGTGCTGTCCGGGGACGTGGCCGCGCTCGAAGAAATCACGGAACGACTGCAACGGCAGGACGTGTTCTGCCGCCCGATCAAGGTGGATGTCGCTTCGCACAGCCCGCAGATGGACGCCTTGCGAGCCGAGTTGGTGCAGGTC
>JACQWA010000387.1 GCA_016209425.1 Candidatus Rokuibacteriota bacterium
GGGCGGGGCCCTGGAGCGGTTGGTGCGGACCCGCGTCGGGCCCTATACGCTCGAGAAGGCACTGCCGTGGTCGCGCCTGCGCGAGGCGCGCGACGGGGCCTTTGTCTGGGATCATCTGCTGCCTCCGGTCACCGCCCTCGGCCAGAGGCCAAAGGTCACCCTGGAGGCATCGGCCGCCGATGCCCTCCTGGATGGCCGCGCGGTCCCGGTGCCGACCCCCGACGCCGGCGCGCGGGGGATCGTCCGCGGGTACGGGGTGGCCGGGGAGTTCCTCGGAGTGGGGCGGGTGGTGGAGGGCGGCGCCCTGGTGAAACCCGAACGGATCCTGCATGGAGATCGTCCGCGGTCTCGAGTCGTACCCGCCTGACGGTCCTCCGAGCGTGGTGGCCCTCGGCGCCTTTGACGGGATTCATCGCGCCCATCAGAAGATTCTCGCCACGGCCGTGGAGCGGGCACGAACCCTTGGGGTGATCGCGCTGGCCTGTACCTTCGATCCCCACCCCCTGGTGGTGCTCCAGCCCGACAGGGCGCTGAGCCCGATCACGGAGCTTTCCGAGAGCCTCGACCTTATCGCCGGCCAGGGGCTCGATGCCGCCGTGGTCATCCCGTTCACCCTCGAGTTTTCCCGCGTGGAACCCGAGGCCTTCGTGAGCGACGTGCTCTGCCGGCGCCTCAAGGCCCGGGAGGTGGTGGTAGGGTTCAATCACACCTTCGGCCGGGCCGCTCGTGGGGACGCCCGCCTCCTGGCCGGGCTCGCGCCGAAATACGGGTTTGTCGGCCATGTGATTCCCCCCCTGCTGGTGGAGGGAGTCGTGGTGTCCTCTTCGGCGATCCGGGAGGCCCTCGCGGCCGGAGACGTCGGGCGGGCCACGCGATTCCTGGGTCACGCCTATACGGTTCGAGGGCGCGTACTCCGGGGAAAGGGGCGCGGACGGCAGCTCGGTTTTCCTACCGCCAACCTCAAACCTGAGCGGAAGCTGATCCTGGCTCCAGGCGTCTACGCGGCGCGAGCCAGTTGGGACGGCGGCAGCGCCGGCGCGGTGGTCAACGTGGGGGTCCGCCCCACCTTCGGCGAGGGGGAGTATTGGGTCGAAGCGTATCTGCTCGAATTCTCCGACGATCTGTATGACACGATGCTGACGTTGGCGTTCCTGGAGCGCATCCGCCCCGAGCAGAATTTCCCGGATGTGGAAGCGCTGAAAACTCAAGTGGCCCGCGATGTTGCCACCGCGTCGCGGGTGCTTGGCGGGGGGTGTTCCCGGTAACTGAATTGGCCTTTACTTTTCCGAGCCCCTGTGGTATCGTCCCTTGCGTAATTCCTTGACTCACAAGCGTTTTTAGAACCCACCCATTCGGGGCGCGGGCTCCGGGGCTGGGCGATTGGGGGCTTGGCCCCTGGGGGAGCCGTCTGATGCCGCTCGCCGTCGAACGGAAGAAGAGCCTTATCGAACAGTTCCGAATCCACGAGGGAGACACCGGCTCACCGGAGGTCCAGATCGCGCTCCTGTCGGAGCGTGTCAACGGCCTGACCGGTCACTTCAAGCTTCACACCAAGGATCACCACTCCCGGCGCGGTCTGCTGAAGCTGATCGGCAAGCGCCGCAGTCTCTTGGAGTATCTGAGAAAGACGAATCCGGAGCGGTACCGGGCCCTGACCGAAAAGCTCGGGATCCGCGGGTGAGGGTGACTCCCGGGTTTTCCGGCACCGAGCGCGCGGGCCTTCGTTGTTCCGCGTGCGGCCCCGACACCCGCTGCTGGGGCTCATCCACACCGTTAGCCAGTTCCCCCCTGAGGCAGGAGGCATAACGCACGTATGGGGCATTCAACTGAGACCGAAATTGGTGGCAGGACCTTGTCGCTGGAGACCGGCAAGGTCGCGCGGCAGGCCGATGGGGCCGTAATCGTGCGCTACGGCGGGACCGTCGTCCTCGCCACCGTCGTGGCGACCAAGACCCCCCTCGAGGGGGTCGATTTCTTTCCGCTCACGGTTGACTATCGCGAGCGCGCCTACGCGGGGGGCCGCATCCCCGGAGGGTTTTTCAAGCGGGAAGGGAGGCCCGTCGAGAAGGAAATCCTGACTTCCCGCCTCATCGACCGTCCGCTTCGCCCGCTCTTCCCCAAGGCGTTCAAACACGAGGTCCAGATCCTGGACCTGGTCATCTCCGGCGATCAGGAAAACGACCCCGATGTCCTCGCCATCGTGGGATCCTCCGCAGCTCTCCTCGTGTCGGGCATCCCGTTCTACGGACCCGTCGGGGCCGTGAGGGTGGGCCTGGTCGACGGCCGGCTGCTCGCCAACCCCAGCGAGGGCCAGCGGGCTGAGTCGTTGCTCGACCTGGTGATCGCGGGGACCGAGGAGGCCGTGCTGATGGTGGAGGCCGGAGCCAAGGAGGTGCCGGAGGAGGCGATGATCCGGGCCATCGCCTTCGGTCACGAGCAGTGCCGGGCACTCGCGAAGATCCAGGAGGATCTCCGTCGCCTCGCCGGGAAGCCGGCCTGGGCCCTGGATCCTCAGGCGGGCGAGGACTCGACCCTGGAGTCCCGCGTCCGGGAGCTTTCAGCGGCGAAAATTGCCCAGGCGCTCTCGGTCCACGAAAAGCAGGCGCGGGCGCAGGCGATGAACCAGATCTTCGAGGAAGTGTTCCAGGCCCTGGGGTCGGACCCGGCCATGAAGGACCAGGTCCGGGAAGCCTTGGAGAAGGTCGAGAAGGCTGAGGTCCGCCGGATGGTCCTGGACAAGGGGATACGGGTGGACGGCCGAGGTCCCAGCGAGACCCGACCGATCACTTCCGAAGTCGGCTTCCTCCCGCGCGCCCACGGCTCGGCCCTCTTCACCCGGGGCGAAACCCAAGCCCTGGTGGCCGTGACCCTGGGGACCAAGGAGGACGAGCAGAAGATCGAGGACCTGACGGGCGAATCGTTCCGACACTTCATGCTCCACTATAACTTTCCCTCGTTCTCCGTCGGCGAGGTCCGTCGCTTCGGAGGACCCGGGCGGCGCGAGATCGGCCACGGGGCGCTGGCGGAGCGCGCCGTCGAGGCGGTCCTGCCGCCCAAGGAGGCCTTTCCCTACACGATCCGCGTGGTGTCCGACATCCTGGAATCCAACGGCTCCTCCTCCATGGCGACCGTGTGTGGCGCCAGCCTGTCCCTCATGGACGCCGGTGTCCCGCTGAGGGCGCCGGTTGCAGGGATCGCCATGGGGCTCATCAAAGAGGGGAATCGGGTGGCCATTCTGACGGACATCGTGGGGACCGAGGATCATTACGGCGACATGGACTTCAAGGTGGCCGGCACTGAGTCGGGCGTCACGGCGCTCCAGATGGACATCAAGATCGGCGGGGTGTCCACCGACATTATGGCCAGGGCCCTTGCCCAGGGGCGCGAGGCCAGATTGCACGTCCTCGAGAAGTTGCGGCAAGCTCTCGACAAGCCGCGGCCCGAGCTCTCGCCCTACGCGCCGCGCTTCGTCACGATCCGGATCCGGCCCGAGAAGATCCGCGAGGTCATCGGGCCGGGTGGCAAGGTCATCCGGGGTATCCAGGAGCAGACGGGGGTCAAGATCGACGTGGAGGACGACGGGCGCGTCACGGTGTTCTCCGCGGACAATGCGGCGGTGCAGAAGGCCGTCGCCATCATCCAGGACATCGTTCGAGAGGTGGAACTGGACCGGATCTATATCGGGAAGGTCAAGAAGATCGTCGAGTTCGGGGCCTTCGTCGAGGTGATCCCCGGAACCGAGGGGCTGCTCCACATCTCCCAAATCGCGGAGACGCGGATCAGGGCCGTGAGCGACGTCCTCGCGGAGGGAGACGAAGTCCTGGTCAAAGTGATCGAGGTCGATCCGAGCGGCAAAATCAGGCTGTCCCGTAAGATGGCGTTACGGGAGCAGCCGGCGCTCGCCGACAGGGAAAAGCGCAAGAACCCGTAGAAGGCGGGCCGGTGGTGGAAGAGTACAAGAAGAGCGTCCTCCCCGACGGGATCCGCCTGGTGACCGAGCGGATGCCCCACGTCCGCTCCGTCGCCGTCGGGATTTGGGTGGACACCGGCTCCCGGAACGAGCCCGAGGGGCGGAGCGGCGTGTCTCACCTGATCGAGCACCTGGTCTTCAAAGGCACCGATTCCCGTACCGCCGAGGAGATCGCCCGGACCATGGACTCCGTGGGCGGGCAGATGGATGCCTTTACCGCCAAGGAACACACCTGCTTCTTCGTCAACGTGCTGGATGAGCATCTCCCGCTGGCGGTGGATCTCCTCACAGATATCCTGCTGCACCCGCTCTTCGGAGCCGAGGACATCGAGAAGGAAAAGTCCGTGGTCCTCCAGGAGATCAAGATGGTGGAGGACACACCGGATGACCTGATCCACGACCTGTTCGCCGAGCGCATCTGGCCCGGCCATCCGCTCGGACGGCCCATCCTGGGAAGCCGTGAGGTGATTCAGGGCTTCAGTCGGGACACCATCCTCCGTCACTTCCAGGAGGAATACTGCCCCGAGAAAATCACCGTGGCCGTCGCGGGGCGTGCGCAGCACGACCAGGTGCTGGAGCTCCTGGCGCCGCGTGTTGACGGGTTCCAGTGTCGAGCCGCGTCCCGCGACGGCTGTCCCCCGAGCCAGCGGGTCACCGTGGACATGGTCCACAAAGCCCTGGAGCAGGTCCACCTGGTCGTGGGATTTCCCGGGCTCAGCCACACCGCCGCCGAACGTTACGCGCTGTACCTCCTGAACGACATCATCGGCGGGAGCATGTCCTCCCGCCTCTTCCAGCAGGTGCGGGAGCGTCAGGGGCTGGTGTACTCGATCCACTCAGGGACCCAGGCCTACCACGACACCGGGATCCTCTACGTCTACGCGGCGACCGATGCCGTGAACTTCTCCAAAGTGCTGAAGCTGATCCTCAAAGAGGTCCGCGACCTCAAGAAGGACGGGATCGCCCCCGCGGAACTCCGTCGGGCCAAGGATCACCTGAAAGGCAGCCTGATGCTCTCCCTCGAGTCCACCTCGAGCCGCATGAGCCGGCTCGCCAAGCAGGAGCTCTACTTCGGGTCGTTTTTCTCCATCGACGAGATGCTCGCGGCCATCGACTCCGTCCCCGAGGAAGAGATGCAGTCGCTCATCCAGCGCCTCCTCGACGAGGATCAGCTCTCCCTCCTCGCGTTGGGCCCGCTGGATCGCCGCCACCTCCCGCGAGAGTTCTCGCGCCGGTAACGTGGCCGGAGGAGGGCGCCGTGATTGACCGCTACACGCGCCCTGAAATGGGCCGGGTGTGGAGCCAGGCGGCGAAGTACGCGGCCTGGCTCAAGGTCGAGCTGGCCGTCTGCGAGGCCTATGCCCGCCGCGGCTGTATCCCGGGGGAAGCCCTCGCGCGGATCAAGGCGGCCGCGCGCGTGGACGCGAGTCGGATCGACGCGATTGAGGCGCGCGTCCGTCACGACGTGATCGCCTTCCTGACCCAGCTGGAGGAGGCCCTCGGCGCGGATTCCCGCTACGTCCACGTGGGCCTGACATCCTCGGACGTCGTCGACACGGCCCTGGCCCTGCAGCTCCAGCAGGCCTCGGACCTCCTGATCCGCGCGCTCGAGCGATTCCGCCAAGTGCTGAGGACCCTCGCGCTCAAGCACAAGGACACCCTGGCGGTGGGACGGACCCACGGCGTGCATGCCGAGCCCATCACGTTTGGGCTCAAGGCGGCCGTGTGGTACGCTGAGGCCGGTAGGAACCTCGAGCGTCTTCGGCGCGCGAAAGAAACCGTCCGGGTGGGGAAGATCTCGGGCGCCGTGGGCACGTTCGCCCACGTGGACCCCGAGGTCGAGGCCGAGGTGTGCCGGGCGCTCGGCCTCGAGCCGGCGCCCGTTTCCACCCAGGTCGTCCAACGCGACAGGCACGCCGAGTTGTGCACCACCCTGGCCGTGGTCGCGGCATCGCTCGAGAAGATCGCGGTGGAGATCCGCACGCTACAGCGAACCGAAATCCTGGAAGCCGAGGAGCCCTTCGCCGAGGGCCAGAAGGGCTCCAGCGCCATGCCCCACAAGCGGAACCCGGTGTCCTGCGAGCAGGTGTGCGGCTTGGCGCGGCTCATCCGCGCCAACGCGCTGGCCGCGCTGGAGAACGTGGCCCTCTGGGGCGAACGCGACATCAGCCACTCCTCCGTTGAGCGGGTCATCCTCCCCGATTCCACCATCCTGCTGGACTACATGCTCGACCAGGTGACCCGGATCCTGGAGGGCCTCGAGGTGTACCCGGACCGGATGCGGGAGAACTTCGAGTGGAGCCACGGGCTGATTTACTCGCAGCGGGTGCTCCTCAAGCTGGCCGAAAAGGGACTGCCTCGGCAACGGGCCTACGAAATCGTCCAGCGCAACTCCATGACGGCCTGGCGGGAGCGGCGAAGCTTCGACGAGCTCCTTGCCCAGGACCCTGAGGTCACCGCGCACCTCTCGATGGACGAGCTGAAGGCGTGCTTCGACCCCGCCTGGTACCTTCGGAACGTGGACGTCATCTACCGTCGCCTGGGGCTCCTCTCGCCGTGAGGGTCGAGCTCGCGTGCGGGCGAGAATCTTTGTAAGGCTCAAACGCGGTATTCTCGACCCGCAGGGGGTCGCCGTCAAGCGCGCCCTTGAAGGGCTCGGGTACGGCGAGGTCCGGGACCTCCGCGTCGGCAAGGTGCTCGAACTGGAGCTGGAGCCCGCGGACCCGGGCCAGGTCCGAAGCCGGCTCGAGGACATGTGCCGGCGCCTCCTGGCCAATCCCGTCACCGAGGACTTCACGGTGGAGATCGTGGACGAGGGGGGCCGCCCACGCTTGCCATAGGCGGCCGCGCGGTTTAAGATGAGGAGAGTCCGAGGAAAGGCGGAGGATCCCAACTTATGAGATTCGGGGTCGTGATCTTCCCGGGTACGTGGAGTGACTGCGACTTCCACTACGTGATCGGTGAGGTGCTCCGCCAGCCCGTCAAGTACGTCTGGCACCGGGACACCGACCTGTCCGAATTGGATTGCGTGATTCTCCCAGGCGGGTTTTCCTACGGCGACTATCTTCGCGCCGGCGCCATCGCCGGCCGCTCTCCGGTGGTTGAGGCGCTCCCCGAGTTCGTGGCCCGAGGGGGGTTCGTCCTCGGCTCCTGCAACGGCTTTCAGATCCTGTGCGAAGCGAAATTGCTCCCCGGGGCTCTCCTGCGCAACGAATGCCTCCAGTACCGCTGCCAGTCCACGTTCCTCCTGGTGGAGAACGCCGAGACCCCGTTTACCCGTGGACTCCGCCCCGGTCAGGTCCTCAAGATGCCCATTTCGCACGGGGAAGGGAAGTACTACGCCGATCCCGAGAGCCTGAGGGCCCTCACCGCGAGGAACCAGATCGTCTTCCGCTACTGCACCGAGGCGGGTGAAGTGACGAAGGCGGCCAACCCGAACGGCTCGCTGGAGAACGTCGCCGGCATCGTGAACGAGGGAGGAACGGTGCTGGGGCTCATGCCCCATCCGGAGCGGGCCGCGGAGGCTGCCCTGGGTTCCACTGACGGGCTCCTGCTCCTTCACTCGCTCATCGGCGTCCTGGTCGAGGACGGCAGCTTCCTGAAACGGTAAGGGCGAGGGCATGGGGACGAGGAGAGGTGACCGAGGCCGAACCTAAGGTCACGCTGGACCTCGCCAGGGCCCACGGCCTGACGGCCGAGGAATACGACCGGATTATCCGGATCCTCGGCCGGGAACCCACCTTTACCGAACTCGGCCTCTTCTCCGCCCTCTGGTCCGAACATTGCGCCTACAAGCACTCCAAGGTCTTTCTCCGCCGCCTCCCGACGCGGGCGCCGCATGTCCTTCAGGGCCCGGGAGAGAACGCGGGGATTGTGGACCTCGGCGGCGGTCTCGCCCTCGTCCTCAAAATGGAGAGCCACAACCACCCCTCCTTCATCGAGCCCTTCCAGGGGGCGGCCACCGGGGTGGGAGGGATTCTCCGTGACATCTTCACGATGGGCGCTCGCCCCATCGCCACGCTCGACTCGCTCAGGTTCGGCGACCCCGCCGACCCGAAGACGCGCTACCTGATCGGCGGCGTTGTGTCCGGGATTTCCTGGTACAACAATTGCTTCGGCGTCCCCAACGTCGGGGGCGAGGTCGTCTTCGCGCCCGAGTACCAGGGCAACCCGCTGGTGAACGTCATGTGCGTGGGGCTGGTCCGGCAGGATCGCATCTTCCGGGCGCGTGCCGAGGGGGTCGGGAACCCTGTCTTCTACGTCGGAGCCAAGACCGGCAGGGACGGCATCCACGGCGCCACCATGGCTTCGGCCGTCTTCGAGGAAGGCGCCGAGGAGCGGCGCCCCACCGTGCAGGTCGGCGACCCGTTCACCGAGAAGCTCCTCCTGGAGGCGTGTCTCGAGGCAATGGCCACGGGCGGGGTGGTGGGGATCCAGGACATGGGGGCCGCCGGCTTGGCCTGCTGCTCCGCCGAAATGCCCGCCCGCGCGGGGACGGGGATGGAGGTGGACCTGACCCGGGTGCCCCGGCGCGAGACCGGCATGACCCCCTACGAGATCATGCTGTCGGAGTCTCAGGAGCGGATGCTCCTCGTGGTGGCCCGGGGGCGTGAGGAGGAAGTCCGGAAGATCTTCGCGAAGTGGGAGCTCGAGGCCGTCGAGATCGGGCGGGTCACCGACGACGGAGCCCTCAGGGTGACGATGGAGGGTCGGCTTGTCGCCGAAGTGCCCGTTCGCGCCCTGACCGAGGACGCGCCGGTCTACGACAAGCCCACGGCGCGCCCGGGGTGGCTCGACGCCCTCGAGGCCTTCGACCCGCTTTGCCTGCCCGAGCCCAGCGATTACGAGCGATCCCTCCTCGAGATCCTGGCCGCCCCCAGCGTGGCGTCGAAGCAGTGGGTGTACCGGCAGTACGACCACCAGGTGGGGATTAATACGCTCGTCCTTCCAGGGTCGGATGCCGCCGTGCTCAGGATCAAGGGAACCGCCAAGGCGATCGCGCTCACGACGGACGGCAATGGACGCTACGTGTTCCTGGATCCCTATCAAGGTGGCGCGCTGGCTGTGGCCGAAGCCGCCAGGAACCTGGCCTGTTCGGGGGCCCGCCCGCTCGCGGTTACCGACTGCCTGAACTTCGGCTCCCCCGAACGCCCCGAGATCCTCTGGCAGTTCGCTGAGGCGATCCGCGGCATTGCCGACGCCTGCCGCCTCTTAGAAATCCCGGTGGTGAGTGGCAACGTCTCCTTTTACAATGAGACTCAGGGGCAGGCAATCCTGCCGACCCCGGTCATCGGCATGGCGGGGCTTCTCGAGGATGCCGGCTGGCGCACCACCCAGTGGTTCAAGAACGAGGGGGATCGGATCGCTCTGATCGGCCCGGAAGCCGTCAGCCTGGGAGGCAGCGAGTATCTGGGCGTCATTCACGGGCGGCTGGCCGGCCGACTCGCCACGCTTGACCTCAGGCTCGAGCGGGATGTGCAGTCGGCGTGCCGTGGCGCGATCGAAGCCGGACTGGTCAGTTCGGCCCACGACGTGGCCGAAGGAGGGGTGGCGGTGGCCCTGGCGGAGGCGTGCGTCAGCGGGCCGGGGGAAATCGGCGCGGAGGTGGCGCTGCCTTCAGCCGGGAGGGCCGACCTCACGCTCTTCGGCGAGGGAGCGTCGCGCATCGTCGTTTCGATCCCGGCGAAGGCGCAGCGCCATTTCGAGGGCTTGATGCAGGAGTGGGGGGCGCCCTGGCGGTTCATCGGGACCGTCGGCGGCGACCGCTTCACGCTCAAGGTGGGCGGGTCGGTAGTCGTGAGCCTCTCGCTCGACCAGATCGCTCACGCGTGGCGCACGGGGTTTGAACGCTATGTCTCCTAGGGATCGTGGTCGTTCGAGGACGGGTAGTCGCATTCCCTTGGGGGGAGGCAGCCCCCGAAGCCCCGAGCGAAGCGAGTGGGGCGGCTTTGCCGCGGGGCGTCGGAAGGGGGGCGGAGCCCCCCTCCGAGAATGGAAGGACGAGTGCGGCATCTTCGGGATCTGGAACCATCCCGAGGCGGCCAACCTCACCTACCTCGGCCTCTACGCGCTCCAGCACCGGGGTCAGGAGTCCGCCGGGATCGCCGCCACCGACGGCCGGGTCTTCCACGTGGAGAAAGCCATGGGGTGGGTGGCCGACGTCTTCCACCGGGAGCGGCTCAAGCGGCTGCCGGGCACCGCCGCCATCGGGCACGTGCGCTACTCGACCGCGGGGACCTCGACGCTGAAAAACGCCCAGCCCATTACCGCCAACACCGCCCGCGGGCCGATCGCCATTGCACACAACGGAAATTTGGTCAACGCCGAGGCGCTCAAGGCTGCGCTGGAGAAAGACGGGTCCGTCTTCCAGTCCAACTCGGACACCGAGGTCATCCTGCACCTGCTGGCGCGAGCCTCAGGGTCCACCCTGGAGGAGCAGCTCCCCCAGGCCCTCGGCCGCGTGACCGGCGCTTACTCCCTCTTGATCCTGACCCCTGAGGCCGTTGTGGCGATTCGCGACCCTCACGGCTTCCGCCCGCTCTCGCTGGGCAAGCTGGGGGATGCCTGGATTGTGGCGTCCGAGACCTGCGCCCTGGATCTTCTGGAGGCGACCTTTGTCCGAGATGTCGAGCCGGGGGAGATCGTCTTCATCACAGCCCAAGGCCTCCGCTCCTTCACGCCGTTCCCGCCTAAGGAGAGGCTCCAGTGCGTGTTCGAGTACGTGTACTTCTCGCGACCCGACTCGCTCCTCTGGGGGCGGAACGTCCACGCGGTCCGCATGACCATGGGCCACCAGCTCGCCCGTGAGCACCCGGCTCAGGCTGACATTGTGATTCCCGTCCCCGATTCGGGGATGGGCGCCGCGCTCGGGTTCTCGGAGGAGTCGGGAATCCCCTTCCAGGTGGGGCTGATCCGCAACCACTACGTCGGGCGGACCTTCATCGAGCCGGAGCGGGGGATCCGCCACTTCGGGGTGATGGTGAAGCTGAACCCGATGCGCGAGACGCTCGGAGGGCGGCGCGTCGTCGTGGTGGATGACTCCATCGTGCGGGGGACCACCAGCCGGAAGATCGTCAAGATGATCCGGAGCGCGGGGGCGCGCGAAGTCCACGTCAGGATCTCCTCGCCGCCGATCCACTGGCCCTGCTACTACGGGATCGACACGCCGACCCGGAAGGAACTGATCGCGTCGAGCCACGCCGTGGAGGAGATCCGCCGCTACCTGGGCGCCGACAGTCTGGGCTACCTGTCGCTCGACGGGATGCTCAAGTCCACGGGCTCCGATCCGAGCCAGTTCTGCCATGCCTGCTTTACCGGCAACTACCGGGTGGGCTTCGAGCGCGAAGTGACGCCGCAGCTCTCCCTCTTCGACGGCTAAGGGACCTCCCTAGCCGCGGCCTCTGCCCGCGTGGACCCGCTGACCTACAAGCAGTCCGGCGTTGACCTCGAGGCTGCTGAGGAGGCCGTCCGCCGGATTGGCCCTCTCGCCCGCTCCACGTTTCGCCGCGAAGTGCTGGGGGAGATCGGAGCGTTCGCCGCGTTCGTCAAGGTCCCCGCCGGCTACCGGGAGCCCGTTCTCGTTTCTTCCACGGACGGGGTGGGGACCAAGCTCAAGGTCGCCTTCCTCGCCGACCGCCACGACACCGTGGGAATTGACCTGGTGGCTATGGGGGTGAACGACCTCCTCGTCCACGGTGCCGAGCCGCTCTTCTTCCTCGATTACCTGGCGCTGGGCAAGGTGGTGCCCGAGAAGATCGAGGCCATTGTCAAAGGCATCGTCGAGGGGTGTCGCCAGGCAGGCTGTGCGCTGGTTGGCGGTGAGACCGCCGAGCTGCCGGACTTCTACGCCCCCGGCGAGTACGACCTGGCGGGGTTCGCCGTGGGGATGGTCGAGCGAGGCCGGATCGTTGACGGCTCGAAGGTGACGCCCGGGGATCGCTTGCTCGGCCTGGCCTCCTCGGGGCTCCACTCGAACGGCTACTCGCTGGCCCGCAAGGTTGTTTTCGAACGGATGGGTCTGAAGGTCGGCGATCCTCTCCCGGGCCTCGGGAAGAGCGTCGCCGACGAGCTCCTGGCGCCGACCCGGATCTACGTCAAGCCCGTCCTCGATCTCCTGAAGGCCGTCCCGGTTCGCGCCATGGCCCACATCACCGGCGGAGGGCTCAGCGGCAATCTTCCCCGGGTGCTCCCCAACACCTGCCGGGCCGTGATCGACAAGGGGACGTGGCCCGTCCCATCCATCTTCCCCCTCATCCGGGAGGCGGGGCGGGTGGCCGAGGCCGAGATGTTCAAGACCTTCAACATGGGAATCGGCCTCGTCATCGTCGTGGCCCCTGAGCACGTCGAGCACTGCCGCGGCCTGCTCGCGTCCTTCGGTGAGACCGTCTCGATCATCGGGGAAATCCGAACCGGGGCGCGCGGGGTCGAGTACGCGGGCGAGAGGCTCGGACGATGACTCCGACGAGGGCGGAGCCGCTTCGCATCGGCGTCCTGGCGTCGGGCCGGGGGTCGAACCTTCAGGCGATCGTCGACGCGATCGAGGGGGGCCGCCTCGACTGCCGCTTGGCGGTCGTTGTCTCCGACCGGGCCGACTGCCAGGCGCTGGACCGGGCCAGGAAGCACGGGGTAGAGGCGGTGTTCGTGGACCCGAAGGGCTACGCGGACCGGGAGACCTTTGACCGGGCGGTGTTGGCGGTGCTGGCAGAGCACAGGGTCGAGCTGGTGTGCCTCGCGGGCTACATGAGGATTGTCACACCCATATTTGTCCGGGCCTTGTCGGGCCGGATCATGAATATCCACCCGGGGCTGCTCCCCGCGTTCCCGGGGCTCCATGCCCAGCGCCAGGCGCTCGAGCACGGCGTGAAGGTCTCGGGCGCCACGGTCCATTTCGTCGACGAAGGGGTGGATACCGGGCCCATCATCTGCCAGGCTGCCGTCCCGGTGAGGGAGGACGACACCGAGGAGACGCTGGCCGCCCGGATCCTCGAGCAGGAGCACCAGCTCTACCCGCGCGCGATCCGGCTCTTTGCCGAGGGCCGGCTCTCGATCGTCGGCCGCCGCGTTCTGGTCCGGGCGGACGCATGACCGTCAGACGGGCCCTCGTGAGTGTCCATGACAAGAGCGGAGTGGTGGAGTTTGCCCGGGGACTCGCGGCTCTCGGGGTTGAGATCCTGTCGACGGGAGGCACCGCCAAGCTCCTCCGCGAGTCTGGGGTGAAGGTCCGCGACGTCTCGGAGATGACGGGGTTCCCCGAGATGCTGGACGGCCGGGTGAAGACGCTCCATCCGAAGATCCACGGCGGGATCCTGGCCCGGCGGGACAAGCCCGAGCACCTGGCCCAGCTCAAAGCCCAGGGGATCGAGCCGATCGACCTCGTGGCGATCAGCCTCTACCCGTTCGAGCAGACGGTGGCTAAGTCCGGGACGAGCCTCGCCGGGGCCATCGAGCAGATCGACATCGGCGGCCCCACGCTAATCCGGGCGGCGGCGAAGAACTGGGAATCGGTCGCGGTGCTGGTGGACCCCTCTCAATACGCTGAGGTCCTCAACGAGTTGAAGCGATCTGACGGCAAACTCTCCGATGAGACGCGCTATCGGTTGGCGCGCGAGGCCTTCCGCCGAACGGCGCAGTACGACGCCGCGATCGCGGCGTACCTGAGAAGTCCTGAGGCGGCCACGCGTCCCGCCGCGGCTGCCGAGTCCGCGTTTCCCCCAGTTCTCAGGCTCGAGGCCGAGCTCGTCCAGTCGCTCCGCTACGGCGAGAATCCCCATCAGTCGGCCGCGTTCTACCGGCTCCACGGAGCCCCCCGCCTCGGGATTGCCGCCGCGCGGCAATGGCACGGTCCGGAGCTCTCCTACAACAACCTCCTGGACTTGTCCGCCGCCCTGGGCCTGCTCCTGGAGTTCAAAGAGCCGTCGGCGGTGGTCATCAAGCACACGAACCCCTGCGGCGCCGCGAGCGCGACCTCGGTGGGAGAGGCAACGAGGAAGGCCAAGGCCTCCGACCCCGTCTCCATCTACGGCGGCATCGTCGGCGTCAACCGGCCGCTGGACATGGACGTCGTCAAGGAGCTGTCGGGGATCCTGCTCGAGATCCTCTTTGCCCCGGCCTTCCTCCCGGACGCGCTCGAGGAACTCAAGCGGACGAAGAAGCGCTGCCGGGTTTTGGAGGTCCCGTGCGACCGAAGCCTGCTGCCCCCGCGGATCGAGGACTACCGGAGTGTTCTCGGGGGGCTCCTGGTGCAGGAGTGGGACGTGGCCGACCTCGACGAGGGGATGCTGCGGGTCGTCACCAAGCGCCAGCCGACGGCTTCGGAGTGGGAGGCGCTCCGCTTCGCGTGGAAGATCGCCAAGCACGTGAAGTCCAACGCCATCGTCCTGGCCACGCGTGACCGGCTCATCGGCGCGGGCGCCGGCCAGATGAGCCGGGTTGACTCGGCGAAGATCGCCGTGATGCGGGCCCAGGCGCTGGCCTTGGAGACGAAGGGGACGGTTTGCGCCTCCGATGCGTTCTTCCCGTTCAGGGACGGGCTCGACGTGGTCGCTCAGGCCGGCGCCACGGCGGTCATTCATCCCGGCGGCTCGGTGCGGGACGAGGAGGTCATCCAGGCGGCGGATGAGCACGGGATGGCGATGGTCCTGACCGGAATGAGGCACTTCCGGCATTGACCGTTCGGTCGTCGGAGTGGCTCTTGAGCGAGCGGGAGGTCGTGCGGCTTCTGCGCCTTACGCCGAAGCTGAGCGCTCAACTTCGGCGTCTCGGTCTCCTGAAGCCCCAAGGGATCGGCTATCGGTTCCGTGAGGTGGTGGGGGTGCGCGTGGCCAGGGGGCTCCTGGCCGGGGGCGCCACCGTCCGCCAGGTTCGCCGCGTCGTGGAGGATCTCCGGCGCCTCCTGCCTGACTCCGATTCGCCATTGGCCGAACTGAGGCTCAAGGTGGATGGCCGGCGGATCCTGGTCGAGCGTGATGGCGTGAGCTTCGACCCGCGGACCGGCCAGACCCTCCTGACCCTGGATGTGGGGGACCTGGAGCGGGAGGCGCGGGCGACCCTTGCCCGGGGGATGGTCCGTCCGCTCGTCCCACCCTCCCAGCGGGCCGAGGTCTGGTTCGCCCGTGCTTCCGAGCTGGACCAGGACCCGTCGTCGTGGGAGTCGGCCATCTCGGCCTACGAGCAGGTGGTGGCCATCGATCCGGCCTTCGCCGCAGGCTGGAATAACCTGGGTCTCCTCCATCACCGGATGGGGCATTACGAGAAGGGGGAGGAGTGCTATCGGGCGGCGCTCGCGGCCGATGAAGCCTGCTACCAGGCCGCCTACAACCTGGGCTCGCTGACAGAGGACCTCAGCGACCTTCAGGGGGCCATTGGCTGGTACGGCCGCGCGCTCGAGCTGGCCCCTGACTATGCCGATGCTCACTTCAACCTGGCGGGGGTGCTGGCCAAGGTTGCAAGACCGCAGGACGCGGCGTTGCACTGGCGTCGCTACTTGGAGCTGGACCTGGGGAGCCCCTGGGCCGAAATCGCCCGCGTTCACCTGGGCGAGGTCGAGGACGTTGCATTCGAGGTCGAAGACGAACCCTCCTCGCCTTAACCTTTTCCCCCTCGGGGGAGAGGGTGGGGTGAGGGGGGAGGAGAGCGCAGCGCCATGAGAGTCCTCGTCGTTGGGAGCGGGGGGCGCGAGGACGCGCTCGTCTGGGGGCTGGCCCGGAGCCCGCAGACCTCCGCGCTGTTCGCGGCTCCGGGCAACCCCGGGATGGCCCGCCACGCCGAGTGCGTCCCCCTGAAGGTTGACGCGCTGGAAGATCTCGTCGCCTTCGCTCAGAGGGAGCGAATCGACCTCACGGTCGTCGGCCCGGAGCTGCCGCTGATCCTGGGCATCGCCGACCGCTTCCAGGCCAGGGGGCTGGCCATCTTCGGGCCGACCCGGGAGGCCTCGGCCCTCGAGGGCTCTAAGGTCTTCGCCAAGCAGCTGATGGCCAAGCACGGGATCCCGACGGCACGCTTCGAAACCTTCCAGGAAGCTGGCGCGGCGCGGCGCTTCGCGCGAAGGCTGGGGGCTCCGCTGGTGGTGAAGGCTGACGGCCCTGCCGCGGGGAAGGGCGCCATGGTCTGCCGAACACTGGGGGAAGCCGACCGCGCGATCGCGCTCTGCCTGGAGGAGCGGGCCTTCGGCCAGTCGGGAGAGCAGATTGTCGTCGAGGAGTTCCTGGTCGGCGAGGAGGCCTCCTTCTTCGCGCTGACCGACGGCGAAGGGGCCCTGTTCCTGGGGACGGCGCAGGATCACAAGACGGTCTTCGACGATGACCGGGGACCGAACACGGGCGGGATGGGGGCGTACTCACCGGCGCCGATCGTGGATGAGCAGCTCGGCGCCCAGGTCATGAAGACGATCGTCCGCCCCACGGTGGGGGCGATGGCGGCGGAGGGACGGCCATACCGGGGGGTCATCTATGCGGGACTCATGCTCACCCGGCCGGGCCCGAAGGTGCTGGAGTTCAACTGTCGGTTCGGTGACCCTGAGCATCAGGTCATCATGGTTCGCCTCCAGGATGATCTCCTGCCGCTCCTTTACGCCGTCGCACGGGGGGAGAAGCTTCCGACGGCCGTGAGGTGGCGCCCGGAGGCGGCGGTCTGCGTGGTGCTCGCCTCGGGGGGCTACCCGGGGCCCTACCAGACGGGAAAGGCCATCGCCGGCGTCGAGGAAGCCGAGCGACTGCCTGGCGTGACGGTCTTTCACGCGGGGACGGCGCTCAGCGACGATCAGCTGGTGACGGCAGGGGGACGGGTGCTCGGGGTGACGGCGCTCGGCGCCGACATCCCGGTCGCCATCGGGAAGGCCTACGAGGCGGTCGGGAAGATCTGCTTCGAGGGGATTCACTTCAGAAAAGACATCGGCAAGAAGGCGCTGGCACGCCTGTCGAGGTAAAGGATGCGGAGAACGCGGCCGCGGGTAGGGATCGTGATGGGGAGCGACTCCGACCTGGAGGTGCTCAGGGAGGCGATCAAGGTCCTGGACGAAATTGGCATCCGCCACGAGGTCGTGGTCGCCTCGGCCCATAGGGTGCCTGATCGGGCTCGCCGATACGCGGCCTCGGCCGAGCGGCGCGGCCTCCGGGTGCTGATCGCGGGCGCGGGGGGCGCCGCGGCCCTCCCGGGCTTCCTGGCCTCCCTCACGGCGCTCCCGGTCATCGGGGTCCCGATCAACTCCACGCCCCTCAGCGGGCTGGACGCCCTTCTCTCCATCGCCCAGATGCCCAAAGGCGTGCCGGTGGCGACCGTGGCGGTCGGGAAGTGGGGAGCCGCCAACGCCGCAATCCTGGCCGCCCAGATCCTGGCGCTGAGTGACTCGGGGGTCAGACGGCGGCTGGCGGCCTTCAGAAAGGCGATGGCGGCCGAGGTGGCTCAGCGCTCCCGTCGGGTCGCCGCCGCCATGAAGAAGGGCCAGTGACTGGCACACGGGTGGTAGTCGTCGATCCGGAAGACCCTCAGCGGGCCGTGCTCAACCAGGCGGCCGACGTCCTCCTGAAGAGCGGGCTGGTGGCGTTTCCCACCGAGACCTTCTACGGCCTCGGTGCCAACGCCCTCGACCCTGAGGCGGTGCGGCGAATCTACGCGGTGAAAGGACGCCCTGAATCCAAGCCCATCCTGGTTCTTGTGGCCTCGGTCGAGATGGCCGAATCCCTGGTGAAGAAGGTGTCTGCCACCGCCAGAGACCTCATGGCCAGGTACTGGCCGGGGCCGCTGACGCTGGTGTTCAAGGCGAGCCCGGATCTGCCGGTCGAGGTGACCGCGGGGACAGGGACCGTCGGGATCAGAGTGCCGGGCCATCCGGTGGCGTTCGGGTTGGTCCGCGCGGCCGGATGTCCCGTCACGGCTCCGAGCGCCAACGTGAGCGGTGAAGAGGCTCCGACAACCGCGGAAGAAGTTCAACGGCGTCTCGAGGGCAAGATCGAGCTGATTCTGGACGGCGGGGCGACCAGGGGCGGGCTCCCCTCGACGATTCTGGACGTGACGGTGACGCCCCCGCGGCTGCTCCGCCGGGGCGCGATCGACGTTGACGCGTGAGGCCGTCGATGACGCTGACCGGGGTGATTCAAGCCGGCGGCAAGAGCACCCGGATGGGCGGCGAGCCCAAGGCGCTGATGGAGCTCGGCGGCCAACGAATCATCGAACGGATCGTGGACGTGCTGGGGTCGGTCCTGCCCGATGTCCTGATCGTGACGAACACCCCGGAGCTCTACGCCTTCCTCGGGCTCCCCCTGGTCCCCGACGTGTTCCCTGACCATGGCTCGCTCGGGGGCATCTACAGCGGCCTCAAGGCCGCGAAGGGAGAGGCGGCGTTCACGGTGGCCTGCGACATGCCGTTCCTCAAGCCCGAGGTGGTCAGGCTCGTCGTCTCCCACGCGGGAGAGGCCGACGTGGTGATCCCCAAGGTCGGCGACCAGTACGAGACGCTCCACGCGCTCTACGCCAAGGTGTGCCTGCCCCACATGGAGGCGGTGCTTCAGGCGAGGCGCTTCAAGGTCGTCGGTTTCTTCCCCCAGGTGAAGGTTCTCGAGATTCCCGAGGCGGAGGTGGCGCGCCTGGCCGACCCCCGCATCTGCTTCTTGAACGTCAACACCCCCGACGAACTCGCCCGCGCCCGCTCAATCGCGGTGGCCGGAATGTAACGTATTACAATCTCTTGGCTTGGTGATCACCCCGGAGACGCAGAGCGCGGCACCGAGTGGAGCAATGCTAAGCAAGCTCCAGTGGCCGCAGGGCGGACGGGTGATCGGGATCGCCCTGGCGATCGTGATCTCCCTGGGATACTGGCTGGTGAACTCGCTGGCGCTGTCGTTTGCCAAGGCGGACCTCCTGCCGCCGCTCCTGGCCGCCTGGACCGCCAACGTCGTGTTTGCCGGGATCGGGGTGTCGTTCTTCCTTCGCGCCCGCACCTGAACGTTCTCGGAAATAGACGCCCTACCGGCAGCAGTGCCCCCGCCGTTCCCCCCGACCGGCGTGGTGTATCACTCTTCCGGCATTGTCTCGGCCCGCCGGCTGAGCCCACCTTGGGCCCATGGCCCTCGCACGCCCGGCCTACCGCCCCCGCGCCGACGGCGCCGGCCTGCCCGCGTTCGTCGAGCAGGAGTTCCCCCAGTTCCTCACTTGCGGCGTCCTCACCCCCGGGTCGGCTGTCACAGAATGCGTATATCCTTCGTGATACGCCCGCGCGAGTGAAGGTCGCGCGTCGGCATCACCCCCTCCAAGAAACAGAACTGGAAGTCCCGGCGGCGCAGGGGAAGACGGTGCTCGTCGTGCGACTGCCCGACGGCTCTGCGATGCGGATGCCTCGGGCGTGGACCGAGGCACGGGAGCCGTCACGGCGGTGGACACGATCGAGCTCCTTTGAGGAAACCGTCTCGCCCGGCCAGGCCATGAGCCGTGCACCTTGGTCCAACTCCACCACTGCTACGGTGTAGGGCGCGATGTCTTCGAAGCCCGTCGGCGCTGCCGAGATGGTGGAGTAAGTGTCGGTCTTTCCCTTCCCATTGTATTCCTTGAGCTCGAAGTTTCCCGACAAGCACTGCGGCCAATCCGCGCGCTTTTAAAGCCTCCAGGAGTCGCTGTCGAGTCACAACAGGATCGACAAACCACGGGTTGCCAATACGTATAAGATAGGATAGTGTATACGTACATAAGGAGGTTATGATGAAAGCCCTGAAACGCAAAAACTATTGGTTGGACGAGACCAAGATCAAAAAAGTAAGGCGTCTTTTAAAAGCAAAGACAGAGACCGAAGCCATACAAAAGGCCATTGACTTCGTCCTTTTCCAGGAAGAGGCGACTAAGGCTTGGGTCGAGAAC
>JACQWA010000028.1 GCA_016209425.1 Candidatus Rokuibacteriota bacterium
ATGGGATTCCATGCGATTTTCGGTGACGAGCCCGAATGATGTTCATAATGCGGGCTAGTACCAGCCAGCGTCCCCCGGCAGGAGCACCCGACGAGTGGCGCCCTCGCCCAGGACGCGGGGCCGGATGGTCGGGACGGCGCGCCCGTTCAGGCTGGCCAGCACCGCGGCGGCCGAGGGGCCCTTGAGGAGTTTCAGGTTTTTGATCGTCGGGAACCGAAGCGAGATCTCGCCCCGTCGGAGCGCCTCCAGCGCGTCTGCCACGGTCATCCAGCGGACGCTCACGATCTCCCTTTCGTCGGCGGTGGCCTCCTGGCGGGGGGGCGCTTCCGCCACGAAGAAACGGGTGTCGAAGCGGATGGGGTTCTCCTCGGGCGTGATCCAGTGGGCGAAGTACACGAGCCGGTCAGTGGCCAGGGTCAACCGCTCCTCACGGAGCATCCGCCAGAAGACGCTTCCATCCGCAAGGCAATCGCGTCGGTACGCCTGGAAGCGCTCCCCGGAGCGGGAGAAATCCACGAGGCTCCCGCCGGGTCCGTAGGCCAGGAGGATCCCGGCCTCTTCGAAGGCTTCGCGGATCGCGCCCGCCCAGAAGCCCAGCGCCTCGCGGGCCGAGCCGGCATTCACCAGGCGACGCGTCGCCTCATCCGGCGCAAGCCCCACGCACCGGGCGGGGGCATCGTCCGGCATGTCGTCGGCCTCGATCTTTCCCCCCGGAAAGACGAAATCTCCACCGGCGAACTTGCTCGCCTGATGGCGCTGGATCAGCAGGATCTCGACGCCGCCCTCGGGGCGACCGCGGAGCAGGACCAGCGTGGCGGCGGGCGAGGGAGCAACCGGTCTCGGAGACGTCATGGCTCGGCCCCGGCGTTGACAGGGCGAGGACTAGTGTGCCACGATGGCGGCGCTCTGCCAACTCTCGACACGAGGAGTCATCCATGGGAGCTGAAGCGAAGCTGAAGCAGCTGGGTATCGCCCTTCCCCCCCAGTCCACCCCCGTGGCGAATTATGTTCCTTCGGTTCGGGTCGGAAACCTCCTCTTCCTCTCGGGGCACGGGCCGATCCGGGACGGGAAGGTCACGACCCGGGGCAAACTCGGCAAGGAGCTCTCCGTCGAGGACGGCTATAAGGTCGCGCGCGAGGTGGGGCTGAACCTCCTCGCCTCGGCCCGGACGGCTCTCGGGAGCCTCGACAAGGTGAAGCGCGTGGTGAAGGTGCTCGGCATGGTGGCCTCGGCCGAGGGATTCACCGACCAGCCCAAAGTCATCAACGGCTTCTCCGACCTCCTGGTCGAAGTCTTCGGCGAAAGCGGCCGTCACGCGCGGTCGGCCGTGGGGATGGCCGAGCTCCCGATGGGGATCCCGGTGGAGATCGAGATGGTCCTAGAGGTGGAGTAGGGACGGAAGGGTCTGGAGCGCCTCGCCGATGCGGGGGCCGTACCAGGAGAGGAGCTTGCCGTCCACCAGATGGATCCGGCCATTCCGAACGGCCGGCACGTCCTCGTACGGCGCGAAGTCCTGCACGTGAACTTTCCGGAAGCGGTAGGGCTCGTCCGGGAGGAGAACGACGTCCGGACGGGCCGCCGCCATCTCGTCCAGCGTGACCTCGGGATAGCGCTCCGACCGCTCCGCGAACACGTTCTGGCCGCCGCAGAGCGTCAGCACATCGTGCACGTAGGTGTCGCGGTTGATCGTCATGTAGGGGTTCCGCCAGATCGGGCAGAAGACGCGGGCCCGTCCCCGGGCGTCGCCCAGCCGTTCGGCTTGACGGTAGAGCGGCCAGAGGTCGGCGGTGATCTGGCCGGCTCGCTCCTCCACCCCGGTCACGGCTCCCAGCTCCTCCACCATCCGGATCCCTTCGGCGACGGTGCGCGGGTAGGTCACGAATACCGGAATCCCCCAGCCGCGCAGGGCCTCCACGTGCTCCTTCAGGTTCTCCTCGACGTTGGCCACGACGAGATCGGGATCCAGCGAGCGAATGAGATCCAGCTTGGGATCCTTCTCACCGCCGATCCTGATTTTGGAGGCGACCGCCTCCCGTGGCTCGACTCAGAAGGTCGTGATGGCGACGATGGAGTCCCCCGCCCCGAGGGTGAACAGGGTCTCGGTGATCGACGGAATCAGGGAGATGATGCGCCGCGGCGGCGCCGGCGCCGCGAAGACGACGCCGGAGGCATCGGTCACGGGTCCGACCATCACTTCTTCCTGGCGCGGAGGCCCTCGATGAGGGCCGTGACCTCCCGAAGGCGGGCGAAGACCTCAGCCTCGGCCTTTGCCGCCTCCCCGGGTGAAGCCCCTTTCTCGACCGCATCCTCGTAGGCCGTCACCGCGACTCCGAAGACCTTCAACATCCGACGGGTCTCATCGCTCGGCATCGCTCACTCCTCCGGGAGCTCGGGCAGGTCCTTCCAGATGGGAAGCCCTTCCGGCTTGAAGTTCTTGGTGTTGACGAAGTGCATCCCGTGGTGGAGATTCATCTTGAATTTCCCGCCCCCGAAGCGGTCCCCGATGAACTTCTTCGGATCTTCGAGGAATGGATCCATCTCGCCGGATCGAAGCTGGACGAGCCGCTTGAAGCGGATCGTCCCCATCCACGGCTCCTGGACCATGATCGTCGCGGTAAACTCCGGCCACACCCGGCCGAACTCGTCCAGGAGCTGCCGCCTCGTCGGGCGCTCAACCCCACGGGTGGCGAGATTCTTTTTGAGATATGGCTCAATGAGGTCCCAGGCCCACTGCGGGAGCATCGGCGCCACCCCGCCCATCCATCGCCCTGCCGGGTTGAACGGGCTACGGCGGAAGGATACCATAGGGCCGTGAAAAACTTCGAGATTGCCAAGCTCTTCTACGAGATGGCTGACCTGCTGGAGATCAAAGGGGAAAATGTCTTCCGCGTCCGCGCCTACCGCCGCGCCGCCGAGAACGTGGAATCCCTCACCGAGGACATCGCCGCGGTCGGCGAGCGCGGCGAGCTGATGAAGATCGCCGGAATCGGCAAGGATCTCGCGGCCAAGATCCAGGAATACCTGGCCTTGGGCAAGATCGCGGACCTCGAGGCGATGCGCAAGGAGGTCCCCCGCGGGCTCCTCTCCATCATGGAGGTGCAGGGCCTCGGCCCCAAGACGGCGAAGCTTCTCTACGACCGCCTGGGTGTGGACAGCGTGGAAAAGCTGGAGGCCCTGGCCCGCTCGGGCGACATCCTGAAAGTCCCCGGCATCCGGGAAAAAACCCAGGAGAACATCCTCACGGGGATCGCCGTCTGGAAGGCGGGCCAGAGCCGCATGCTGGTGGGCAAGGCCCTCGCCGTGGCCGGCTCGCTGGTCGAGACCCTGAAGGCCCACGGCGGGGTGAGCCGGATCGAAGTGGCCGGCTCCATCCGGCGCATGAAAGAGACGGTCGGCGACATCGACATCCTGGTCACGGCGTCCGATCCGGCGCGGGTCATCGAGACGTTCGTGTCGCTTCCCTCCGCGCTCGACGTGCTCGCCCATGGCGACACGAAGGCTTCCATCCGCCACCAGGAGGGAATCCAGGTGGACCTCCGCGTGGTCGAGCCCGAGGCGTTCGGCGCGGCGCTCCAGTACTTCACCGGCTCGAAGGAGCATAACGTCCATGTCCGCGAGATCGCTTCGCGCAAAGGGCTCAAGCTCAGCGAGTACGGCGTCTTCGACGAGAAGAGCGGCAAGCGGATCGCCGGGGCCACCGAGGAGTAGTTGTATGGCGCCGTCGGACTCCCGTGGTTTCCTAACGAGCTCAGGGAGAACTCCGGCTTGGTGGGGGCGGAGCTGTGG
>JACQWA010000388.1 GCA_016209425.1 Candidatus Rokuibacteriota bacterium
CGGCTGACCTCCTGCTTGATCAGCGCCATGGGAAAGAGCGGCGCCAGATCCTGCGGGCCGATCGGTTGGCCCGTTCCCGGATGGAGGACCGGTGGCAGCGGCGTCTTGAGATCGGCCTGGATGTTGTACCACTTGGTCGGAATCTCTTTCTCGTCGAGCAGGTACTTGGTGCGGTTTCGCTCAGCGGCCTTGTTCGCCATACCGGCCTCCTTCGGCTGTCAGGGCAGCAGCCCGTGGGGAAAGTGCGCTAATGGTACCTAGACTCGCACGAGGCTGTCAACACGCCCCCCGCGCGCTAGCCCCCTCGGAGGGGGGCTCCGCCCCCCTTCCGAACTCCTCCCCCCACGGTTGCGCGGGCAAGCCCGCGCTCGAACGGGCCGCCTTACACGTCATTACCGGGACGAGCTCCTAGCCCGAATTATGCGCATAATTCGGGCTAGGGGGACGGGCGGCGGGCGATCGCCAGCGCGCCCGGGAGGAAGGCCACCTGCACACCGTACGTGGCCATCAGGCAGAGGAGGATTGTCGAGGGGAAGAGGGCAGGCAGGCTCAGCGCCGCCGCTGGGGGGCCGTCTCCCTGAGGAAGATTGTCAGGCCCATCGCACACGTTGCCGCGGCTGCGGAGGTGGCAAAGAGGGTCGGGAAGCCGAACCGCTCCGCCACCCACGCCCCCAGGAACGGGCCGAGCGCGAGGGCCAGACTGCCCGCGGCCCCGATGAAGCCCACGGCCTCTCCGCGGCGATCGGGTGGGGCGATGTCCGCGACCACGGCGGTCGCCGAGGTCGGGTAACACCCCATGCCGGATCCATGGAGAAGGCGGGTCAGGAGGAGAGCCGCGGCCGTCCGGCTCAATCCGTAGAGGAGGGAGGACGCAAGAAAAATCAGCGTGCCGGTGATGAGCAGGGGCCGGCGGCCATACCGGTCGGCCGCCCATCCGGCCCACGGTCGTACCGTCATGGACGAGAGCGCGAAGAAGCCGACGATGAGCCCGATCTGTGACTCGGGGATGCCCAGGGTCCGCGCGTGGAGCGGGAGGATCGGGAGCAGCAGGTGAAAGGAGAAAAAGAAGGCGAAGGCGCTGGACCAGAGGAGCAGGAATTCGGGCGTGACCAGCCGGGTCGAGGGGGCGCTCACCGGCTACGGGAGACCGGGCCCGATTCGCTTCACGCGAGCGAGCGCGAAGGCGCCGCCGGCTCCGATTCCCACGAGCGGGAACCCCAGCCAGTAACGCTGGCGCTCGCGTGCCTTCCCTCGGAGTGTCTTGAGGACCATCCGGTCTCCCGCGGCGATCTCCGCCCGGCTGGCCAGAAACTGGCGGAGCCGCTCCTCCTGCTCGGCGGGCATCTGCCGTGTCCCCCACTGCACCTCCTGCTGAAGGACGCGGAGCCGCCGGAGCTCGGCTTGGCCGCGAGCGATCGCTTCGCGGCTTTCCCAGTAGGTCTCTCTCTCGCGCGCAGTCAGGAAGGTGAGCTCCACCATCGGCACCCCCTCCTCGAGCCAGTTGAGCCAATGGTGGTCCATCCGTGGGAAGAGCGCCAGCAGGAGGCCCACGAGACTGATCAGGGCGCATGTGGAAATTCCGACTCCGACGAGGGCACTTAGGCCTCGTCTCCTGACTTCTTGGATGAGGGCGCGGGCGCCCAGGCCGAGGGCCACGGCGGCCAGGAGAGCACCGAACGTCGTGACCACCGCGGCCCCGGTCGGAAGGTCCCAGAGGTACGACGCGGTGAGGCCCAGCACGCTGACCAGGAACCCGAAGCCCCAGCCCAGGACCAGTCGGCCGGCCACCGACGCCGAGAGGAGCGCTCCCACGGCGGCAGGGACGATGAGGTAGGAGAAGACGAGCAGGACTCCGGCGAGGCGGACCGAGCTGGTCACCACCACACCGAAGGAGGCGTAGAAGAGGAAATCCCACCAGCGGACGTTTCGTCCCTGCCTGAGGGCGGCTTCGGGGTCAATGGAAATCTGCAAGAGCGGCCGTCGGCTCATCCAGTGGATGACGCCGATGGCGGCGTAGAGGAGCGCGAGGGTACCGACCTCCGCTGGGGTCACGGTGAGGATGCTTCCTACCAGGAGCTGTTTGATGTGCTCGCTCCCCTGCGGCGCCCGATCCACCACCAGGACGGCCGCGGCGGCCGAAACCGCGTACACGATGCCGATGATGGCTTCCTGCGGGATCCGGGGGCGGCGGGTGCGGCTCGCGGAGAAAAAAAGAGCGCCGGCTACGGTGAACGTCAGGGCGTACCAGTAGGCGGCATCGCTCTGGATGGGATGGCCGGCCAGGAACGCGACGGTGATCCCGAGAGCCGCCACCTGGGCCAGGGCCAGGTCGACAAAGATGACTCCGCGCGCCAGAACGTGGAGGCCCAGATAGGCGTGGATCCCGGTGAGCACCAGGCAGGCGAGGAACGGGACTCCGAGAAACTCGAGAGCTACGGGCATGCTAACGGGCGGCGGCCAACGCGTCGGACAGGCGCCTGACGTTGAGGTCGAAGAGCGCCAGGTAGTCCCGCGCGTCCGGATCGCCGCCCACCGAGGGGATCAGCGTGACGGCGCGCGCCCCGCTGCGGGCCGCCACCTGGCTCACCACCGCGGCGTTCGAGGAGGGCTCCGTGATCAGCAGCTTGACCCCGGCGTCCCGCATCTTCTGCGTGAGGGCGGCGAGGGAGGACGGAGATGGCGGGAGTCCTGGCGTCGGCTCCACCGCCGCGACGACGACCAGGCCGAAGCGCTCGGCGAAGTACGGCCACGTCTCGTGCACCACGACGACCCGGGTACCGCGGTAGGGGGCCATGGCCTGCGACCAGCGCCTCAGGCCCGCGTCCAGGTGCTCGAGGAACCGCCGCCGGTTCCCCTCGAAGTGGCCACGGTCGGCGGGGGCCAAGCGCGTCAGCGCCTCGAAGATTGCTCCGGTGATGGGGCGCGCGTTCTCGGGATCAAGCCAGTAATGGGTGTTGCCGAAGCCGTGAACGTGAACTCCCCGCTCGCTGCGGACCCGTGGAGTCTCGGCCTGGAGGAGCCGGATCCCCTTGGACGTGTCGAGATCGTGCGGGCTCCCACGGACAAACCGCGGGTCGTTGAGCGAGCGGAGGACGCGGGCGAGCCACGGCTCGTGATCCAGGCCGACCCTGACGAGCAACGTCGCTGCCTTCAGCTTGGCGAGCTGGCCGGGCTTCACTTCGACGGCATGGGGGTCGGAGAGGGGTGGGGCCAGGGCCTCGACCTGGACCCGGTTCCCGCCCACCGCCTCCACCAGCGCCTTCAGATCTGTGGAGGTGGTGACGACGGAAAGGGGACCGCCGCCCCACGCGGGGGCGGCGGCCAGAATCACGAGACCGAAAACGATGGGGCAAACCACCACGTCGGTTCGAGCGCGGGCTTCGCCCGCGCAATCCCCCCGGGGGGAGGAATCGGAAGGGGCGGGTACCCGGGCATCCACGCCGGAGGCGTGGGGGGGCCTGGGTGGCCCCCCTCCGAAGTTATTTTCTGGCGAACGTGGACTTGGGGATCATGCAGTGGACCCCCTTGCGGATGTCCACCACCTGGGTCACACGGCAGTCGGCCACCATGGAAGCCAGCGAATACGCCTCGTACCGGTCCAGGGAGACCATCTTCTGCTTCGACAGGAAGTCGACCGTCTCGCGGACGGCGTTGACCAGCGCCTTGTTGAGGTCCTCGTCAAACCCCATCATGATCCAGTGGGTTTTGCTCTCCATCCGCGGCCACTCGAGCTTCATGTCCTTCCGGACGATCAACTGCATGACGATCTCGCGCCAGGCGCACTCGAGCGCGGTGAGGTTCACCTCACCGTTTCCCTGGCGGCAGTGAGAGTCACCGGTCCAGACGAGCCCGCCCTTTTGGAAGACCGGGATGAAGATGGTGGTCCCTTCCTGAAGCTCGTTGAGGTCCATGTTGGAGCCGTTCTTCCAGGGCCGGAGTGTCGAGACCGGCGCCATCGGGTCCTTGACCCCGCCCGTGCGCGGTGAAGGGTCCTTGGGGTCGATCCCCACGGCC
>JACQWA010000393.1 GCA_016209425.1 Candidatus Rokuibacteriota bacterium
CCACCCCGAAAGACTACCGGGCGCTGATCGAGACCCTGGAAGAGGTCCAGTGGTTCAACGAGGGGATTCAGCACCCGCAAGGTCCCAAGAAGTTCGTCGGCCAGATCCATCAGAGCTTCGGCCAGCAGTTCATCTCGAAGGTGGAGAGCCGGCGGCTCAAAGTCGTCCACCGGACCAAGATCGAGGATTCGCTCTACCCGCCGGAGGCGGATTATCGAAAGCAGCCGCTGTAACACCTGATTCGCGCTTCTCCACGGGCGGTCCCCCCGGGCCGCCCGTGGTGCCCCGCTCATGAGCTTCGAGGGTCATCTCTTTCTCGCCCTGCTTGAAGGAACGGTCACGGGCTTCGTGCTGGCGCTCACGGCCCTCGGCCTCTCCCTCGTCTTCGGGGTCATGCGCATCGTGAACGTGGCCCACGGGGAGTTCTTCATGCTGGGCGCGGTCATCGCCTGGTACTTCTCCACCATGCTGGGCGGATTCCTGCTGGCGCTCGTCGCCGCCCCCCTCATCGTCGGCGGTGCCGCCTTCCTCGCCGACCGGCTCGTCCTCCGCCGAATCGAGTACAAGCCGGAGAGCACCATCGTCGCGACCATCGGACTCCTCTACATCATTCAGCAGCTCGTGCTCACCGTGTATGGGCCCTACGCGCGCCCGGTCCCCGCCCCTGTCTACTTCCGGCTCGATTTCCCCTGGTTCGGGTACTCCGGATACAAGCTGGTCGTCGCGGGCGTCTCAGCCGCGCTCCTCGTGGCCACCTGGCTCGTGGTGTCCCGGACGACGCTGGGTCTCTACATGCGCGCCACCCAGCAGGATCGCGAGATGGCGCAGGCGTTCGGCGTGTCCGTCCACCGGGTCTACGCGCTGGTCTTCGCGCTGGGCGCCGGGCTCGCGGCGATCGCCGGGGCCCTGGTGGTGCCCGTCCAGCAGGCCCACTACCTCATGGGGCTGGACGCGCTCCTGATGTCCTTCGTCGTCGTCATCATTGGGGGCCTCGGCAGCCTCGGCGGGACGTTGGCCGCGGCGTTCCTGATCGGGGTGAGTGATGGTGTCGTGTCGGTGTTCTTCTCGCCCACGCTCGCGAAGATCGTCGCCACGCTGCTCGTCGCGCTCGTGCTGGTCTTCCGGACGGGGGGCCTCTTCGGAGAGGAGGGGACGTGAGGCGGACCAGGGCGCGCGCGGTGTGGGCCCTGCATCTGGCGATCATCCTTCTTTTGCTGGGGCTGCAGTTCGTGGTCCCGCCGTTCCACCAGGTCATGCTGGCGCGCATCATGGCCCTCGCCGTCTATGCGATCGGCTACAATGTGCTCCTGGGCTACGCGGGGCTCATGAGCCTCGGCCACGCCATGTTTTTTGCCTCGGGGATGTATGCGACCGGCCTGACGATCCTGTACTTCGGGTTCGGGGCCGGCGCAGCGTTCGGGCTGGGCGTGCTCGCCAGCGCGGGCATGGCCACCGCCCTCGGGCTGGTCACGCTCCGCGCGAGCGGGGTGTCCTTTCTCATCGTCACGATGATGTTTTCCCAGGCCTTCTACCTGGCCACGCTCTACTTCAACGAGATCACGATGGGCGATCAGGGGTTCATCATTTCCGGCCTGCTCCCGCCCCTGTGGGCGGGCGGACGGGAGCTCGCCTTCTCCGATCCGGCCGTCAAGTACAACCTGGCGCTCGTCGTCTTCGCCCTCTGCCTGCTGCTGAGCCTCTGGCTGACCCGCTCCCCCATCGGCCGGGTGCTCGTGGCGGTCCGGGAGAACGAGGAGCGGACGCGGCTGCTGGGCTATAACCCGTTGTCCTACAAGCTGCTCGCCCTGATTGTCTCGGGCAGCATCGCCGGCGCGTCCGGCTCGATCTACACCCTGATGTTCTCCTACGTGGGCTCCTCCTTCGCCTCCATCCTCTACTCCATCTACCCGCTGCTGTGGACGCTGCTGGGTGGCACCGGGACCACCCTCGGCCCGCTGCTCGGCACCGCCCTGATGACCTACGTCGTGGACATCGCCAGCGGGCTCACGTCCAGCTACCTGCTGCTGGTGGGTGCCACCCTCCTCATCCTGATCATGTGGTTTCCCGCCGGCGTGATGGGAGGGATCCGGGCCCGATGGGTGAGGTGGCTGCCGTGACCCGGCTCCTGGAGACGAGGGCGCTGTCCAAGACGTTCGACGGGCTCGAGGCCGTGCGCCGGGTGGACTTCCGCCTCGAGACCGGCGAGATCAGGGCCATCATCGGGCCCAACGGAGCCGGAAAGACCACACTCGTCAGCATGATCAGCGGACGGATCAGCCCGACCTCGGGACGGGTGCTGTTCAAGGGCAAAGACGTCACCGGGCTCCGGGCCTGGGACCGGGTCGCCCTCGGGATCGTTTACACATTCCAGGTCACCAGCATCTTCAAGAATCTCACCGTCTATGAGAATGTCGCCCTGGCGGCGCAACGGAGGCTGATGACGGGCGCCCTCAGCCGACTCACCCGCCCCCAGCGCACGCTGGCGGAGCACGTGCAGGCGGCACTGGCCCAGGTGGGACTGCCGGACGCCGGCGACCGGCATGCCGGCTCGCTGCCATACGGCCATCAGAAGCTCCTGGAGGTGGCCATGGCGCTCGCCCTCAAGCCGGAACTGCTGATCCTGGACGAGCCCACCCAGGGGCTGGCCCCTGAGGAAATCGCCGCCCTCTCCCGGCTCATCCGGGCCCTCTCGCGCGGGGTCACCATGCTGCTCATCGAGCACAACATGGCGGTGGTGCTGGAGCTGGCGACGAAGGTGACCGTGATGGACAAGGGCGACATCCTCGCCGAGGGAACGCCGAGCGAGGTCGAAGCGCATCCCGACGTGCAGAAGGTGTATCTGGGCCTGTGATGCTGAGGGTGGACGGCATTCACTGCTACTATGGGGACGTCCACGTCCTCAAGGATGTCTCGCTTCAGCTTTCGCCGGGGGAGATCCTCTGCCTCCTCGGTCGGAACGGCGCGGGCAAGACGACGAC
>JACQWA010000394.1 GCA_016209425.1 Candidatus Rokuibacteriota bacterium
CGGTTGCGCGGGCAAAGCCCGCGCTCGAAACGGGCCGCCTTACACGTCATTACCGAGACGGGCTCCTAGCGGAGAACGACGCCCGCCGGGGGAGAGGGTTTCAGCGTCGCTTCGACACGAGGCGCCGGAGCGTTCGCAGGTTCCTGACGTCGGCAATGTCGTCCTCCTTGGGAGTCTCCAGGACCATCGGGACCCCGGCAAAGCGCCGGTCGTTCAGCAGCCGACGGAAGGCGCCGAGCCCGACGTGGCCCTTGCCGATGTGCTCGTGGCGGTCGAGCCCTGAGCCGAGCCCCGCCTTGGCATCGTTCAGGTGGAAGGCGACGACGGAGTGGCTCCCCACGGTCCTGTCGCAGGCTTCCATCGTCCGCGCATATCCCCGCGCCGTCCGGATGTCGTAGCCGGCGGCGAAGAGGTGGCAGGTGTCGAGGCAGATCCCGAGCCGCTCGGGCGCCGCCGCCCTTTCGAGAATGCTCCGGAGATCCTCAAACCGCGCTCCCACGGTGTGCCCGGCCCCGGCGGTGTTCTCCAGGACGATTCGGACCCGGTACCCTTTCGTGCGCCGCGTGAGGTCATCAAGCGCCGCCAGGATTCGGCAGATCCCCGCCTCGAGACCGCTCCCCTTGTGGGAGCCGGGATGGATCACGACGAACGGAAGGCCCAGCGCCTCGGCTCGCTCGAGCTCGTCGGCGAAGGCATCCACGGCGCGTCGCCACTCGGCCTCCGCCGGGGAGGCGAGGTTGATCAGGTAGGTGGAATGGGCGAAGGCCAGCCTGATGCCCGTGGCCCGCTGGGCCTGCTTGAACGCGTTCACGTCGGCGTCCGTCAGCGGCCTGGCAGCCCACTGAACCTGGTTCTTGAGGAAGAGCTGGACCACCGAGCAGCCGACGGCGCGGCCCCGCTCGAGCGCCAGGTGCAGGCCCCCGGCGATCGACATGTGGGCGCCGAGCAGATCAGCCGTTCCCATGGGGGAAGAGCTGCGCCAGACGAAGCCGGCGATACGCGAAGATCGCGTCCAGCTGGCGCCTGACCACGAGGGCGTGGACCAGCCTTCCGAGCGGACCCAGCGGGAGCCGGTAGGTGATTCGATCCTCCACCCACGTCCCGGCGTTCTCCGCGCGGAACAGATGCCGGTGCTCCCAGCGCGCGTACGGGCCGCGCACCTGGACATCCACGAACCGGAACGGCGGGTCGTACTCGCGAATGAAGGTGCGCCAGCGCAGGGGGATCCCCAGGAAGCGGATTCGACAGTCGAAGACCGCCCCGGCCTCCAGCGGCATTGGCGCGGCGGAGAGCAGCCTGAACCCGAGCCGCCGCGGGGTGACCTCCGCCAGGTTCCGCGGATCCGCGAAGAACGGAAACACCTCCTCGCGCCCCCGGGGGAGCCAGATGCGGGATTCCAGGATGTGGTCGGCCATGATCCCCGCGCTATGATAGTGAGGTGACCGGACCCAGTCAAACGCGCGCGTACGTGGCGCTGTTCCTCGTGGTCTGCCTCTGGGGAAGCTATCCCGCCTTCTCCAAGCTTGTCCTCTCCGACCTCCCGCCGTTCATCTTCGCCGCCCTCCGCTGCGTGCTCGCCTCGGCGTTTCTGAGTCTCCTGCTCATCCGACGAGGACTCCTGGACGTGCGGGCGCTCACGCTGGAAGACCTGCGCGCCTTCACCATCCTCGGATTCTCGGGCATCCTCATCTCCACGACTTTTACGTACCTCGCCATCTACCTCACGACCGCCTCCAATGCCGCGATCCTCCAGGCGTCCACCCCCGTCATGGTCGCGCTCGGCGCCCGGCTCTACCTCGGGGAGCGGCTCGGTCGCCTCCAGTGGCTCGGCGTCGGCTGTTCGGCCGCGGGGGTGCTGCTGGTTGTGACGCGCGGGCAGTGGGCGGCTCTCCGACTGGAGCAGCTGCATACGGGAGACTTCATCGTCCTCTTCTCGCTGGCCGGATGGACCGCCTATACGCTCTACGGCAAACGGGTCCTCACCCTCCACTCGCCGGCGCTCGCCACGACGCTCTCCTACATCCTGGGCACGCTGATGCTCATCCCGCTGGCTCTGCTCACCGCGCCGCTCTTTCCCCCGCCCCGCCTTGCGTCCACCGCCGCCTGGGGCGTGGTGCTCTACCAGGCCATCCTCGGGGCCGTGGCCCACGTCTGGTGGTACGAGGCGGTGCGGGCCGTGGGGCCGAGCCGCTCGGCCATCTTCATGAACTTCCAGCCCGTGGTCGGTGTGCTCCTGGCCGCCGCCCTGCTGGGCGAAACGATCGGGGCGGCACAGGTGCTCGGCGGGGTGGCCGTGCTGGTCGGCGTGGCGCTCACGACCCGTCAAAAGGAAAAGGCCGGGGGCTGACGTCCCCGGCCTTGTTGTGACGGGACCCCGTCAGAGCTTCTTCACCTCGGCCAGGATCCTGTCCGGGTCCGGGAGTTCCCCCTTGCCGTAGCGCTCGACGAACCGCACCGTGCCCTGCTTGTCCACGATATAGGTGGCGCGGTAGTTGGCGTTCAGATCGGGCCAGTGGATCCCGTACTTCTTGACGACCTCCCGGTGAATGTCGCCGAGGAGCGGATAGCTGATGCCGCCGCACGACTTGGCCCAGGCATCGTGGCTGTAAATGCTGTCGGTGCTGATCCCCATGACCTGGGTATTCGCCGCCTCGATGTCCTTGAGCCTGGCTTCGAAGGCGGGCATCTCCTTGGTTCAGCCGGGAGTCCAGTCGAGGACGTAGAAGAGGAGGACGACGTTCCTCTTCCCCCTGAACTCGCTGAGCGTGTGCTCCTTGCCGCCAATCCCCTGGAGCTTGAAGTCCGGGGCCGCGTCGCTCACCTTGACTTCGGTCTGGGTGCTCATGCGTATTTCCCCCCTTTCGCGCCTTGTCCGATGCTCCGGCGCCCCACTATAGCCGAAGCCGTCGCGGGTTTCAACCGGGGGCGCTCCACCCGCGCCTCGGGTTTCCGCCGCTGCTGCCAGAGTGCGTAACGGTGTGCCTCGAGCAGCGCATCGTTCAGCCCGAGGTATCCCGCGGCCGTCACCACCCGTCCCGTTTCCCAGAGGCGGCGGAGCCGCTCGCGGGGGCGTGGATCGCGAAGGGCATGGTGATCCAGGATGACCCGGCAGCCCGTGGCCCCGATGATTCTCAACAGGTTGTCGATCCCCTGCTCCACGAGTCGTGCCCCGATCTGGCGTTCGATGTAGCAGGGTGGGCCGGAGAGGTAGAGAAGGTCGGGGCGCTCACGGATCAGGTAGGCCGTAGCCACCGCCGACAGCGGGCCCTGAACGTCGGAGGCGTGAACGAACCTGAACCCCTGGGATCGGTCGATGATCGTGAGTGCGACGACATACCCGAGCCCCGTGCCTTCCACGCCGTGCGGCAGCGGGGGTGAAGCCGCCAGCAGGGCATCGGGGAACTCCCAGCGCCGCCCTTCGGCGGAGGCCAGGTGGCAGTGGGGGCGGATGGCCTGCCACAGCTCGCGGGCGCGGCGGCCCTGGGCGGGGTTGATCATCCGCGTCGGATCCTTGATCCACACCCGCCGCCCGGCATACACCCCGGGATCGTACCGGAAGTGATCCTCGTGATAGTGGCTCACGAAGATCACCTGGGCGCGGGCCGCGTAGGCGGAGATCCGGTCGTTGGCGCGCTTGAGCGCGTCCCACTCCTCGGCGGCCGGAGGCAGCTGGTAGCGGGTCGGCCCGAGCGCGGCGCCGGGGTCGATCAGGACGCGGGTCTGTCCGCACTCGACGTAGGTCGCCATGGAGCGAACGCCCAGGGACTCTGCGGCGAGCGGAACGATCTTCACGCGCGCGACCGGCTCAGATGCATCGCCCGCCGTCCACCTCGAAGCACGTTCCGGTCACCATCGCGGCATCGTCGGAGGCCAGGAAGAGAGCGGCCAGGGCGATGTCCTCCGGCGTGTTGAGGCGACCGAGGGGGATCGTCTTGACCATCGCCTCCCGCCCCGGGTCGTCCACGACCCTCTTCCCCATGAAGGCGGGGAGCATCGGTGTGTCGGTGGCGACCGGGGCAATGGCCACGACCCGGATCCGGTTCGGCGCCAACTCCATGGCCAGCGCCTTGGTCCAGGCGATGACCGCGCCCTTCGACGCGCAGTAGGCGTTCAGCCCGCGACGCGGGCGGATGGCGGCCGTGGAGGCGGTGTTCAGGATGACGCCGCCCCCCTGCTTCTTCATCACCGGCACCGCGTACCTGCAGCCGAGGTAGACCCCCCGGACGTTGACGGCCATGATCCGATCGAACGTGGCCTCGTCGAGCTCCTCCACGCGGGTCGGGGATTCGGGCACCCCGGCGTTGTTGAAGAGGATATCCAGACGGCCCCAGCTGGCCACCGTCCGCTCCACCATGGCCTGGCAGTCCGCGGCCCGGGAGACGTCGGCCCGGAGGGCCAGGGCCTGGCCTCCGGCCTTTTCGATCTGCTGGACGGTTTGCTTTGCCGTCCCTTCATTGACGTCGGCGCAGGCGACCCGCGCGCCCTCGCGGGCGAACAGGAGGGCGGTCGCCAAGCCGATCCCCGATCCCGCCCCCGTCACCAACGCCACCTTCCCTTTCAGCTTCATGGTCGGCCTCCTATTCGGGCTGCACTTTGACGTCCACCACGCGCCCCCCGGTCGCGCGAACCAGCTCGTCAGGGCTCAGCGGGAAGACGCACTCGGGAACTCCCCCCGCCGCGTAGATCAGCGGGTGCCGGAGCAGATCGCGATCGATGTAGACCGGAAGCGTGGTGGCGTGGCCGACGGGGGGGACCCCGCCGATCGAGAAGCCGGTCGCCTGCCTGACGGTTTCTGGATCTGCCTTTCGGATCCTCCCGCCGGCCAGTCGCTCCAGCTTCAGCTCGTCCACCCGGTTCTCCCCGGAGGCGACGACCAGGATCGGCGAGCCGTTGACCGTGAAGACCAGCGATTTAGCGATCTGCCCCACGCTCACCCCCACGGCGGCGGCGGCCTGTTGAGAGGTTTTGGCGCTGACCGGCAGCTCGACGAGGGACCGATGGATGCCCAGCCTAACCAGGACATCCTGCACCTTCTGGGCCGCGGGCTTCATCGCCCGGGCTAGGCGCCGAGCTCGGCCATCATCCGGATCGTCCCGGGCTGACTCGTCCGACAGATGAGCGTCGTGACGCCTGCCTCCTGGTAGGCGGCGAGTCGATCCCGGATCCGCTCGCGGGCGCCGCAGAGCGTCACCTCGTCGACCAACGCGTCCGGGACCGCCGCTTCGGCCTCAGCCTTCTTGCCGTCGAGGTAGAGGTCCTGAATCGTGCGGGCCGCCGCCTCGTAGCCGTACCGGCAGGCCAGGTCGTTGTAGAAGTTCCTCCCCCGCGCCCCCATCCCGCCGATGTAGAGAGCGAGCTGGGGCTTCATGAGGTTGCGGCAGGCGGCGAGGTCGTGTCCCAGCGCGATGGGAACGGTGGGGGCGATATCAAACGCGGCGCGCGACTTCCTTCCGCCGGCCCGCGCGAAGCCCCGGTCGAGCGCCGCGCGGTAGAGATCCATCCGGTCGGGCGAGAAGAAGACGGGGAGCCAGCCATCGGCGATCTCGCCGGCCAGCGCGACGTTTTTGGGGCCGATGGCCGCCAGATAGATCGGGATGTCAGCCCGGCTGTGAAGGATTGACTTGAGCGGCTTGCCGAGGCCGCTGGCGTCGGGCCCGGCGTACGGGATCTGGTAATGCTCGCCGCGGTGCTCGAGGGGTTTCTCGCGCTGCCAGATGGCGCGGACGATCGCCACGTACTCGCGCGCCCGGCCGAGCGGCTTTCCGTACGGCTGCCCGTGCCAGCCCTCAACGACCTGCGGGCCCGACGCGCCGAGCCCCAGCAGGAACCGCCCGCCCGACAGGTGGTCGAGGGTCGCGGCGGTCATCGCCGTCATGGCCGGCGTGCGGGCGGGCATCTGCATGATGGCGGTCCCCAGGTGGATGCGCTCGGTCCGCGCCGCCGCGAAGGCCACGGGCGTCACGGCATCGCTGCCGTACGCCTCCGCGGCCCAGACGGAGTGAAAGCCGAGGCGCTCGGCCTCCACGATCAGCGGGAGGGGCAGCGTAAACGTCGGGCCGGAGTAGCCGAGACTCAATCCGAGCCGCATGGCTTGTCTCCTAAAGTCTCCCGAGCGCCGCCAGGGTCAGCCGGGGGCGGCGCCGGGGCCCGGCCCACCGGTATCGTGTGAGGTCCACCCGCCCGTTCCTGAACGGGACGCCCTCCTGCTCGAGCAGAACGCGCTGCGTGATCATGCTGCTGACGTTGGCGCGGAGGCTGATGCCTCCCCGCGCATTGAGGACGCGCTGCCAGGGGAGCCCGTGGGGGCACCGCTTCATCGCATATCCGACCGCCCGGGCCGCCCGCGGGGACCCGAGGAGGGCGGCGAGCTGCCCGTAGGTCGCCACGTTTCCCCTGGGAATCTGCCGAACCAGGGCATGCACGGCGCGGTTGAAAGTCCTCAACGGCGCGGCAGGTCCGGGAGGGGCTCACCCCCCGCGCTGCAATTCGTAGAGCCGTGCATAAATGCCGCCGAGACGCAGCAGCTCGGCGTGGGTTCCTTCCTCTCTCACCCGGCCCTTGTGGAGGATCAAGATGCGGTCCGCCATCTTCACGGTAGACAGGCGATGGGCAATGACGAGACTCGTGCGGCCGGCCAGGAGCCGACCCATCGCCGACTGGATCAGGGCCTCAGACTCGGGATCGACGCTCGATGTGGCCTCGTCGAGCACCAGGACGGCCGGATTGTACACCAGGGCGCGGGCGATGGCCAGCAGCTGGCGCTGCCCCTGGGAAAGATTTGCGCCCCGCTCCCTGATCCGGTAGCGAAAGCCGTCGGGAAGGGACTCGATGAAGCTTCGCGCGTTGGCCGAGGCCACCGCGCGCTCTAACACCTCGCGGCTGACGATACCGTCACCGCTCAACCGCAGGTTGCCTTCCACGCTTCCCGTGAAGAGGAAGACGTCCTGGGGAATCAGGCCGACGTGCCGGCGGAGGGCGGTCAGATCCCACTCCCGGACGTCCATCCCGCCCACCAGCACCCGGCCACGGGTCACGTCGTACGACCGGTTCATCAGCCGGGCGATGGTGCTCTTCCCCGCGCCCGTGACCCCGACCAGCGCCACGCACTCTCCGGCCTTCACCGCGAACGAGCAATCGCGCAGCACCCATTCCTCGCCCTCGTACGCGAGCCAGACGTTCCGGAACTCAACGACTGGCGGCCGGGAGCGCGCAGGGCCGACCCCGGCGCGGGCTTGCGCCGGAGCTCCATCCCCATCCGTCCCCGACTGGATGGCCGGCTCCAGATCCAGCAACCCGAAGATGCGCTCGGATGAGGCCATGGCCGCCTGCATGACCGCGTACTTCGCCCCGAGATCCCGAATCGGAAGGAAGAACCGGTTGGTGTATTCGAGGAACGCCACGAGACCCCCGAAGGTGAGCACTCCGTCCCAGATCTGACCGCCGCCGTACCAGAGCAAGAGCGCGATGGCGGCCGACCCGATCGCCTCCACCACCACGTAGAGCGAGGCATCGTAGGCGGTGGACCGGAACTGGGCGTCGCGATAGTCGGCATTCAGCGCCTGGAAGCGTTGGCGCTCCTGCGGTTCCCGCGCAAACAGCTGGATGACGGTCATCCCCTGGAGGCTTTCCTGGAGAAACGCGTTGAGCCGCGCCAGCCGCGTCCGGAGCCCGCGGTAGGCCGTCCGCGCCCGGGCGCGAAAGTAGGCCGCGACCAGGAAGAGGAGGGGAACCAGCGCGAACGTCACCAGGGCCAACCTCCAGTTCATGGCCAGCATGACCACCACGACGCCCGCGAGCGTCACGAGGTCGCCGAGGATCGCCACCACCCCGCTTCCGAACATCTCGCTCACGGCTTCCACGTCGTTGAGGATTCGCGTCATCAGCCGGCCGACCGGGTTGCGGTCAAAAAAGGCCGCATCCATTTTTTGCGCGTGGGCGAACAACCGGTGCCGGAGGTCGTGCATCACCCGCTGCCCGGTGAGATGCATCAGGTAGCTCTGAAGGGCGCGGAGCGCGTAGAGGCCGGCGAGCGCGAGGAGGAACGCTGTCGCCACTGCCGTGAGCCCGGTCCAGTCGCCGCGAAGGATGTGGGAGTCGATGGCCACCTTCATCAAGTAGGGCTGAAGGAGCTCGAGAGCGGAAATCGGCAGGAAGAGGAACGCCGAGATCAGGACCACATGCCGGTAGGGGCGCGTGACCTTCCAGAGGCGTGCGGCGAGCCGGGCGTCGTAGGCCTTGCCCAGGATCTCGTCGTCGTGGAGATCCGCCCGACTCTGGACGCTCGGCCTGGGCGCTGTCACCGCCCGCCCCCCTCCACACCAAGCCGGGCGATTTCCTCCTCCAGCTCCTGTCTCCGCCAGAGGCGGGCGTAGAGCCCGTCGTGCGCGATGAGCTCCTCGTGCGTCCCCTGCTCGACGATCCGCCCCTCCTCCAGCACCACGATCCAGTCCGCCTCCCGGGCGGCCCTCAGCCGGTGGGTGATGATGAGGGTCGTCCGTTGCCTGAAGACGTCGCGCAGGCCGCCCAGGATCTCGACTTCTTTGGCGGCATCCACGCTGGCGAAGGCGTCGTCGAGGATCAGGATGGGGGGGTCCGCGAGGAGGGCGCGGGCGAGGGCGGCCCGCTGGCGCTGTCCACCGGAGAGCGTGAGGCCCCGCTCCCCCACCACCGTGTCCCACCCCGCCGGAAAACCCTGGATCTCCTCGTCGAGGCCCGCCACGCGCGCCGCCTGACGGAGACGCTCCGGCTCCGCCGCGCCGGCGAGAGCGAGATTTTCCCTCAGGGGGCGCGAGAAGAGAAACGGCTCCTGAGGGACGTAGCCCACGCTGCGGCGGAGCCGATCGAGGCGGATCCGTCGAACGTCCCGTCCGCCGATGAACAGGCTCCCGGCCGGGGGATCGAAGAGCCGCGGGATCAGCGCTCCCAGCGTGGTTTTGCCGGCCCCTGTGGGCCCGACGACGGCCAGCGTGCTCCCCGCCGGGATGCCGAGCGTCACGTGTTTCAGCGCCGGTCCGCGTCCTTCGTAGGCGAAGCTCAGATCCCTGAACTCGATGGCGGTGTTCTCGACCGCCGGGGGGAGATCCACGGCGTCAGGGGCGTCGCGGATGGCGGGCTCGACCCCGAGAATCTCGGCGATCCGCGCCATCGCGGCCAGCCCGCGTCGCACGATGGAGAGCGTCCATCCCAGCGCGATCGTGGGCCAGGCCAGATGGGCCAGGTACGCGTTGAAGGCGACGAAGGCGCCGAGGGTGATGCGCCCGTCCACCACGGCCTTGCCGCCGAGCCACAGGACGATGAGGGTGCCGACCCCGGCGATCAGCCCCATCAGCGGAGAAAAGGCGGCCTGGGTCCGCGCCAGCTCCAGGCTCCGTCGCAGATACTCGGCATTGAGCCGCTGGAACTGGCGAACCTCCCCGACTTCCATGGTGTAGGCGCGAACCACGTTCATCCCGGCCAGATTCTCCTGCACCTTTGCGGAGAGCTCGCCCAGCTGCTCCTGGACCGCCTGGGACTGGCGGTGAACGGTGCTGTTGAAGCGCTTGGCCAGAAGGATCAGGAGCGGGGACGGGGCCATGGCGTAGAGGGTGAGCCAGGGATCGAGGGCCAGCATGGCGACGAGGGTCCCCACGAAGGTGATGGTCGTCGCCATGAGGCTCACGGCGCCGAACCCGACCAGGAGCTTGACCGCCGCGATGTCGTTGGAGGTGCGCGACAGGAGGTCGCCGGTGCGGCGCGTCTGGTAGAAGGCCGCGGGGAGCTTCTGGAGGTGCGCGTAGAGACTGTTTCGGAGGTCCGCCTCCACCGCCTGGCCGCTCCCGAGGATCGCGAAGCGCGAGCCGAGCCGCACCAGACCGTGGGCCAGGGCGAGTGCCAGGATCAGGGTCACGTACCACTGGAGCTCCGCGGCGTTGGCCCCTCCCTGCAGCCCTTCGATGGCGCGCTTCACCATCCAGGGAATCGCCAGCGAGAAGGCACTGGCGAGGGCAAGGAAGCAAAACCCCAGGAGGTAGCGGGGGGCGTACGGCCGGACGTGATGGAAGAGGAGACGGTGCGGCATCAGGCCAGGCGCCGTCAGGTCGGAGCGCCGTCGCGAAACGGCCTGAGGGCGGCGTACACCGAAAACAGGGCGGGTGTGGGAATGCCGAGCCGTTCGCCGAGGCGGACGGCGTGACCCTGGAGCGCTTCGAGCTCGAGCCTCCGGCCGTGGAGCAGGTCGTGGCAGAGGGAGGAGGTGACCGTGGGAGCCAGCCGGTCTGAGGCCGCCACGATCTCATCCACGGTCTCGGGCGGCAGCTCGATTCCCGCGGCCTTGGCCAGTGCTGCCAGCTCCTCGAGGATGAGGCGGAACAGGCGGCGAGTCTCGGGGGTGGACCGGATCACCCCGATGGGGCAGCGGGTCAGCGCCGTCAGCCCGCTCTGCGCGCTGATGAACAGGTACTTCTCCCACAGGACTTGCCGGATGCGGGGCGAGCATTCCGCATCGATGCCCGCCCCCTGCAACACATGGAGAATCCTTCGTGACCGCGGTGTGTCGGATCCGTCCAGCTCGCCGAAGACGATCCGGCCGCCCAGCGAGTGCGCGACGACGCCCGGGCTCTCGATCGTGGCGAAGACGTAGGCCGCGCCGCTCAGGACATGGCCGGGACCGACGATGGCGCCGATTTTCTCCTCATTGTCCACCCCATTCTGGAGCGAGAGGACTGCGGTGTCAGGCCCCACGGCGGCACGGATCGCCTGGGCCGCCGCCTCGGTGTCGAAGGACTTGACGCAGAACAGCACTAGGTCCGCGACGCCGGCGGTCCCCGGATCGTCGGTGGCGGGGCTCCGGACCGCGAACTCGCCCTCGACCGTTGACTTGATCCTGAGGCCGTGGGTGCGGATCGCCTCCAGGTGGGCGCCGCGCGCCATGAACGTCACGGCCTCCCTCGCCCGAGCGAGTTTGGCGCCGAAGTACCCCCCGACGCCGCCGCTGCCCATCACGAGGATCTTCATGCCGAACCTCCTTCCGGCCCCGGTCCCGCCCTGAGCGCGCGCTTGAGCGCCTGGCGCGCCAGGTCGTAGGCCTGGGACTGATAGAGCATGGTGTTCGGCGGCTCCCACTCCCAGATCACCGACCGGCTCTTGGTCTGAGCGTCGAGCTTGGCCCAGAGGTCAGTGTTGGCGCTCCGGTCCGGCGTCCTTGCACCGTCCACAAGGTACTGGCTCGCGCTGACCACGCGCACCGGGGTCGCGCCGTCTTTTCCGCGGAGCGATTTGAACCCTTCAATGGCCGCGGTCATCTCCATCCGGTTGGCAGTGGTTTCGTCGGCCGATCCCTGCCCCTCGCGCTCGACGCCCGTGGGAAAGCACGCAACGTACCCCCACCCGCCCGGGCCGCGACTGCCCTGGCAGACGCCGGAGACGACGAGCAAGATGGAGGGCTGAATGGGTTTGGGCGGCATCGGAGATCGTTTTAGTCGCTGCGGCTCCTCGCTTAAGGAAATCATCAGACCGCGTGCCTTGTCAAGCGTGTGGAACTTCCGTGGCCATCGGAGCGGTGCTGTGATACGATGGTCGCCGGATGCGGCCCCGGGCCGCATCCCCTGCGTTGGGCAGTGATGACGCGCGATCGATATCGGAACGCGGCGATCAAGATGGCGAAGCGCGCCGGCAGACTCCTCCGCGCCGAGGCGGGGAAGGGCCGCCAGATCTCCTTCAAGGGCAGCCCGACGAACCTGGTTACGGAGATGGACGCGCGCGCCGAGACGCTGATCATCGACGCGATCCGGGCGGAGTTTCCTGAGCACGCGATCCTGTCGGAGGAACGCGGAGCAGTCGGTGGCCCTTCCCCGCACCGCTGGATCGTCGATCCGCTCGACGGCACGACGAACTACGCCCATGGCATCCCGATCTTCGGCGTCTCCGTCGCCTTGGAGACTGACGGGCAGACCCGTCTCGGCGTCGTGTATGATCCCAATCTGGATGAGTGCTTCGTGGCCGAGCGCGGAAAGGGAGCCTCGCTGAACGGCCAGCGGCTGTCGGTGTCGGCGACGACGACGCTGAACGAGAGTCTCCTGGCCACCGGGCTCCCCTACAACGTCCGGGAAGCCGTCCGGAATAACCTCGCCGAGTTCGCGGCCTTCAGCCTGCGCTGCCAGGGCGTCCGCCGCATGGGGTCCGCGGTCCTCTACTTTTGCTACGTGGCGGCGGGTCGTCTGGACGGCTACTGGGAGCTCCGGCTCGGCCCCTGGGACGCGGCGGCGGGAACGCTCATGGTGGAGGAGGCGCGGGGGCGAGTCACGAATCTTGAGGGCGGCCCGCTGGACCCCGAGCACCCCGCGGTCGTCGCGTCCAACGGCCACATTCACGACGCGATGCTGAGAGTCCTGAAGGAGGTACAGCGCTGAGATGAGACCCCCGGCTCACGTCCGAACCATCCGCGTCGAGGCCACCGAGACCGGGCCCAACGAGCTGCAGGTGACCGGCACGCTCCTCGACGAACGGCCACGCGGGGAGCGGCGGTGGCCGGGCGATGATGGTGCGAAGGTCGTCCACGACATGACAGTGACGCTAAGGGTTCGATACCCGGATTTCGTGATCACGAAGGCGTCGGGGGACATGGCCACCCACCCGTACACGATTTGCCCCGAGGCCGTGCCGGCGCTCGAGCAGCTGGTGGGGCTCTCGGTGGCCCGGGGTTTCAACCGGGCCGTCCAGGAGCGCCTCGGCCGGGAGCGCGGGTGCGCTCACCTCACGGCGCTGGTCCTCGCCATGGCTCCCGTGGTCAAGCAGGGGGCGGGCGCAGCCTTCCGCGGTGAACGGGGCGCGCCGGCGGCGAGCGACGACCTCTGGTTCATCAACACCTGCCAGGCGTGGCGGCAGGACGGTCCCCTCCACGAGCTTGTCAAGCGAGGCGATGTGGAGGGCTTTCAGGCGCTGGCGGCGCGACCCCGGAGATCGGACGCGTCCTCGACCCGTTAGGTCTCATCGCTCGCCGAACTGCGGTCCCAACGCCGCCGGCTCCGAACCTCACCCAGCGGGGCGCATCATTGATGCCATCATAAGTAATCCTCGTCCGGACTCCAGCTGACCTTCTCTGCCCACAGCGACGCGGCTTGATAAATGATATGAAGGACCGGGTCCTTCAAAAAAAGATAACCGTCGATGCTATCCGGGAAGAGCTGGGACGCTCGGCGTTTCAGGAGTTCGTACTCGGCGCGAACGTCTTCCGATGAGCGAAGATAGTCGCGAAACAACAGCGCATACCGCTGGTTGAACCGCCCGAGTTCTCGGATATGTAGATGTGCTCGTCGTTCACCCTCCGGCTCCCGCATGAAGAGCTTACGGAGCTCCGGATCTGTCTCGGGCTTCTTGTGAAAGGCGTCGTACTGAAACGTGGTGCCCTGCCGAAACCCTGCGGCTCTGAGAGGGTTCGTCAACCCGTCGGCCTCGTCCAGGTCGGAAACTGTGATCTGGATATCTATGACATCCTTAGCGCCAAGTCCTGGAATGGCGGTAGAACCGATGTGATCGATTCGAATCGCGGCGTGCCCGGCCAAGTCGCGGATGTGCCTGCCGATCTGCGCGAACTCGTCCACCCAGTGGGGCTGATATGAGGTAACCACCACCGGGCGGGATGTTCTAGTGATATCGTCTTCCACCGAAACCTACCCTCCACCCCTGATGCCTTCCTCCGGGCCATTGCCGCCTATCGAGACGACCTCGTAGTGGCCGTGGAAGCTCGTGCGGGACCTTGTCACCGCTAGCGAACCGGCTCTCAAGATGGCCTTTCTCGGCTTATGTGAAGCCAGTACTCGTCTCGGTCCTTCTGGAGAACCGTTACCGTGATCCCGTGCTCCGCGTCCCTGAACGTCTCTCCGGACTTGAAGGGGGCCGCACCAAAATACTTCACGTCCGGATGCGCGTCGACGACCCGAACGGGCCCGTGTCCTTCGGATATCGTCTCGTCCACCTTCATGATCAAGATCCCCTCGGATGGGAGGTGACGGTCGACCCCTTCTCGCTGCGAGTCCGCGAGTTCGCGTGGGCTGAGCGTGATACCGAGCGCTGGCACCACGACGCCGCTTGGATAACGAACGAGTACTTCCTGAAGGCCGCTCCGCAACGAGGTGTGCAGCCGCCCGTTCTTGCCGAGCGTCCTGTGATACAAGACCGCGGGCCCGTCTTCGACGCGCTGTTTCTTCCGGTTGCAGCAGCCGCAGCAGGGGACCTTCGGCAGATTGCCCCGGTAGTGTTCTTCCGAGGGGAAGAATTGCCTGGCGCTTATTAGGCCGCTTCGCCTCCCGGGAAACCAGCCAGCGCTTGAATGACCTCTGACTTTCCCCCGACGGTTTCCCAGCCAGCAGAGCATCGATACTGACATCTTCATCGAGGTTGGGCCAATGAATTCCCTCTCCGCCACCAACGAGGCGCCAGTGGTTTCGCTCCTGTGGCGTTCCGCGCAAAAGTCGAGGATACCAGGCGACAGGGGCCACGACTGTCCTGCCGTCAGCCAGATCAACAATCAGTGCATCCCGAGTGACTTTGACCTTGACTGCGCGTGACCCGCCTGGCTCAATCATGGAAGTACTCATCCCGGCACCTCAGCAACTGCTCTCGACGCAGACGTACCAGCCGCTGAATCCGTTGAAGTTCCACCCCTCCGAATCCACCGCTCCTTTGAACGCGGACCGGATCGAGCCAGAACTTCGCCGTGCTATCTTCGCGTTCCACGTGCACATGAGGAGGTTCATCCCTGTCTCCGGCTCTAAAGCTCCCAGGGAGGGTCGATCGCCAGCGGGAGCTCGAGCAGCACGGGCCCCGGGTGCCCCAGGGCCTTGTCCAGGGCCTGCGGAAGATCGTCGAGCCGTTCGACCCGCTGCCCCTCCGCCCCGAACGCCTGAGCCAGCGCCGGGAAGTCGGGGTTCGTCAGGTCCGCCTCGCCCCACCGACCGAACAGGGCCTCCTGGAGCCACTTGATGGCGCCGTAGCGCCCATCGTTCACCACGAGGAACACGATGGCGAGCCCGTACTTGACCGCCGTCGCCAGCTCGTTGACCGAGAAGAGAAAGCCCCCGTCCCCCACCACCGCGATGACCTGGCGGGCGGGAAGCGCCAGCTTGGCCCCGATGGCCGCGGGCACCGCGTACCCCAGCGTCGCCGATCCCACGGGATAGAGGAAGGTCCGCGGGCCCAGGACGGGGAAGTGCCACTCCATCCAGTAGTTGATCCCCGTCTGGTCGTTCACCACGATGGCATCCGGAGCCAGTCCCTGGCGCAGGACCTGGATCAGTCGGTCCACCGTCGGCGTGTAGCGCGGTGCGCGGGCCGCGCGCAATCCGCCGAGCCAGCTCCAGTCCCATTCTGAAATTCCGGGTTCTGGCCCCAGAGCGTTCAGCAGCCCGCAGAGGCCGTTGCGCGCGTCGCCGACGATCCCCAGCGTCGGCGGGTAGAGCTTGCCGAGCACGGTCGCGTCCAGGTCGAGGTGGATCAAGGTCTGATCCGGCGAGAACGACAGGTTGAGCAGGAGGCCTTTCACCGACCGATGAGCGAAGCGGCAGCCGACCGCGAGGACGACGTCGGCCGCCTCAAGGGCCGCTTGAGTCGCCCGCCGGTTCGGGAGCACGCCCAGCCAGAAAGGATCGCTCTCGGGGATGATCCCCCGCCCCATGACGGTCGTGACCACGGGGGCTCGGAGGCGACGGGCCAGGGCCGGGAGCTCGGCGCTCGCCTCGGCCGAAATCGTTCCGCCACCCGAAATGATCAGGGGGCGCTTCGCCCGTCGGAGATCCTGCGCCGCCTTCTCGATCAGGCCTGGATCGCAGGGCGGCCGGCGCCCGCTCGCCCCCGGCGTGAGCTGGGCCTCGATGGGAGAGGTCAGCAGGTCGGTCGGAATCGACAGCGCGATGGGACCGGGGCGCCCGGCCCTGAAGAGATGAAACGCCCCCTGCACGGCTCCGGGAATGGCGCGGCCGTCTCGGATTGTCTCCGCCCACCGGCAGACGGGCTTGAAGCAGTCGATCTGATTTGGCGCCTCGTGGAGAGCCCCGAGGTCTTTCCCGATCAGCGGCTCGGCGATGTCGGACATCACGACCAGGACCGGCTGGGAGCCGGCATAGGACTCGACCAGGGGCGTGAGGGTGTTCGTGGCCCCGGGGCCGGTGGTGACGATCACGACACCGGGCCGGCCGGAGGCGCGCGCGTAGCCGTCGGCCATGAAGGCGGCGCCCTGCTCGTGGCGGGCCAGGATGTGCGTGATGTCGGACTGCCTGAGGAGCGCGTCGTAGATGGCCAGGTTGTGGACGCCCGGGATGCCGAAGGCGTGGCGGACCCCCTCGGCCCGCAGCGCTTCCACCACCCACTCCCCTCCGGTGCGGGTCTGCGTCACAACCTGGGCGCGCCCTTCGGGGCGCCCTGGGAGGCCCGGCCTCCGCGCATCACCTTATCGCCTTATCGCCCCGGATTTGGCATCTTGACCCCGGCGGGCGCCTCGGGCTGAACCAGCGGGAGCCACCCGGTCCGCCAGAGGAGCGCGCCCCCGCCGTAGACGACGCTGGCCACCGCCAGCCCGATGAGCGTCGTCCAGCGCTCCGGCAACGCCAGGAGAAGGCCGGCGCCGGTCAGAACGGACCGGATTGCATACCCGAGGGGGTTGTTGTTCAGGGTCCCGATCCAGGGGAGGTACCCCTGCAAGGCGTAGGCAACCAGGGCAAGACCCACCACCGCGGCAACCACCACTTCGAGGAACAGGACGGGCGTCCCGCCCTGGAGCACGAGCGCGGGGTTGTAGACGAAGAAGAACGGCAGCGCGTACTTGACGGCCCCGAAGCGCATGGCCTCCATCATGGAACGCATGACCGGCGCGCCCGCCAGGCCAGAGGCGGCGACCACCGACAGCGCCACGGGGGGCGTGATCTCGGAGAGCACCGCCCAGTAGAGGATGAAGAGATGGACCGCCATCGGGTTCATCCCCTGCTGGATCAGGGCGGGAGCCATCATGATGGCCAGGAAGATGTAGGAGGCGGTAATGGTCAGGCCGGTCCCCAGGATGAAGCAGGCCACGGCGGTCAGGACGACGAGGGCTGTCACGTTCCCGCCAGCGATCCGGACCACGTCGCTGGTGAAGGTGCCGATCACCCCGGTCACTGTCAGTCCCCCGATCAGGAGTCCCACCGCCGCGAGCACCGTCACCAGCTCTACGAGAATCTGGCCGGTGGAAACGACGAAGCCCAGGGCGCGGGAGGCTGTCCAGCGGGTGTCTCTCCGCACCATGGCCAGCACGAGCAAGAGCCCGGTGGCGTAGAAGGGGGCCAGCGCCTCCTGCCGCAGATAGACGAGGAGGAAAAGTAGGAGACCGAATGCCAGCACGTAGAACCACCCCTCCCTGAAGCTCTTGCGGAGGGACGGAAGCTCCTCGCGAGGGAGGCCGCGGATTCCGTACTTGGCGGCGTAGGCGTCGATCTGGAGAAACAGGCTCAAGTAGAACAGGGCCGCGGGGACGGCCGCAGCCGCGGCCACGTACACATAGGGGGTCGCCAGGACGGAGGCCATCACGAAGGCCACCGCGCCCATGACCGGAGGCGTGAGCACGCCTCCGCTGGAGGCGTTGGCCTCCACGGCGGCCGCGTCCTCGGGGCGGAAGCCGGTCCGCTTCATCGCGGGGATGGTCACGACGCCGGTGGCGAGGACGTTGCTGACGGAGCTCCCGCTCATGGTGCCGAAGAGGCCGCTCGCCACCACCGCCACCTTGGCCGTCCCTCCCCGCACGGTGCCCAGGAGGGCCATCGACATGTTGGTGAAGAAGCGTCCCGCCCCGGTGACGTGAAGGGCGGCCCCGAACAGAATGAAGCCGACGAGGAGGTTGCCGAAGACGCGCATCGGAATCCCCAGCACCGCCTCCACGCTGGCCGTCTGGTAGCGGATCGTGTCAAAGAAGGAGAGGCTGAAGCCGGCGATGGGGCCCGGGAGCCGGCCCGCGTACACCGGGTAAAGGGAGAAAACGAGGAGGATCAGCGCCAGCGCCAGGCCCCCCGTGCGCCTGGCGCCCTCGAGCAGGAGGAGCCACAGGATCACTCCGACCCCCACCGCGGGGGCGGGGGCCTGGAACTCCCAGGCCTCCCGCACCATGCGCTCGCCGTTCCAGGCGAAGTACGCCGACGATCCGAACGCCGCCAGGAAGAGGACGGCGTCATACCACGGGACCTTCGCTCCGGTCTGCTTTCCCGCCGGGAACAGGAGGAAGGTGCAGGACAAGAAGGTGGCCAGCAGCAGGTAGAGGTAGCGGTTCTCCAGCAGGACGAAGCCGACGAAGAACCGGAGGTTGAAGAGCTGGTTGATCGCCAGCCAGAGTCCTGCCAGCGTCAGGAGGACGAAGACCGCGAGCCAGGCCCCCCCGAGGGGGCGGTGCCGCTCGACCCCTTCGCCCGCCATGCCGCCCTACCGCTCGGCCGCGCTTACCAGAACTTCTTCTCCCAGTAGGGGTCGAAGCCCGCCTTCTTCAGCTCCTCGGACCGGATCTGCATCCAGAGGTCGGCGAACTTGGCCGTCCCGACCTTCTGCTTCTGGGCCTCGTCGAGCGTCCGGTCCCAGGCCTTCGCCAGAACCTCCTGGCGCCGGATGAGACTCTGGTTGTGCCGCTCGAGGTCGTCCGTCCAGACCTTCTTCTCCTTGAAGTACCGGATCGCGCCGTCGTGGTACGGGACGACCCACTTCAGGCGCTGCAGGTCCAGGGCGAAGCCCTCGTTGCCGGGCCAGGCCGCCTTGTACTCCGGGAAGAGGTCGTAGATCATCCGGGCCTGGTGATAGACGAGGTCCGCCTCCTGCCAGACGTAAGTCGTCACGATGGGGTAGCCGTAGGTGCCCCCCACGTGGGGCGTCTCCTTGGAGACAGGCGGGGCCCCGATGGTGGCCCGGTTGTAGTCCATGAAGGGCGCTACTTTCTTGAACCGCTCCCAGGCCGCCGGGTCCTGCTTGGGCTCGGGCATGGCGGCGGGCGAGTACTTGCGCGGCGAGCTGGCCAGCTCGTAGACGGGCCCCGAGTTGGTGCTGGCGATGTAGCAGTCGGCCTTCCCTTCGATGACGGCCCGCGCGGACGCTCCCCAGCTCGGGAAATCGAGCTTCTGGACATCGCTCCAGGTGAGGCCCGCGGCGGCCAGGTAGGCCGTCATGTTGATGTTCAGCGCCGGGGCGCCCACGACCCAGGCGACGCGCTTGCCCTTGATGTCGAAGACGGTCTTGATCCCCGCGTCGCCGGCGCACGAGGCGACCCCGGTGTTGAACGGGGCCCACGCCGCTCCCAGGATGCGCAGGGCCTGGGGCCCCCACTCGGGGGTGGCGAAGTCCATCACGCCCTCCTGGGAGAGGAAGAAGGCGTTGCCGAAGGCGCCGAAGTGGGCGGTGCGCTTGACGAGCGGGATCAGCCGGGCCACGTCGTTGCCGGCCGGGATCACCCTGAGCGTGATCCCCTCCTTGGTCGCCATGGCGTGGCCGATGGAGGCGGCCTGGCTGTACCCCGCCGAGCCCACGTCGTAGGCGGTCCAGACGAGGGTC
>JACQWA010000390.1 GCA_016209425.1 Candidatus Rokuibacteriota bacterium
CATATCGTCCGGGCGTGCCTGGCGCGGGGCATCGCGGTGCGGGCGATGAGGCGGGTGAGCAGTTCCTCCACGGCCATTGATGGACTCGAGGTGGAGCCCGTGGTCGGCGATCTGGCGGATCAAGGCACGCTCCTGGCGGCGATGAAGGGGTGCGAGGTCGTCTTTCATGCCGCGGGCTACTACCCCGCCAACTCCAGGAACCGCCAGGGGGCGCTCCGCCAGGCGGTCGTCCAGATACGCAACGTCCTGGACGCGGCCGTCGAGACCGGCGTGGCCAGGGTCCTCTACGCCAGCTCCATCGGGACCATCGGGTCCCCCCGTGAGGCCGGCCAGCCGGTGGATGAGCGCGAATTCTACGTGCCGAGCCCCGGTGATCACCCCTACCTGGAGGTCAAGTGGGCCCAGGAGCAGGAAGCGTTTCGCTTCGTCGCCCGCGGCCTTCCGGTCGTCATCCTGAATCCGGCGTTCTGTGTCGGGCCCGGCAATGTGAAGCCGACGAGCGGCCTCGCGCTCCTGGCCGTGGCCAGGGGTTGGGCGAAGTGGTATGTTGACGCGCCCGCGAACCTGGTGGACGTCCGGGACGTGGCCGAGGCGCACGTGGCGGCGGTCGAACGGGGAAGGGTCGGCGAGCGCTACATCCTGGGGGGGGAGAACCTGTCCCTGCGGGAGGCCCTCACGTTGATCGCCGAGGAGGCGGGCGTGTCGCCCCCGCGGTGGCGCGTCCCTTTGGACACGGCCGTGGCCCTGGCCCGCCCGATCGAGCTCCTCGCTCGTCACCTGGTGCCCGGGCTGTCCGGGGCACCCACCTATGTCGTGGACCTGCTCCGGCACGGATGGCTGCTGGACAGCAGCAAGGCGGTGCGGGAGCTGGGCCTGCGGCAGTCGCCGGTGCGACAGGCGGTGCGGGAGGGGCTCACGTGGTTCCGGGAGCACGGCTATCTCTGAGGAGGCCTGGCGCACCTGGTTCCCCCATTTTCGTGGGTGCGGCGGGCCCCGGAGAGATGGGCTAAAGGCCGAATTCTCGCCCAGAGGTCAGGACAGCACTGTCATGAATTCGGGTCAACCGGGAAGGAGGCGGCTCCGATGGCTCATCGCTATCAGCATGTCTTGATGGTGTGTCCCGAATTTCCCAAGACGTACTGGGGACTACAATATAGCCTCCCGCTCTTCGGCCGGAAAGCCTTGATGCCTCCCCTGGGGCTCCTCACGGTCGCCGCGATGATTCCTCCCGCGTACGAGGTCCGGGTGGTCGATCTCAACTGCCAGCCGTTGACCCAGAAGGACCTCGATTGGGCAGACATGGTCTGCTTCTCGGCGATGCACACGCAACAGGTGAGCCTGTTCGAGACTGCTCGACGGTGCAGGACCGCGGGGAAGCTGGTCGTCTTCGGCGGGCCGTTTCCGACGTTATCGCCCGAGCAGTGCAGACCCTACTGCGACGTGCTGGTCCTGAACGAGGCGGAGGTCACCTGGCCCGCGTTCCTCGAGGATCTTGGCCGAGGAACTTACCGGGATGTCTACGCCAGCGACGAGAAACCGGACGTGACGAAAGTCCCCGTGCCGCGATTTGACCTCGTCAATGCTCGGGACTACGGCTCTATGCCCATTCAGTTCTCCCGGGGATGCCCGTTCGAGTGCGAGTTCTGCGATATCATCGTCATGTTCGGCCGGAGGCCGCGGGCCAAGACTCCCAAGCAGTTCCTTGCCGAGCTGGAGGCGATCTACGCCACCGGCTATCGCGGCATGATCTTCCTCGTCGACGACAACTTCATCGGCAACAAGAAGGAGGTCAAACGGCTTCTCCCGGAGCTCCAGGCCTGGAACGAGGCGCACGGGCGTCCTTTCGTCTATGGCACCGAGGCGAGTCTCGACCTGGCGTATGACGAGGCGCTCCTCAAACAGATGGCGGCCTGTCACTTCAAGTGGGTCTTCGTGGGCATCGAGACGCCCTCGCTGGAGAGCCTCAAGGAGACCCGAAAGTTCCAGAACATGAAGGGTTCCCTCCTTGATTCGGTCAAGGCGATCCAGAAGGCCGGGATGGTGGTCTGGGGGGGCTTCATCGTCGGCTTCGACAACGACGGCGAGGATATCTTCGATCGCCAGATCGAGTTCATCACCCGGGCCGCCATTCCCGTGGGGCATGTGGCGATCCTGTTTGCTCTCCCGGGGACTCCGCTCTACAAGCGCCTGGAGGAGACGGGCCGGCTCGAGCCAATCGACTACGACCCAACCGCCGTCCGTTCGGAGGATATGCGCTACATTTACACGAACATCGCCACGATCCTTCCCCGGAGGCAGCTCCTGGAAGGGTATGGCAGAATCCTCGACCGGATCTACCAGCCCAGCGCGTACTTCAAGCGCTCCCTCGAGGCCCTCTGCCAGTTGCCCCGTCCCGAATCTCTAACCGCCCGGATCCGGAACCTCTTCTGGCTCGGCACCCTCGCCCTGAAGAACTTCACGGGGAGCAGGGGCATGGGCCTCTTCGGGTTCGGGGCCTGGAGGTTCCTGCGTGACCTGCTCGGGCAACTCCCCGCCGAGTACCGGCGCGAGAGCCTGAGGTTCGCGTGGCAGGTCCTCAGGAAGTGCCCGGATCACCTCCCCTATATGCTGCTGTTCATCATCACCGGGGTCCACCACTACAGGTTCACCTTCGAGCATACCCTCCCCGACATCAAGATGGAGCAGGAGCGGGGACTCCCCGAGAGGACCGAGGTGGCGGCGAGTCCGTCAGCGGGAGGACACCTCGGAGGAGGCGCATCATGAAGGTCTTGCTGATCTACCCCCAGCGTGATCCGCGGTCAAGCGTCCGCACGCAGTTTGACTGGCAGCGGATGCACGAGATCCTCTTCTGGCCGTTCCCGGTGAAGACGGACGGGTTCCTGTTCAATGTCCTGGAGACGCTGGCGTCCCTGACCCCTCCGGGGGTCCAGGTCAAGCTCGTGAACGAGAAGATGACCCCCATCAATTTCGATGAGCCGGTTGACCTCGTGGCGCTGACGGCCATGGTCACGCAGGCCGCCCGTGCGTACGAGATCGCCGACGAGTTTCGCCGACGGGGGGTCCCGGTGGTCATGGGCGGGTATCACCCGTTCAGCATGAGCCGATCCGGGCGGGAAGAGGAGGTCCTGAAGCACGTGGACAGCATCTGCACGTCCGAGGCCGACCATCTCTGGCCCCGGATCCTGGCGGACGCCGGGACCGGCCGCCTGCAGCGAGTCTACCGCCAGGAAGAGTTCACGGACATGGGGTCGGTCCGGCATCGGATCGTCACACGGCCGAGCCAGTGGTTCCGCTTTGGCAATCTGAGTCTCCAGGCCAGCCGCGGGTGCCCCTTCCACTGCGAATTTTGCTCCATCATCACCATGCTCGGGAACCGGATGCGGTACAAGGCTCCCGAGCAGATCGTCGCCGAGCTCGAACCCATTTATGAAAAGGACGTCGTCGGATATACGATCGGGCGCCTGATCTTCTTCGTCGACGACAACATCTACGGGAATCCCAAGCAGTTCAAGGCGATCCTGCGCGGAATCATCCGGTTGAATCGGAGGTATCCCCGCTTCAAGCCCTATTTCGGCTCCCAATTGACGATCAACGTGACGAAGGACGAGGCGGCTCTGGAGTTGATGCGGGAGGCGGGCTTTGCCCACATCCTCGTGGGGCTGGAAAGCCTGGATGCGCACGTTCTCAAGTCGTACGTCAAGCATCACAATCTCCGGTTCGATTACGATGAGGCGGTGGCCACGCTGCGGCGCTATGGGATCGAGATCGTCGCCAGCTTCATCTTCGGGCAAGACGACGAAACGCCGGCGGTCTTCGATCGGGTGTTCGATTTCTTCGATCGGAACAACATCGTCTATCCGTATTTCAATGTCCTCGTGCCCAACAACAAGCAGTTCGAGCGGGTGTACGAGGAGGGGCGCATCTTGACGATGGACTGGAGGCTGTACGACGCCCAGCACACGGTGTTCGTCCCGATGAGGATGCGTCCCCTGGAGTTGCAGGAAGGGTTCGTGAACCTCGTGAGTCGCGTCTTGAGCTACCCGAATATCAGGAAGCGGCTCGTGAACGCCTACGTCAACGGACGCTCCAGGCAGGTGGTACTCCCGTACCCGCTGCAGGTGTCCGTCTATGTCAAGACGCTCGCCACGCTGGCGTTGACCGGGGACCGGGAGGGATACCGTTTCGTGAGGGAGCTGACTCCTCACCTTCTGGCGAACCGGCTCTCGATGCTCCAGGTGCTGGGCCAGCTGGATCAGCACGATTTCGCGGTGAAGAACCGGCAGACTCTCGCCGAGCATCCCTATGATCTCGACATCCCGTCGTGGGAGGAGCGGTGCGGAGGAGGCGGTGGCGGCGGAATGCCCCGGTCTGCGCGGCCCGAGCCCCTTTCCTCACGGAGGGAGGATGCGTGATCGAGTGCCGCACCTACGAGGGAGGCGCAGCCGAGCTCGCCCGATTCATCCAGGACGTGTGGCGCGGGTCCTACGCGGGTCGGATGCCGGTTCCGTTATGGGACGAACGCTACTTCGACTGGCAACTCCTCTCAGAGCGCCCGGGGGGACGCGACTACCTGCTGGTCGCCTACGATGGCACGAGGCTCGTGGGCTCGCTCCTGGCGGAGGGGTTTCGCTTTCGGCTCCACGACCGGGAGGTCGATGGCAGCATGGCCAGCTGGATGGCCGTCGACGCGGACTACCGGCGCAAGGGGATCGGCACGATGCTGTACCAGGAGCAGCGGCGCCGGCATGTGGAGCGCGGGGCCGCGTTTTCCCTCGCGTTCGTCTATCTTCAGCCCGGCGTCAGCCTGGGTCCTGTCTTCTCGAGCAGCGTCGCCGGCGACACGGTGATCCTCGGCAAAGTTGGCTGGTGGGCGCGCGTCCTGGACCACCGCGCGGTAGTTGGCTGGGATGTATCCCGGCGCAATCGCCTGGGGGTGAGCATCCTTCGCGCTCTGCATAGCGGGCCCCCGCTCGCGGTGGGCCTCGATGGTATTCGCGGCTACCGGCCCGCCGACCTTCCGGCCTGCCTCGCGCTCGTGCATGGGTTGCTCGCCCGGGTGGACCTGGGCTGCGTCTGGAGCCCCGAGCGTCTGGCCCACCAGCTCCGGTACGAGGACGTGCCCCGCACGCTCGTCGTCGAGCAGGACGGGCGGGTCGGCGGACTGGTCAACTACTATCGACTCGACCTGCTGGGACGCCATCCAATCGGGGCCGGGGTCATCGACCTCCTGGCCTTCGGCTCGCTGCCGAACACGACCCGCCAAAGGTTGCTCCTTGCTGCCCTGGCGCAGATGCGCGAGGAGGGGATGAAGTTCGCCCTCCTCCTGCGATGGCCTGCCTGGCCGTCGCGGCCCCTGTGGGCGACCGGGTTCGTGCCGATGCCGAGAAACCTGTCCCCGATCTGCTTTGTCATGGATCGGACGGTTTCACTGGCGCGCGTCAAGCGGCTGCAGGTACACTTCCGCTGATGGCTGACACGCGGGGGTGGGTGCTCCCGAAACAGCGGGCCGCGAGCGCCCAGGGGATGACCTTGTGCGGGCCGGGCCCATGAGCGCGCCCGACGGGCCGCGACGCCACGGAACGGGCCCCGCCCTGGACCCGACGGCCCTGGCGAGCCGTCATCCCTATTTCCGGCACGTGAATCCGTACCTCGGGCGCCTGCTGTCGCGGTTGAACCTCGACAAGGAATTCACCCGGGGGGAAGGCTGCTTCCTCTATGACCGGCAGGGCGAACGCTACCTGGACTTCATCTCCCAGTACGGGGCGCTCCCGTTCGGGCACAACCCGCCGGAGATCTGGCGTGCGATCGAGGCCGCGCGGACCCTCGACCTGCCGAACTTTGTGCAGCCCTCGGTCCTCACCGCGGCCGGCGAGCTGGCCGAGCGACTGAGCCGCGTCGCGCCCCCCGATCTCCGCTACGTCACCTTCGCGAACAGCGGCGCCGAGGCCATCGAGGTCGCGATCAAGCTCTGCCGATCCGCCACCCGGCGTCCTGGAATCCTGGCAACGCAGAACAGCTTCCACGGCAAGACGCTCGGAGCGCTTTCGGCCACAGGCAGCCGTGTCTACCAGGATCCTTTTGGAGCCCCTGCGCCGGGGTTCGAGCACATTCCATTCGGCGACATCGACGCCCTCGAGCGGGCCCTCACCGAGCGTCCCGAGTACTATGCCGCGTTCGTCCTCGAGCCCATCCAGGGCGAAGGAGGGATCGTCGAGCCACCCGCGGGATATCTCGGAGAAGCGCGGCGTCTCTGCGACTGGACCGGAACGCTTCTGGTGATCGACGAGATCCAGACCGGGCTGGGGCGGACGGGGAAGCTCTTTGCCTGCGAGCACGATGGCGTCACCCCCGACGTCTTGACGCTGGCAAAGGCCCTGGGTGGCGGCCTGCTCCCGGTCGGCGCGTGCCTTTGTACAGAGAAGGCGTACTCCGAGAGCTTCGCCCTCCGGCATTCCTCGACCTTCGCCGGCAACACGTTGGCCTGCCGGGCCGGCCTGGCCACGCTCGACCTGCTGGAACGGGACAACCGGGCCCTCGTGCGTCACGTCGCCGGCAACGGTGCCCGCCTCAAACGCGACTTGGTCGACCTCCAGCGAACCTACCCGGACGTCATCAAAGCCGTTCGCGGCAGGGGGTACATGCTGGGCCTCCAGATCGACCTGGATTCCCCCCACGACCGTCATGGCTTGCTCGGGTACCTCGCCGAGCAGCATCACCTCGGCTATCTCATCACCAGCTACCTGCTCAACGTCGAGAAGGTACGCCTCTGCCCCGCTATGAGCGACGGCGACGTCCTGCGCATCGAGCCGCCGCTGATCGCCGGATGGGAGGAATGCGCAGCGTTCCTCGCCGCGCTCGAGCGCGTCCTCGAGATCGTGGCCGCCGGGGACACTGCCGGCCTTCTCGGACACCTCATCGGGGCCCGGGTGGCTGCGCCGTCGCCGGCGGCCAGGGGCGCGGCCCCCAGGCGACCCGCTCCTCGGGGTGTCCCGCGCGGGGCGCCGCGCGCCGCCGCCGCGGACGGTCGCTTCGGCTTTCTCCTCCACGCCATCGACCCGAGCGACTGTGCGAAGGTGGACCAAAGCCTCCGGGCATTTGGCGAAACGCAAATCCTCGATCTCAAGAGACGCCTCGGCGACTTCCTGGGCCCCCTGCTCGTGAGCGAAGTGCTGATCGAATCTCCCACCGGACGGCGGGCGCACGGCCAGTTTATCAGCCTTCCCTATACCGCCGGCGAGATCGTCGACCTGCCCTACGAGCGTGCCCTGGCGGAAATCGCCTCGGCCGTCGAGCTGAGCCGCGCCCGGGGAGCGCAGATCACCGGCCTGGGCGGTTTCACCTCCATCCTCACCCGCGGCGGCCTGGCGCTCGCCAACGTCGGCCGCCCGCCTCTGACGACGGGGAACTCCTACACCGTCGCGGCCGCGATCAAGGCCCTCCACATGGCGTCCAGGAGGCGGAACCTGGAGCTTTCGACAGCGACGGCAGCCATCATTGGCGGGGCAGGGGCGGTCGGCCGCGCCACGGCAATCCTGCTCTCCGAGGAGGTCTCGCGTCTGATCTTGGTCGGAAACCCTCGCCATCCCGAGCGGAGCCGGCGTCGACTCCTGGACGTCGCGGGCAGTATCCTCCGCCACCTGTGGGAGCTGCACACCCAGGAGGGCAGAGAATTCGGTCGCGCCAGCCTCGGCGCTCACCTCGCGTCGCTGGGCTCGAAGATCTCGGGAGATCCCACCGAGGCCGAGTTCGTCAGGCTGGCCCAGGAATTGGACGGGCGCTTCGGCAACCTGACCATTGCCACAGGCGTGGACGGCATTCTCCGGGAGGCCGACATCGTCCTGACCGCGACCAGCTCGGTGAAGAGCTTCGTCGGAGCCGAGCACGTGAAACGGGATGCCATCGTCTGCGAGCTGTCGCGCCCTTTCAACGTGCCGAGCGACATCAGGACAACCCGACCCGACGTCCTCTTCATCGACGGGGGCCTCGTCCGCATTCCCGGGGAGCCCGACCTGGGGTTCGACTTCGGGCAGGACAGGGGAATCGTCTTGGCCTGCATGGCGGAGACCATGCTGCTGGCCCTGGAGCGCTCCTACCGGGACACGGGCCTGGGGGCGTGTCTGGATCTTGGGACGATCCGGGAACTCGAGGCGCTCGGGGAAAAGCACGGCTTCGCCGTCGTGTGCTAATGCTGAGAGCCCGGGGCATGGGAGCCGTGCTCCTTCTGGACTGGACGAAGGCGGCAGACGCCGGCCCTGACGTGGCGGGCGGCAAAGGGTGGAACCTGGGCCGGCTCCACCGTTTTGGCTTCCCGGTTCCCCGTGGGGGCGTTCTTCCCGCCGAGTCCTACCGGCGCTTTCTGTACGACAATCGCCTCACAAGGGTCGTGGAGTCCCTGAGCGCGGTCCGGGCGGACGAGGTGGCTCGGCCGGACGTGAGGGCCGGGCTGGATGAACTGGGGCGGAGCATCGAGGGCGGGAGCATTGGCGCCGAATGGGTATCCGCGATCGAGGCATTTCTCGAGGAACAGGCGCTGATCGGAACCCCCGTGGCGGTCCGATCCTCGGCCACCACGGAGGATGCCCCTTCCGCCTCGTCCGCCGGTCTCCATCGCTCCTGCCTGAACGTCGTCGGGGCGGCCAACATCCTTCAGGCGATCAAGGCCTGCTATGCGTCGCTCTGGACGCCCCACGCGGTGGCGTACCGGCGGACGCGAGGGGTTCCTGATGAGGCGGCGGCGAGCGCCGTCGTGATCCTTGAAATGGTTCCGGCGGAATGCGCGGGAGTCGCCTTCAGCTGTGACCCTCGCACCGGGCGGACGGATCTGGTCACCGTGAGCGCCAATTTTGGCTTGGGAGAGTCGGTGGTGAGTGGAGCGACCGAGCCCGACGAGTACCAGATCGCCCCGAATCCGCCGACGCCCCGGGTCATCGCCCGCAGGATCGGCCGGAAGAAGCTCGCGACGGGGCCCGGCCCGACCGGCGGGACGGTGACCGAGGCCCTCGCCGGTGCCGCTCGGCGGCGCGCCGTCCTGTCGGACGAGATGCTCGTCGACCTGACGCTCCTCGTCATGCGCGTGCACGACGCCCTCGGGGAGGGCCACGTGCCCCAGGACGTCGAGTGGGCCCACGACGGCCGGCAGTTCTACGTGCTCCAGGCCAGGCCCGTCACCGGGCTGCCGCGGGTCCGCTTCGCCGGCGTGACCACCGAGCCCGAGATCTGGTCGGATGCCAACCTGCGGGACGTCATGCCGGGGGTTCAGAGCACGCTGGGCTGGACCATCCTGTCGAGGGAAAAGGCCTCGGTCCTCCTGGGCGCGCCCTTTCGCGCCGTCGGGTACCCGATCCCGCCGGGTCTCCCGTGGATCCGCCTCTATCACGGCAGGGCCTACTTCAACCTGTCGGCCCTGCAGTGGGCGTTCTTCGATGCCCTCGGCCTTCCTCCCGCGGACGTCAATCGGGCATTCGGAGGCCACCAGCCCGAGATCCGGGTCCCGCCGGTATCCCCCATGGCGGGGGCGCGCGGGCTGGCCCGGGCCCTCCGCCGGGGGCGACTGGCCGTCGCGCTCGTGAGGTGCCAGGCGCGAGCGCCCCGTGAATGCCGTCGGGTCTGGCGATGGGTCGAAGCGAAGGCGGCCATGGATCTGCCCCGATCATCCGATCGACGGCTCCAGTCTGAAATCGACGACGTGACCCGTGAGATGGATCGCTTCATGCCTCTCTGCCAGTTGCTGAATGTCTCGGCGGGGGCGCCGATCAAGCCGTTGTCGGACCTGCTGGAACGGCATGCCCCCCGCCGGTCCGCCGCGCTGATCAACAATCTGCTGGCGGCGTCCAACGGGGTCCCCAGTGCCGACCCGGGGTACCGGCTGCTGGAGCTCGCGACCCTCGCCCGGCATGACGCGCCCGCCCGGAGCTTCTTCACCGCCGAGCCGTTCGACGCCGGGGCCTGGCGCGAACGGCTTCCGCTCGGCTCCCCCTTCCGCCGGGCCTTCGATCGCTTCCTCGCCGGTTACGGGCACCGCGGCGTCTACGAAAGTGAGATCATGAATCCGAGATGGGGCGAAGATCCGACCTACCTCCTGGCGGTCATCCGGATTCACGTTCTGTCGGACTGCCAGGTGAGCGCCCATTCTGCCGAGGCCAAACGTCGCGCGGCTGAGGAGGCAATTGCCCGAACATTCCGGCTCCGTCCCGAGGGGCTGGTGGTGCGCTTCCTGGTGCGTCGGGCCCTGCGCGGGGCGGCGTTGCGGGAGATGGCGAAATCGAGCTTCATGAAGCTCCTGTGGTGGACCCGTCAGCTCTGGTTGGAGGCCGGCCGGCGACTGGTCGAGCGGAGGGTCCTGGCGGCGCCGGAGGACGTCTTCCTCTGCTCCCGCTACGATGTGATCTCGATCCTGACCGGCCGCTGGGACGGCAGCGGGCTCGGGTTCCTGATCGATGACCGGAGGCGCTGCCGGGAACGTGACCTCGCGATCGACCCGCCGCACGTCATCATCGGCGAAGCGTCGGCTCCGCGTCCGACGCGTCCGGCGGGCGGAGGGAGCGTCCTGAGCGGTCTGGGAGTGGCCGGCGGTTCGGCGACCGGGCGCGCCCGGCTCATCAAGCATCCGGCGGAAGGGCATCGGCTCGAAGTCGGGGAGGTCTTGGTGGCTCCCTCCACGGACCCGGCCTGGACTCCGCTCTTCTTGAGGGCCTCCGCCCTGGTGACGGAGGTCGGCGGCTACCTCTCGCACGGCGCGATCGTGGCCCGGGAATACGGACTGCCGGCCGTCGTCAACGTACCGGCCGCGCTGGAGGTCATCGAGGAGGGCGAGGAGCTCACCGTTGATGGCGACGCCGGGAAAGTCTACCGCCGGCCCGTGAGGCTCAGTGGTCGTTGAAACGGTAGACCTCGCGGGGACGATCGGCCCGCTGCGGCGCGTCGGCCCGCTCACCCTCAACTCCTGCCGAGAGAGATTCCAGGCCGTTCCCGGCGTGGCGGCGGCCGCGGTTTCCCTCATCCCCCGTCTCCGCCCATGAAGGGATTTCGGCGCTGGGTCATGAACTACCCGGTGCTCGGAGGCGGGCTCATCGGGATCCTCACGGTTGTCTTTGCCTTCCAGATCCCGCGCCTGGAGATCGACACCTCGGCCGAGGGCCTCATGGTGGAGAAGGACCCGGCCCGCCGGTACTACGAGGAGGTCAAGCAGAAGTTCGGGAGTGACATCCTCACGATCGTCCTGGTCAAGGCGGATGACGTCTTCACGGCCCCGGTGCTCGGGGTCATCAAGCGGCTCTCGGACGCGCTCGAGCGGCTCGAGGGGGTGACCCGGGTCGAGAGCCTCACCACGGTCCATACGATCAAGGGCCGGGGGGAGGCGCTGACGACGGAGCCGCTGGTGGGCCCGGTGGTCCCCGCGACTCCCCGGGACCTCGAGCGAATCCGTGAGGAGGCCCTGGGGAACCGGGTCCTCACGGGCAACATCGTGTCGAAGGACGCCAGGGCAGCGGCCATCGCCGTGTACACGAACGTCGGGCCGGGAGACCGGCAGTTCAACCGGCGCTTCTCGGACATGGTCGAGGCCCTCATCCAACAGGAGGCCCGCCGCGGCCTCACGATCTACCAGGTCGGCGGCCCCTTCAGCAAGGAGGTCGTCGGCGAGTACATCTGGCAGAACCTCCTGACCCTGATGCCCGCCTCCGCCCTGGTGCTCTTCGTGTTTCTCTTCCTGACCTTCCGGATGCTCCAGGGGGCCCTGGTTCCGATCGCAACGGGCATCGTCAGCGTCGTCTGGGCCCTCGGGCTGATGGCGCACTTTCGCCTCCCGCTGAGCGTGCTCACGGTCATCATCCCCGCGCTCTTGATCTCGATCGGTTTCACCGAGGACGTCTACATGCTTTCCGAGTACCACCGCCTGCTCGAGAAGGGAAAGGACAAGCTGACCGCGATCCGGACCATGGCGCGGGAGGCGGCGTTTCCCATGGTCGTGACCGCGGCCACCACGATCATCGGCTTCGGCAGCCTGGTCACCACCGACGTCACGATGCTCATCGAGTTCGGCTATGCGTCCGCCATGGCGCTGGCCGCCAACTTTGTCGTGACGATCGTGATGGTGCCGATCTTGCTGAGGATCTGGCCCGTCCCCAGGCGCCTCCGCTTGGCCGTGGGGCGCGAGCCCACCGGACGAGCCATTTCCCGGATGATGGACCGGCTGGGGGAGTTCAACCTGAGGCACCGGGCTCCGATCGCTGTGGTGACGGCGCTCATGGCTGCCGCGTCCCTGGTCGGCTTGTACCACCTCCGTGTCGACGCCAACTTCATCGGCTATTTCCCGGAGCGCTCCGTCATCCGGGAGCGGCTCAATGACCTTCACGCGTCGCTGGCGGGCGCCTCCAACTTTTACGTGGTGGTCGAGACCGGCCGGGAGAACGGGCTCAAGGACCCCGATCTCCTCAGGAAGATCGCCGGCCTCCAGGAGTTCCTCGCGAGCACCGGCGAGGTTGACAAGAGCGTGTCGGTGGCCGACTACCTCAGGACGCTGCACCGGGAGATGAACGGCGGGGATCCCGCCTGGGAGGTCATCCCCGACACGCCCGCCGAGGTGGCTCAGTACCTCCTGCTCCTCGAGGGACGAGAGCTGGGGAAGTACGTGGACTTCACCGCCTCGACGGCCAACATCGTGGTCCGTAACAACATCAACAGCTCCTGGGAGTTCTCGGCTCTCCTCGGCCGGATCGATGCGTACGTGGCGAAGACCTTCCCCCGCGACGTCTCGGTTCGGTACACCGGGGAGAGCATCCTAATCAAGAACGCCGCGGACTACATGGCCATCAACGAGCTCACGAGCTTCTCCTTCACCTTCGTCCTCATCGGCCTCATTCATGCGCTCCTCTTCCGATCGCTCCGGGCCGGCTTCCTCTCGCTGATCCCCGACCTCATCCCCATCCTGTTCAACTTCGGGCTCATGGGGCTCCTGGGGATCCCGCTGAACCCGGGCACCGCCATGATCGCCACCATCGCCATCGGCATCGCGGTGGACGACACGGTTCATCACGTGGTGACCTACAGCCGCCAGCTCAACGCGCACGGCGACCGCAAGCGCGCCATGGTCAACACGATGCGGATCCAGGGAAGGCCGATCATCTACGTGTCGCTGACCCTGGCGGCGGGGTTTTTCGTCCTGGTCTTCTCGAACTTCGTCCCCACCGTCCAGTTCGGGGCGCTCTCGGCCCTGGTGATGCTCGTGGCGATGATCACGGAGCTGATCCTGACGCCGATCCTGATGTACTCGATCCGGCTGGCCAGGCCCCTGGACGCGGGATGGGTGAAGCAGAGCGGCAAGTGGCGGGATGCGATTCGGCTCTGGGGGTCGCGGTAGGCCGCGGCGTGCCGTCGCCGGACCGACCGGAATGGCTCCAGGGGAGCGTCTAGGCCCGCGGGCAAGGCCCGCGGCAGCGATCGCCCTGGCCGTGCTCCTGACCGTGGCGGCCGCGGCCCGAGGCGAGTCACCGGCTCCCCCGGAGCCGGCGAGCGAAGGACCCACCCTCGCCGAGCTGGGGATCAAGGGGAGGGCGACCTTCAAGAACTTCTCCCATTTTTACGAGACTCCCAACGACGACCGGAAGTTCCGGAACGAGGGAATCCTGGAGGTCGAGTGGGGCCGGCGCCTCCTCCCCTGGAGCCGCGTGAAGGTCGTGGTAGACATCCGGGAAGATGACGACAGCCTGACCCGAGGGGTCACGCTCCAGGTGCCCGAGAAGAACGAGCGCCGGAGCGTCCTGAACCTCAAAGAGGCGGTGGCCGGCTTCCAGCAGGGGGCCGTCGAAGTGACGCTCGGCAAACAGATCTTTGCCTGGGGGACCGCCGACGCCTACAACCCCACGGATAACATCAATCCCTACGACTACCTCGACGTGATCGACAATGAGAAGCTGGGCGTCTACTCCGCCGCGGCGCGCCTGACCGTGGTCCCGGCCAGCCTCACCGTCGTCGTCATCCCGTTCTTCACGCCGAGCCGTATCCCCCTCCTCCGGAGCCGGTGGGTGCCGCCTCCACCGGAGGGGGTCATTGCGATCGTGGACAACCGGCAACTGCCGCCCCGGGATGTGGACAACATGCAGTACGCCGCGCGGCTCAAGACCACGTTCGGGGGCGTAGACCTCTCCGCGAGCTACTACGAGGGGTTCGAGCCCACCCCGGTGATCAGACGTTCGGCGGTTCGGCCCGCGCCGGATCTGGCGCCGGATCTGGTGCTTCCGCGCTTCACTCCCGTCTTCACGCGGATGAAGGTTGCCGGCCTCGACGTTTCCACCACGTACGGGAAGTTTGAGGTCCACGGCGAGGGGGCGTTCAAGTTCGTGGAGCAAAATGGCCGGGATGACCGGGTGCAGTGGATTGCCGGCCTGAACTATACGTGGGATGACCTGGATCTGAAGTGGCTCGAGCAGGTCACTGCGATCGCCGAGTACGCCCGCGAGACCGTTCTCTCTTCCGATCCCCGATCTCCGATCATCGGCGGCGCCGAGTCGCCCGGTGCCCTCCTGAACAACGCCTTTCGCAACGCGCTGGCCGGGCGCCTCCTCTTCAAGTTCAGCGAGGAGACCCAGCTCAAGCTGAGCGGAACCATCGACTTCTCCCAGAGTGCTAACCATTACCTCCAGCTGAAGCTCGCCCACAAGTTCACCGATGCCCTCCATGCCGAGACGGGACTCGACCTCTTCACCGGAGCCCCGGAGACTTTCTGGGGGCGCTGGCGAGACAACGACCGCTTCTTCTTCTTTCTCAGGTATTTCTTCTGAAGGAGAGAACCCGATGAGCATTTCTCCGCCGCGCAGCGGCACCGGCGTCGTCCTCTTCCTGCTCGTGGGACTTGTCGCCTTCTCGCCGGGCGAGGCGGGGGCCCAGACGGGACTCCGGATCATGCAAAAGCAGCGCGAGCTCCAGCGTGCGGGGGACGAGGAGGAGACCTGGCTCATGAAGCTCATCAACAAGGGGGGGGCCGTCAAGGAGCGCCGGGTCGTCACCTACACGCTGACCGATGCTCAGGACCTCAGCAAGATCCTGATCCGCTTTCTGGCCCCGCCCGACGTGGAGAACACGGGGCTGCTCACCTGGGAACGGAAGGGTGGCAATGACGATCAGTGGCTCTACCTGCCTGCCACCCGGAAGGTGAAGCGGATCGCCTCGAGCGGCAAGAAGAACCGCTTCATGGGGACGGACTTCGCCTTCGAGGATCTGCGCCCGGAGAGCCTGGAGCTCCACACGTACGCGCTCATCGGGACCGAAGTCGTGGAGGGCCAGGAGTGCTACGTGGTCGAGGCCATGCCTGCCACCGAGCGCCAGGCTGCCGACAGTGGATACAGCAGGCGAAAGCTCTGGATCCGCAAGGATATCTACTACACGGTCAAACGCGAGTACTACGACAAGCGGGGCAAGCTCGAGAAGGTCCAGGCCGAGCGGCTGCTGGTGAACGTGAAGGGGACCCTGTGGCGCGCCAACGAAGTGGAGGTGCGCGACGTCCAGGCGGGGACCCGGACCGTTGTCCTGGTGGAGCGCCGCGGGCTGGACGCCGGCCTCCGGGAGAGCTTTTTCAGCGAAGCCGAGCTCACGCGCGGCGGTTCGTAGGGCGAGCCCGAACCGGTGGTGTTTGTGGGGGCTGCCCCACCGAGATGCCTTGACAGCGTCTTTTATGTGACTACAATAGCCACATGCACGGCGTGGGAGTCAGAGAGCTGAAAAACCGGTTGACCCGCTACCTGGCGCTGGTCAAGGAAGGCGAGCGGGTCGTCGTGACTGACAGGGGGAAGCCGGTGGCGGTGCTCGGGCCGATCGAGGAGCAGGACGGCCGAAGATTGTCCAAGGCCCAGCGAGCTGCGGCCCTCGCCCGCCGGGGCGTGATTACCCTTCCGCAGGGGACGCGGGACCTCAGGACGCCCCCGGTCACTATCCGGGGAGAGCCGATCTCTCGGACGCTGATCCGTGACCGCCGGTGATCTATCTGGACAGCAGCGCCCTCATCAAGAAGTATGTGGTCGAAAAAGGCACGCCCGAGGTCAGAGGGTTCTTTTCCCGCGGCGAGTTGCTGTGGACGTCGAAGGTCAGCCAGGCGGAGGTCTGGTCGGCCTTTGCCCGCCGCCGCCGAGCCAGGGACCTGACGGCCGCTCAATACCGGGTGATCGCCAGGAGCTTTGAACGGGACTGGAGATCCTTCGCGGTCGTCGCGCTGAGCGACGAAGTGATGGGAATGATCAGGCGGCTCGTAGAACGGCATCCCCTCAGGGCGTTCGATGCCATTCAGCTCGCCTCTGCCCTATGGGCAAAGCAAAACCTCGGAGAACAGGTGGTGTTTGTGGGGGCCGACGAATCTCTGTTGAAGGTCGCTGAGGCGACGGCCCTGACGGTCGCCAACCCGGAAAAAGGGGGCGAGGTCAACTACCGGTCCATCTGAGCCCGGTCCCCCTGGATGTAGAAGGAGCCCGTCGCCAGGGCGACGAGATGGTCGCACCCTTCCCGATGCTCTTCCGGCGAACCCCCAGGAGACGACCGAGCGGCCCCATGCCCCAGTCCTTCCGCCCTCGCTTCATGGTGGAGCCAGCATAGCATGGGGGGAGAGGACAACGGTGAGGGGGAGCCTGGTATAATGGCGTCCTGCCATGAAGGTGCATCTGACGACGCTGGGGTGCCCGAAGAACCAGGTGGATTCCGAGCTGATGCTCGGAATGCTGGCCGCGGCGGGGATCGAGGCCGTGGCGACGCCGACAGCGGCGGACTGCCTGGTCGTGAACACCTGCGCCTTCATCGAGCGCGCCCGGGAGGAATCGGTCAACGCGATTCTCGAGCTGGCTCAACTCAGGGCGGGCGGCCGCGCCCGCTCGCTGATCGTCACGGGGTGCCTGTCGCAACGCTACGGCCGGGAGCTTTTGGCCGAGCTGCCCGAGGTCGACGCGATCCTTGGAACAGGCGAGCTTGAGCGAATTGTGGAGGTGGTCCGGGGACGCACCGACTGGGTGGGGCCCCCGACGCCGAAGGCGTGGGGAGAGGCGCCGCCCGGCTACCTCTACGGCGCCGGCACGCCCCGCCTCCTCGCCGCGCGCGTCCCGTATGCCTACGTGAAGATCGCCGAGGGGTGCGACATGGGGTGCGCCTTCTGCGCGATTCCCCAGTTCCGGGGGAACCATCGAAGCCGAGCGCTCCGCGACATCGTGACCGAGGTCGAGAAGCTGGCGACGAAAAGGATCCGCGAGGCCATTCTCGTCTCTCAGGATACCCTCGCCTACGGGAAAGATCTCCCCGGCAATGAAGACATCGGCGATCTGCTCCTGGCGCTTTCCGACACGCCGATCCCCTGGATCCGCCCGATGTACCTCCACCCGGCCCACGTCAACGACCGGCTCCTGGCCAAGTGGGAGCGCGCGCGCGTCCTGCCGTACCTCGACATGCCGATCCAGCACGCGGACGATGGAATCCTGCGCCGGATGCGGCGCGGCGTCACGAGTCGCCGGATGAAAGAGATCTTCAAAACGTTCCGCCAGGCCATCCCGGGGCTGACGCTCAGGACGACCGTGCTCGTCGGCTTTCCCGGAGAGAGCGAGGCCGCGTTTCAGCACCTCCTCGATTTCGTCGAAGAGGTCTGCTTCGACCGCCTTGGGGTCTTCACCTACTCCACGGAGGAGGGAACGCCGGCGGCGGTCATGGCTGACCAGGTTCCGCCCGAGGTGATGGCCGAGCGGGCCCGGATCGTTCAGGACACCCAGGACCGGATCGCTTGGGAGCTGCAGAAGTGTCTCTACGGAACGGTTCAGACGGTCCTCGTGGACGGCCCGAGCGAGGATCCCGCGTTCCCCTGGGAGGGGCGCATGGCCGGCCAGGCACCCGAAATCGACGGGGTGGTGTACCTGCGTGACCGCACCCTTACCCCCGGCCAGTTCGCCAGGGTCCGCATCGTCGAGGTGGAAGGATACGAGCTGGTCGGCGAGCCGGCTGACTGACCGCCTCGCTCTCGGTGTTGCCACGGCCGGTGGCGCCGGGTTCGCGCCGCTTGCCCCTGGGACGGCGGGAAGCCTGCTGGCTGCCCTGCTTCTGTGGCTCATTCCGTTTTCGACGTTCTCCCTCTTTGTGACGCTGATCGGGGTCTCTCTCGCCGGGATCTGGGCGGGGGGCCGGATCGAGCGCCTCTACGGCCGAAAGGACCCGGGGGTCATCGTGATTGATGAAGTCGCCGGGATGATGGTCTCGGTGCTCACACTCCCGCGAACGCCGCTGATCCTGATTGTTGCCTTTCTCTGCTTCAGGGCCTTCGACATCGTCAAGCCGTTTCCCGCGAGGCAGGCCCAGTCGCTCGCCGCCGGCCTCGGTGTCATGGTCGATGACCTGATCGCCGGGGTCTACACCCTCCTCCTTCTCGCCGCAAGCCGCGCCGTATTCGGGTGGCCCCCGTGAGCGGCGTCCTCATCCTGAGCGTGAGTGCCGGCCGGCTGGCCGCCCCCGCCGATGAGGTGGGGCAGCAGGTCGCCCAGGCGCTCCTGGCTCACGGCCTCCCGGTGGCTTCACGCCAGGTCGTGGACGAGGCTGAGCCGGCGGTGGAGGCTGCGCTTCGCTCGGGGGTCGGGACGTATGGACTGATCGTGATTCTGGGGAGTGGGGGAGGGTCGGGGGGCGAGATCGTGCGCCGGGTACTGGCCCGGGTCACGGGGGCTCGGCTCATTCTGAACGAACGGCTCCTCGCAACCCTGGAAGCCCTTCACGCGCGACGGGAGCGCCCTCTGCCGCGCCGCGAGGAGCGGCTCGCCCTTCTCCCCCAGGGCGCCGTGCTCTGGTCCGTCGAGGGCGGAGAGCCCGGCTGGCTCCTTGAAACCGAGCGGTCCGCCGTGGCGGTGCTTCCCGCGGTCTCCCCCACTCTGACCGATCTTCTGACACGCCACCTCCTCCCCTTCGCCCACGAGCGCCTGGGCAGGGAAGGCGTCCTCGTGCGAACGCTCAAGACGGCGGGGCTCACCCCGTCTGAAGTCGAGCAACGCATCAGCCCGTGGCTCGGTAGCGGGGAGGACGTTTCGGTCTCCTGCGTGCCCGTGGACGGCGAGGTGTGGGTGCGGCTCGCCGCGCGCGCCGCCTCGCTTCCCCTGGCCGAGGCGGCCCTTCGGGACCTCGAAGGTCCGGTGGCAGACGCCTTGGGAGTGGATTGCTACGGGCGGGATCAGGAGAGTCTGGAAGGTGTCGTGGGGAGACTTCTGAGGGAGCGTGGGTTGACCCTCGCGGTGGCCGAGTCGTGCACCGGTGGCCTTCTCGGCCACCGGATCACCAACGTGTCGGGCTCGTCGGTGTACTTCGAGCGCGGCGTCGTGGCCTACAGCAATCGCGCGAAGGAAGAACTGCTCGGCGTCCCCCGCCAGCTCCTGGTGGCCCGCGGTGCCGTGAGCGCGCCGGTCGCCGAAGCGATGGCCCGCGGGATTTGCCGCGCAAGCAACACGCCGCTGGGGCTGGCGGTCACCGGCATCGCGGGCCCCGAGGGCGGCAGTCCCGCCAAGCCCGTGGGCACCGTGTTCGTCGCGCTGGCGTACCCTGGAGGCGCCGAGTCGCGCCAATTCCGCTTCGCCGGCGGACGGGAGTCGATCAAGTGGCAGTCGGCCCAGATGGCGCTGGACCTGCTCCGGCGCTGGCTCCTGAGCGGCCGTTGATGGAGCGGATCCGGTCCTTCGTGGCAATCCTGCTGAGCGAGGAGGTGCGGGCGGCTGTTGCTCGGGAGATCGATCACCTCCGGCCGCTCGGACCGCGTGTGAGCTGGGTCGCCCCGCCGAACCTCCACCTGACCCTCAAATTCCTCGGTGAGCTCCCGCCGGACGCGTTCGAGCGGGTCAAGGAGGGCCTCGTGGAGGCCGTGGCTGGTGCGACCCCGTTCTCGCTGCGCTTCCAGGGCCTGGGAGCGTTTCCGGGGTTGGCCCGCCCGCGGGTGCTCTGGGTCGGGGTGATCGAAGGCGGGCAGACCGCCCAGGCCCTTCAATCCCGCTTGGAGGCGGCGCTCACCCGGCGGGGGTTTGCCGGGGAGGAGCGAGCATTCTCGCCCCACCTCACGATCGGCCGGGTGCGAGAGCCTCGCGCGCTCACCCAGCTCCAGCAGGCGCTGGCGGGCGCCGAGCGGATGGAGTTCGGCCGCCTCGACGTGCACGCGCTCTCCCTCATGCGAAGCGACCTCTCCCCGGGAGGTTCCCGTTACACCGAGCTTGCGACCTTTCCCTTCCCCGCTCCCCCGTGTTGACCGCCCCTGCCGGGCAAAAAACTTCCTTGACAGGCGCTTCGCCCCCGCCTAGAGTGCGGGTGATTTTCCCGACCGAACCGTCCGGCCCTCGGGGGAGGTGGCGATGCCCCTGGATCGGGTTCCTGGACATTCCAATGCTCTCCTTCACCACGGCGGTGGTCGATGGGGGCGTTCGTGTATTCCGGGTTTGCTCGCCTTGGCTGTGTTGTGGCTTTCCGCCTGTGCCACAACCGGTCCGCATGTCCCCTCCTCCGAGGTCGAAGCCCTTGAGAAAGTCCTCCGCGCGAAATCCGCCCGCTATCTCATCGCTCAAAACCTTAGGATCCAAGCCGTAGGTGCCCGGCTCCTCAGGGCTGTGCCGGATGCGGACTCGGGGGAGCGCGCCCCCTATCTCGGCCTGCTCGCGGATGAGGCGACGGACACCCTGGCGGATGCCGTGGGCGTGGCCAAGCGGGACGGGGTGCTTGTGCTCGGGGTGGTGCCCGGAGGGCCGGCCGAGCGGGCGGGAATCCAAGCGGGAGATTACCTGGAGAAGATCGGCCCGCAGGTCATCACCATATCTCAGGATCTGGTTGCGCGTGCGGAGCTGGACGTGACCGGCCCGATGCCGGTGCGGGTCCGCCGTGGCGAAGCGCTGGTGGAAACTCCACTCGAGCTGGAGTATCTCCCCTGGAATGTGGAGTTCAAGGTTGCCGAGGACGATGCCGTCAACGCGTCGTCCGCCCCGGGGACGATCACGATCACGACGGGCATGCTCCGCTTCCTGCGCTCCGACGCGGAACTCGCCGTGGTTGTCAGCCATGAGCTCGCTCACATCACCCGGCGCCACGACGTCGGGAAGCTGGGGCTCGCGCTCCCGACGGTCGTCGTGGGTATCGCGGCGGCGCTGATCGTCCCGGGGAGCCAGAGACTCGTGTCGACGGTCGTCGAAAAGGTCATCGCGAACGTCGTCCGAGGAGCGTTGACCAAGGTGGACTGGGACATGGAACGCGAGGCCGACGTCTTCGGTCTCCTCTATCTGCATGCCGCCGGTTACGATCCGGGGGTGGCCAGCGACTTGTGGGAGCGGTTTGCCGTGGAACTCCCGGCCGCCAGGTCGTTCAGCTTCATCTCGGACCATCCTCCCTCCAGTGAGCGCCTGATCCGGCTGAACAAGCTGGTGGAGGCGCTCCGGAGCGGGGTCTCGCCGGACGCGATTCTGGCGGGCAATATCGACGACGTCCCGCTTCCCTGACACATCATCTGGGCAACATCCAGACTCCCGCCCAGTCCGATACCCTCACCGTCGGGCTCTCGCTTCTTTCTCCGTATCAAATTCTGGACATTGACAGTGGCTCGCGCCCCCGCCATAACAGGCGCACGATGAACGCGCGGATTGACTTTCCCCGGGCTCCCCCCGTACAATGGCCATAAGTCCTTGTAAGATTGGTAGTTTGTCATTATCCGCCGGCCGATTCGCGAGGGACGCCCCCTCCGATATTCGTGGGAGGAAAGTATGGCCGAGGTAAAGAGCGACCGTCGTCAGGCGCTGGAGCTCGCGATCTCCCAGATCGAGAGGCAGTTCGGCAAGGGGGCCGTGATGCGTCTTGGGGCCGGCGGGGCGTTCGAAGAGGTGCCGGTCATCCCCACCGGCTCCATCGCCTTGGACGTCGCCCTCGGGATCGGTGGAATCCCGCGCGGGCGTGTCACCGAGATCTTCGGTCCCGAGTCCTCGGGGAAAACCACGCTCGCCCTCCACGTCATCGCCGAGGCCCAGCGCCTCGGGGGGATCGCCGCGTTCATCGACGCGGAGCACGCGCTGGACCCAATCTACGCCAAGAACCTGGGCGTCAACACCGACGAACTCCTGATCGCCCAGCCCGACACCGGGGAGCAGGCCCTGGAAATCGCGGAGACCCTCGTTCGCTCCAACGCCGTGGATGTGATCGCGGTGGACTCGGTTGCCGCCCTGGTGCCGCGCGCCGAGCTGGATGGCGACATGGGCGACTCGCTCCCGGGCCTCCAGGCGCGGCTCATGTCCCAGGCGCTCCGCAAGCTCACGGCGGCGATCTCGCGCTCGGGCACCGCGGTCGTCTTCATCAACCAAATCCGCGAGAAGATCGGCGTGATGTTCGGCTGTCTGCATTATGACACGCGTGTGCTCCTGGCCGACGGAAGCAGGGAGCGGATCGGCCGCATGGTGCGGCGCCGGCTGCCCGTGGAGGTGCTTTCGTACGACCCGGCGACAGGGAAGATCGAACCTCGCCGCGTCGTCAACTGGTTCGACAACGGTCGGACGGACGAGTTCATCCAGTTCGAGGTGCGTGGTGGACCCGCACGAAAGCGGAACTTCGCCGCCACACCGAACCACCTGGTCTTTACACCTCGCGGTGAGGTGCCCGCTGGTGAACTGCGAGTCGGCGACCGAGTGCTCTTTTGCATGTCGGACTACGAGTTGACAGGGGATCAGCGACAGCTCTTGCTGGGCAGCACCCTCGGTGACGGTTCACTCAGGATGGTCGGGAAATACTCTGCCCACTTTCGCGTTGCTCACTCGGCCAGGCAAAAGGATTACCTGGAGTGGAAACACTCCATGCTGGCCCCCTTCGCCAGGCCCATAGGCCGTGTAGGCAACGGCGTTGGATTCAGCACGCTGACCGTTCCTGCGCTGGCGGACCTGCACCGAGAGCTGTACGACGGAAACGGAGCGCGGGTCGCAGAGCGCTCCGCGCTGAACCGCTTGGACGCGCGTGGGCTCGCAGTCTGGTACGGCGATGACGGTTCGTTCGCGGGTTCGTATCAGCACTGGGGAAAGGGGAAGGCGGTTCTGTACAACAAGTCTTTGAAGGGCGACGCACGGCGAGTGGTCGCTTCGACTCTTGAGCGCCTGGGGGTGGGTCGGCCTCGTGACGACGGACGAGGATTCTGGTTTAACTCTGAGCAGACGGCTCGGCTGCATGAGCGTATCGCGAACTATGTCCATCCGGCGGTCGACTACAAGCTGCATCCGAAATGCCGTGGCCGCTTCAGCTGGCATGCCAAGATGAACACTGAGGACGAACTTTCCAGCCGCAGTCGGCTCAGGGTCGTGCCAGTCGAGATCACACGGCGGGCCGTCAGATCAGCGATTCGCCATCCGAATCGTTTCGATCTGGAAATCGAAGGCAGTCACACGTATCTGGCAGACGGCGTGGTGGTTCACAACTCCCCGGAGACGACGCCGGGCGGCCGGGCGCTGAAGTTCTACGCCTCAATCCGCCTGGACATCCGGCGCCAGGAGGCGATCAAGTCCGGCACCGAGTCGGTGGGAGCGCGGACCAAGGTCAAGGTCGTCAAGAACAAGCTCTCGCCGCCCTTCCGGGAGGCCGAGTTCGACATGATCTACGGCGAAGGGATCTCGAAGGAGGGGAGCGTGCTGGATCAGGCGGTGGAGCAGGGGCTCGTGGAGAAGTCCGGCACGTGGTTCACCTTCAAGAACGAGCGAATCGGACAGGGTCGCGAGAACGCCAAGAAGTTTCTCAGGGAGAACCCGAAGGTGCTGGCCGACCTGGAGGCCAAGGTGCGCTCCGCCCTCGGGCTGAAGGCGGTGGTGGCGCCGCATTGAGACGAGCCGGGAGGGACAAAAAGCGATGGATTTCGACGAACTCCTGACCCTCAGCGCGGGACGGGACGCCTCCGACGTCCACCTCAAACCCGGCGCCCACCCGATCCTCAGGGTCCATGGGGCCCTGGAGCACCAGCAGGATTGGCCAGTCGTCACCCAGGAGTACATGCTCGACCTGGCCAAGCGGCTCGTCAAACCCCAGCGCCTGACGGCGCTCCTGGAGGAGGGGCGGGAGATGGACCTGGCCTACGAGCTCAAGGGCTCGACGCGCTTCCGCGTCAACCTCTTCCTGGCCAAGGGGGAGATCAACGGCTCGCTCCGGGCCATCCCGCGGAAGATCCCGGCCTTCGAGGAGCTGCACCTTCCGAAGATCCTCGAGAAGCTCTCCATGGAGCGCCGGGGGATGGTCCTCGTGACCGGCGTAACCGGCTCCGGCAAATCCACGACTCTCGCGGCGATGATCGACTACATGAATCGCTACCGGAACGACCACATCATCACGATCGAAGATCCCATCGAGTTCATCCACGAGGACAAGAACTGCGTCATCCGGCAGCGCGAGATGGGGCAGGACTCCGGGGGCTTCGCCCAGGCCCTCCGCGCCGCGCTCCGCGAGGACCCGGACGTGATCCTCGTGGGGGAGATGCGCGACCCCGAGACCATGTCCACGGCCCTGCACGCCGCCGAGACCGGACACCTCGTGCTCTCCACCCTCCACACGCTCAACGCCGCCGAGACCGTGAACCGGATCGTTGGCGGCATCCCGCCCCACCACGAAGAGCTGATCCGGAGCCAGCTCTCCGGCGTCATGACCGGGATCGTCTCCCAGCGCCTCCTGGTCAAGGCCGACGGCAAAGGTCGGATCCCCGCCGTGGAGGTGATGGTGGGCACCGGGCTGATCCGTGACTGCATCCGGGATCGGGAGAAGACGCCTCAGATTCCCGCGGTCATCGCCGCCGGCCAGGCGCAGTACGGGATGCAGACATTCGATCAGTCGCTCTTAGCCCTCTACCGGGACGACCTGATCAGCCTCGAGACCGCCATGGAGGCGGCGACCAATGCGGACGACTTTGCGCTCAAGATCCGCGGCATCCTGTCCGCGGCCGAGATGACCTGGGAGGTGGGCGCGGGGGATCCGGGAAAGCCAGCGGCTCGCCCCGCCGCCCCGGAGGCGCCGACGGCCGGCGGGTCCACCTTCTTCAAGAAGGAAAAGTAGCAGACGCCTCCTTGCCGCCCAGCATGGCCGCTCCCAGCGATTCGCGCCGGCCTCGGAAAGCTCTCGACGCCGGCGCGGCCAAGCAGGTCGCCTACGATCTCCTCTCCCGCAGGCCCTGGAGCCGCCGCGATCTGACCGCGCGGCTTCGGCGACGGGGCGCCCCTCTCGCGGTGGCACAGGAGGTGGTGGCGGCCCTGGAGGCTCAGGGGTACGTCGACGACCGGGCCTTCGCCCGCCAGTGGGCCGACGGACGCGCAGGCCGCCGTCATCTCGGGAGCGTGAGGCTCCGCGAGGAGCTTCAGCGCAAAGGTGTTCCCCCCGCGCTCGCCGGCGCCGCCATTCGCGACGCCTTTGCGGAGAGGGGGGAGGAGGAGCGCGCCCTGGAGGCAGCCCGGCGCCGGCTGCCGGCCCTCCGACGTCAGAACGCCGCCCGGGCCGCGGTGAAGCTCCGGGACTACCTGCTCCGGCGGGGGTATCCGGGGGAGGTGGTGCAGCGCGTGCTGCGCGGCCTTTTGAAAGTCGGGACTGAGGAGTGAGGGGGGGTACTTGAAGGGGCCCCGAACTAGGGCGCGAGCTCAAAGCGCGAGGAGTGCCCTCATCGATACGAAAACCGCCGTTGCTGCTTTCGTCCCGAGCGAAATAGGCAGGCTGGAGAACCCTCAGACTGATCTGCCGCGAATCGCTAGGGATCCGAGGCTGACGGCTCTGATCGAGGCGGCAGTTCGCGAGATCCCTACGACTCACGACCTTTGCTTGTATGACGCTCGCGAGATGTCCTCCCTGAAGCCAGAAAGTGTCCACCTAGTGGTCACTTCCCCTCCCTACTGGACCCTCAAGGAATATCCCCGTTCTAAGGGGCAGTTAGGTCTTATTGGTGACTACGAGAAGTTTCTGGCGGAACTCGACAAGATTTGGAAGCACTGCTTCCGGGTCCTCGTGCCAGGCGGTCGCCTGATCTGCGTGGTAGGGGACGTTTGCCTGTCGCGGCGCGAAAACGACGGGCGGCATACCGTCGTGCCTCTTCACTCCTCAATTCAAGAGCGCTGTCGCAAAATGGGCTATGACAACCTCGCCCCGATCATTTGGAGCAAGATCGCGAACGCGGCTTACGAAGTTGAGAATGGCTCTGGCTTTCTTGGAAAGCCCTACGAACCGAATGCAGTCATCAAGAACGACATCGAATTTGTCCTCATGGAACGGAAGCCGGGCGGTTACCGCAGTCCATCCGTCGCTACCCGGGTGATGAGCGTCATTTCGGCTGAGAACCACCAGAAGTGGTTTCAGCAAATCTGGACTGGTCTGACCGGTGCTTCTACGAAGCAACACCCAGCACCGTACCCCCTTGAGCTCGCTGAGAGACTTATTAGAATGTTTAGCTTCGTGGGCGACACAGTTTTGGATCCTTTTATGGGGACGGGGACGACAAACCTTGCTGCGTCGAGGTGGGGCCGGAACAGCGTAGGCTTCGAGGTGGATTCACACTATTTCGATCTGGCGTATCAGCGGCTAAGTGGTGCTACCGCGGATCTCTTCGCTAAAACGACGATCAACGTGGTGAGGTCGAATAGACACTGTGTATGAGCGATCTCGAATCGAGAGTGTCGTCCGCAGTCCGTCAGTTCTGGAAGACCCGACAGCAACAGGAGAGGAAGCAAGGCGCAGCCAGCGGTAAACGTGATCAGGGAAGCAGGAGTGCCGTTACCGGCGGTGCGCAGCTTGACGGATTCATCAAGCTGGTGAGCGACTTGCTTATTGAGAGCGGGATTCCTGATGGAACGATCTTCCGCAGGAAGCACGTCGAGCTGCCGGGCTTCTTCAGGCCAACGAAGGAGTGGGATCTTCTTGTAGTCGTTGAAGGTCATCTCTTGGCTTCGATCGAGTTCAAGTCTCAGGTAGGTCCCTCGTTCGGCAACAATTACAATAATCGGACCGAGGAGGCATTGGGCAGCGCCACAGACCTTTGGACGGCCTACCGTGAGGGCGCGTTCAGAAAGTCTCCGCGTCCTTGGCTCGGGTACTTCATGCTGTTGGAGGAAGCACCGCGTTCCACGAGCCCCGTTGCTGTTTCGGAGCCGCATTTTCCAGTCTTTGAGGAGTTTCGAGAAGCATCGTACGCGAAACGGTACGAAGTGTTCTGCCAAAAGCTAGTGCGCGAGCGTCTCTATGACGCTGCGTGGTTCCTGCTGTCGGACAGCGTCACTGGGCTAAAGGGGAAATTTCGGGAGCCCTCGCCCGAGCTCAGCTTTGGGAACTTTATCGCATCGTTGACCGGGCGGGCGATCGCTTATGCCAAGCTTCGCGCCCAGAGAGGTGGGCGATGAGATCGAAACAGGGAGGACAGGGCCCGAGTAGCCTCAGAGGGGTGCGCCCGGCGTGGTACGATACGATGGTCTTATGACCGGGCACGAGCTTCGCCAGCGCTTCCTCGATTACTTCGGTCGGAATGGTCATACTGTCGTTCAATCCTCGCCGCTCGTTCCTGCCCAGGACCCGACGCTTCTGTTCACGAACGCCGGGATGGTCCAGTTCAAGTCCGTCTTCCTCGGCGAGGACCGGCGCCCCTACGTGCGCGCGGTCTCCTGCCAGAAGTGCGTGCGGGCCGGCGGCAAGCACAACGACCTCGAGAACGTCGGGCGCACGGCCCGGCACCACACCTTCTTCGAGATGCTCGGGAACTTCTCCTTCGGCGACTACTTCAAGGCGGAGGCCGTGGCCTTCGCGTGGGAGTTCCTCACGAAGGAGATGGGGCTCGCCCGGGACCGGCTCTGGGCGACGGTTTTCACCGCCGACGACGAGGCGTTCAGCCTCTGGCAGACGGTGGCGGGGCTTCCCCAGGAGCGAATCCTGCGCCTGGGGGAAGCCGACAATTTCTGGGCCATGGGGGAAACAGGGCCGTGCGGCCCGTGCTCCGAGATCCACTTCCACCAGGGGGAGTCCCTCCCGTGCGCGGCGGAGCAGGAGGGGCGCCGATGCCTCGGCCCGGCCTGCGAGTGCGATCGCTGGCTGGAAGTCTGGAACCTGGTCTTCATGCAATTCAACCGGGACGCCGGGGGAGCCCTGAGCCCGCTCCCGAAGCCCTCCATCGACACGGGGATGGGTCTGGAGCGGATGGCGGCGGTGATGCAGGGCAAGGGCTCCGTCTTCGAAACGGACCTCATCTGGCCGATTCTCGACTCGGTGGCGAAGGTCGTGGGGAAGCGGTACACGGCCTCCGAGACCGACGACGTGTCCCTGCGCGTGATCGCCGACCATGCGCGCGCGGCGACCTTCCTGATCGCCGACGGCGTCTACCCGTCCAACGAATGGCGCGGGTACGTCCTGCGCCGGATCATGCGCCGGGCGATGCGCCACGGCCGCCTGCTCGGCCTCTACGAACCCTTCCTCTGGCGGGCGGTGGCGGGGGTGGCGGCGGTGATGGCCCCGGCGTATCCCGAGCTCGAGCGCGAGAAGCCGCGGGTTCAAGAGGTGGTGAAGGCGGAGGAAGAGCGCTTCGCCGAGACGCTGGACACGGGGACGGCGAAGATCCGCGAGTATCTGGAGGCAAACCGGGAGGCGCAGGAGACGGTGGCAGACGGCAAGTTCCTCTTCACCCTCTACGACACCTACGGCTTCCCGCTCGACCTGGCGCAGGAGGTCTTCCAGGAGGCCGGCTGGTCGGTGCCTCAGGCGAGCCTGGACGCGTACGAGGCGGAGATGGCCTCCCAGCGCGCCCGCGCCCGCGCCAGCGCGGCCTTCGGGGCCGGAGAGGAAGCCGAGTCGGCGAGGATCTATGCGGAGTTCGCCGCCGAGGTCTCCAGCGTCGAGTTCCTGGGCTACGAGACCCTGAACGCCCCCGGCCGGATCGTCGTCATGGTCAGGGCCGGCCGTCGGCTCCCCGAGGCCGTTTCCGGCGACGAGGTGGAGGTGATCCTGGACCGGACGCCGTGCTACGCCGAATCGGGCGGCCAGGTTGGGGACACGGGGCGCATTCTTGGCCGCCAGGGGAACGGCCGAATCCTCGACACTCACTTCCGGGGGAGCGGCCTCATCGTCCACCGCGTGAAGGTGGAGTCAGGAGGCTTCCGGGAAGGGGAGGAGGTGGCGGTGTGGGTGGAGTCGCCGCGCCGTCGCGGACTTCAATTGCACCATACGGGAACGCACCTCCTCCATGCGGCGCTCCGCAAGGTCCTGGGCACCCACGTCACCCAGGCAGGCTCGCTGGTCGCGCCCGATCACCTGCGCTTCGACATCACGCACGGCTCCCAAGTCAGGGACCGGGAGATTGACCAGGTGGAGGAGCTCGTGAACGAGAAGGTGCGCGACAACCTCCGCGTGGACCCGTTGTGGACCGACCTGGAGCAGGCGTTGAAGCTGGGCGCGCTCGCGCTCTTCGGTGAGAAGTACGGCCAGCGCGTGCGCGTGGTCAGGATCGGCGACTTCTCGACCGAATTGTGCGGCGGCACCCACCTGGAGCAGACGGGGCAGATCGGCCTGTTCAAGATCGTCTCGGAAGGCGCCGTGGCCGCCGGAGTCCGCCGCTTGACCGCCGTGACGGGGGACGCGGCCCTCCGCCACGTCGAGCGGGAGGAGTCGGCGCTCCGGGAGGCCGCCGCCATCCTCAAGATCCCACCGCTCGAGGTGCCCCAGCGCCTCGCCAAGCTCCTGGACGAGCAACGGCAGCTGGAGAAGCAACTGGAGGCCCTGGAAGGACGCCTGGCGAAGACCCGGGCGGAGGAGCTGGTGGCGGCCGCCCGCCAGGTCGGGGGGGTGGCGGTGGTGGCGGCGCGGGTGGACGGGCTGGATCCGGACGGGCTCCGCGCCGTCGTTGACTCGGTGCGTGAACGCCTGGGTTCGGGAGTCATCTGTCTCGGGAGCGTCAAGGGCGACAAGGTGAGCCTTGTGAGTGCCGTGACCAAGGACCTGACGCCGCGCTTCAACGCGGGCAAGCTGATCCAGGAGGTCGCCCGGGCCTGCGGCGGCGGCGGCGGCGGCCGGCCCGACCTGGCCCAGGCGGGGGGCAAGGATCCAGCCAAGCTCGACGCCGCGCTCGGCCTCGCCCTCGACTGGGTCGCCCGGTCTCAATCCACATGACGAACCGTTCCACGGAGGGCCCGGTCGGACGCCACCTGGCCATCCTCCGCGCGGTGGCCGCCGCGGTCAGCCGTTCGCTGGATTTCGAGGAGGTCCTGGAGAAATCCCTGGCGGCCCTCACGCAGGTGACGGGGCATGAACTCGCCAGCTTTCACCTGATCTCCCCGGATGGGGGGAGCCTCATCCTCCGCGGCCACCGGGGTCTGTCGGCAAGGCTCCGTGAGGTCAACGAGGTTCTCCCGGTGGGGGAGGGGTTGATCGGCCAGGTGGCCTCCGAGGGGCGCGCCGTCGTGCTCGATGAGGTCCTCGCCGCGCCGGACCTTCTCTTCGCCGCGCGGCCCGTGGTCGCCGCCGAGGGGATCCGCGGCTTCGTCTGCGTGCCGATCCGGGCGCGCGACCGGATCCTCGGGACCCTCTCCCTCGGGCGACAGACGCCGGACCCGTTCTCCGAGGAGGAGGTGGCGCTCCTGGAGTCGGCCGCCGACCAGATCGGGCTGGCGCTCGACAACGCGCGGCTCTACTCGGAGCTCCGGCGTCAATTCGACGAGCTCCGCAGCACTCAGGCCCAACTGATTCACGCCGAAAAACTCTCCGCGATTGGCGAGCTGGCGGCGGGCGTGGCCCACGAAATCAACAACCCCCTCACGTCGATCCTGGGGGAGGTCCAGCTCCTCCTCCTGAGCCACCTCGGCGCTGAAATGAAGGGGCGGCTCCAGGTCATTTCCGATGAGACCGTCCGGGCCGCGCGGATCGTCCAGAACCTGCTCGTCTTCGCGGGGCGCTACCCTCCGCAGCGCTCCCCCTGCGTGGTGGCCGACCAGCTCCAGCGCGTCCTGGATCTGAAGGGGTACCACCTCCAGGCAGACAACATCCAGGTCGAGACCCAGCTCGTACCAGCGCCGCCGGTCTGGGCCGACGAGAACCAACTTTTGCAGGTGTTCCTCAACCTCGTGCAGAACGCCCACCAGGCCATCAAGATGGCCCACGAACGCGGCACCATCCTCGTGCGCGTGCGCCCCCTCGCGGCCGGGGTGCGGGCGGAGATCGTCGATGACGGGCCCGGGATTTCTCCGGAGGATCTGCCTCGGATCTTCGATCCGTTCTTCACCACGAAGCCGCCCGGAGTGGGGACGGGGCTCGGGCTGAGCGTCTCCTACGGGATCGTGGCGGAGCACGGCGGCCGCCTCTGGGCCGAGAACCGCCCGGAGGGCGGGGCGAAGTTTATTGTGGAGCTCCCAGTTGGCGCCCCGAACGCGGATCTCGGGAGGTCGCCGAGCCTGCCGTCGAGGCCGATGCGAATTCTGGTGGTCGAAGACGAGGCCGGGGTGGCGGGGGTTCTGAGCGGCCTGCTCCTGCGACTCGGGCACAGCGCCGAGGTGGCGGGGGGTGGGAGGGAGGCGCTTGAGCGCGTAGAGACCTCCCCCTACGATCTCCTGATCGTGGACCTGAAGATGCCGGGCATGGGCGGGCGGCGGTTCTGGGAGATCCTGCGAGATCGCGGCTCTCCGCTGGCTCGCCGATTGGCGTTCATGAGCGGCAATGCGAGATCCCCGGACATGGTCGAGCTGGTGAGGGAAGCCGCGGCCCTGACCCTCCCCAAGCCGTTCACCTTCGCGGACGTCTCGGCTCTGCTGCGGGAGGCCGCCACGCGCTCGGCGTCCTAGGAGCGCGCCGGACTAACACTAACACTAACCTCGGTTGGCTCTTCGAGCGCGCACCCGCGGCTTCGCCGCGGGTACCCGGCCCGCGCAACCTCTCGGGGGGGCTCACGGGGGGGCCGTCGAGGCCCCTCCGTGCTTCCTAGCTGATGGCCTCCAAGAGGAGGCCCTTCAAGTAGCGCGTTTCGGGGACGTTGAGCAGGATTGGGTGGTCGCGGCATTGGGTGAGGGAGGCGAGCACACGAACCGTCACGCGGGCATCGGCGGCGGCGGCTCGGCAGATTTCCTCGAACTGAGCCGGCGAGACATGGTGGGAGCAGGAAAAGGTGGCCACAATGCCCCCCGGGCTGAGGAGCCTGAGGGCACGCAGGTTGATCTCCTTGTAGCCCCGCGCCGCCGCTTCGAGCGCCGCCTTCGTCCGGGTGAAGGGCGGCGGGTCGAGCACGACGAGGTCGAAGCGCTCCCCCGTCCGCTCCATGCCCCGGAGCAGATCGAAGGCGTTTCCCTCCCTGAGCTCCGCTCGGTCCTCGAGGCCGTTCAACGCCAGATTCCTGCGGGCGAACGCGACCGCCTCGGGGGAGCTTTCAATTCCCACCGCGCGAGCCGCGCCGGCGGCCAGCCCCTGACAGGCGAAGGCTGCGGAGTAGCAAAAGACATCCAGGAATCTCCGGCCGTGCGCGAGCCCGGCGACGAGCGCCCGGTTTTCCCGCTGATCGAGGTAGAAGCCGGTCTTCTGCCCGCCCTCGATAGACACGACGAACCGGCACGGCCCCTCGCGGATCTCGATCTCCGGCGGCCCCGCGGCGTCGATCCACCCCCGGAGCGGCTCGAATCCTTCCAGGCGCCCCGCCGTGACCTCGTCGTGACCGTAGTGGTAATCGGCCAGCCCCTCGGGCCCCCGCAGGGCTTCAACGATCCAGGGCCGGCAGCGCGTCATCCCCAGGGTGAGGCACCGAATCACGGCGACCGACGCGTAGCGGTCCACGATGAGGCCCGGCAGGCCGTCGGCCTCGCTCCAGACCACCCGGAAGGCATCGGACACGAGGCCGGCCTCCCGCCGGATGGCGAGGGCGGCGGCGATCCGCCTCCGGAAGAAGGCCCCATCAACCGGCTCGTCCTGGCGGGTGAGGAGGCGGCAGACCAGGGATGGGCGGGGGTTGTAGAAGCCCCGGCCGACGAACCGGCCCTCGCCGTCGAGCACGGACACGGCTTCGCCCGTCCGCCAGTCACCGGCGACCTCGGCCACCTCGCTGCGGTAGATCCAGGGATGGCCGCCCTTAACCCGCGCGTCCCTTCCGCGCTTCAGGATCAGCTTTGCCACTGAAGGGAAAGGACCGGCCCCCGCGCTATTGCTTGCGAAGGACGACGATCATCATGAGCGGATGCCTGGCGCGGTGAAGGAGTTGGTGGGGCTTGAAGCCGTAGAACCACTCGACGAACTCGAGCCCACCGGCCAGTGCGACCAGCGCCTTCAGCTCCTGGGGAAAGACCATGCGGGAGAGGTGGTGCTGGTGGTAGTGCCTGACTGTTCCGTTCTCCACGACCTCGAAGCTCATGTCCTCCCTGAAGACCTGGGTCACCGGGTTGACGGCCTCCAGGGCGGCGAAGGTGGCGCGCACGGTCAGCCTGCCCCGTCGGCGGGTCCAGGACCAGCGCCTGGCCGGGTTCGTCCACGACGAGGGGATGAAGCGGTCGAAGATGTAGAGCCCGCCGGGCCTGAGCGCGCGTGCGACGGCGCGGAAGTGGCGCAGGATGTCCGCGTTGGTCAAGAGGTGGCCCTGCGAGTCTTGCATGCAGATGGCGGCATCCATGGGCGCCGGGAGCGCGAAGCGCGTCATGTCTTGGACGTGCAGGGAGACCTCCAGGCGGAGGGCGTTGGCCCGAGCCCGGACGTAGGCGATGTTGTCGCGGGACAGATCCAGCCCGGCCATCTGGTAACCCCGCCGGGCAAGGCGGAGCAGGTGCGGGCCGGTGCCGCAGGCAATGTCCAGGACTCGCCTCACCGGCCGGCCGCTGTAACGCTTGAAGCAGCCCTCGAGGAAATCCACCTCTGGCTTGCGGTTGAGGTCGAAGGCGACCTCGTAGTATTGGGGGTTCGAGTAGAGACCCTTCCGCGTCATTCGAGGTTGACGCCTGGGCCGTCGAGCGGCCTCGGCCGTCCGTTGCCGGTTGGCGATCCATCCGAGCGAGCGCGAGAGCGGCCTCGGCGGTCGGGGAGGTCGAAGGTCCGTGGTCATTTCCCCCACCAGCTGAGGATCGCCTCGCGGAGGATACAGGCGCCGGCAATCCCGGTCCGCCCCGAAGGATCGTGGGCGTGCGCCACCTCGACCAAGTCGGTCCCGACGACCTCCACTCCCTCAAGGAGCCGGAGGATCTCCACCAGCTCGGGCACCCGGAGCCCACCGGGCTCGGGGGAGCCGGTGCCTGGGGCCTCGGCCGGGTCCAGGACATCGATGTCGATCGTCACATAGAGCGGGTGGGCACGGAGCTCGGGGAGAATCAACCTGACGGCGGTGGCGGGGACGTGGGTGGTCGCGGGGAAGAAGTGCGGGTGCCGATGCTCGAACTCCTCCCGTGAGCCGGTGCGCATGCCGACCTGGAAGACCCGTTCCGGCGGCACCACTTCCATGACGCGGGCGAGGGCGGAGGCGTAGTTAAAGCGCTCTCCGAGGAACTCGGCCCGCCTGTCCGGGTGGGCGTCGAGGTGGAGGATCCTGAGGTCGGGGCCGGCGGCGGCCAGGACCTCGATGACGGGCAGCGTGGCGGTGTGGTCGCCGCCCAGCATGACCAGCCGGAGGCCCGGCTTCCAGAAGCGGCTGATCTGCTGCCTGGCGGCATCGAGTTGGGCTCGCGGACTGCCCTCGGGCAATTCGCAATCGCCCAGGTCGGCCAGGGGCAAGTCCTCGAGGTCCCTGCCGAGCGTCGGCGAGTACGTTTCGATGGAGTCGGAGGCCAGGCGGAGCTCCACGGGGCCGCGGTCGGCGCCTTTGCGGAGGTTGACCGTTCCCTCGAAGGGGATGCCGAAGAGGAGGATCTGGGCCTCGGCAGGGGAGCGGGTACAGGCGATGAACGGAGGCGAAACCGGTCTCAGCTAAAGAATATCCTCTTCGGACAGCAGCGTCACCGCCGCCACCGTGCACCCGATTCGCTCCACCCGGTGCTCGGCGGCGAACACTTTCAACTCTCGGATTGTTTCCCCCCGGACTCGAAAGGCCTCCTCCAGCATCTGGCGGATCGCCCGCTCGGCCTCGCCGAGGGAGCTCCCGTCGTGGTACTCCATGATGACCCCGGAGCGGGTCCGGTCCTCGGGGAGCGCGTAGCCCACCGCGGCCGAGATCACCTGCCCCGGCCGGCGCCCGGTCGAGTAGGCGTAGGCCGTGGGGATGAGGGCGCCGGGCTTGATCCGGGGGAGGCCCACGATGTCGACGTCGGGAGGGATGATGCTGGAGATCTTGACGAGGTTGATGTTGCCGATACCCGCCGCCAGGAGCGCGTTGTCGAAGGCGTTGAGGGGCGTGGAGCCTTCCGCGTGTCCGGCAGTCGCCGCCACCTTGGTCACCTTTTTCCCGAGCATCCGGCCCTCCTTACTCGCCCCCTTCGGAGTTCGGCCACTCCGTACCACGAATTTTCGCCCATCTTAGCGGCTGGACTCGAGAATGCAAGCAAAATTTTGGCCGGGCGGCTCCCCCAAACCCGCATTTTTTTCTTGCATTTGAAAAAAATGGGCCCTACAGTGAAAAAAATTCGTCTGGAAAAAGTTTTTTCGGAGGGAGGAGAGAAAGGGGGGCGATCGGATTGCACGCTCTGGGACGGCACCTGCTCCTCGAGTTGTTCGACTGCGACGCCCAGGTCATCAACAACCTGGAAGCCGTGAAGGGGGCGCTGGTGGAGGCGGCGAAGCGCGCCCAGGCCACCATCGTCGATGTGATCTTTCACGAGTTCAACCCGTTCGGCATCAGCGGGGTCGTAGTCATCGCGGAGTCGCACCTGTCCATCCACACCTGGCCGGAGTATCGGTACGCGGCGGTGGACATTTTTTCCTGCGGAGACGCCCTGAGGCCCGACGTGGCGGCCAGCTACCTGGTCGAGCAGTTTGCGGCTGAACGCGCCTCGATCGTGGAGCTCCAGCGCGGAGTCTTCGTGCAGAGCGGGTTTCCGATGCCGCACAAGCCGGCGGTGGCCCTGCCCGGATGATCAGCCCCCAGAGCTACAAGTGGTTCTTCGAGACCACCACGCCGGTCGAGGGCCACGTGCACGCCATCGGCCGGACGATCGTGGCCGCCCGCACCAAGTTCCAGCAGATGGAGATCATGGAGACCCTGTCCTACGGGAAGTGCCTCGTCCTCGACGGGCGGATCCAGAGTAGCCAGGCCGACGAGTTCATCTACCACGAGGCCCTGGTCCATCCGGGCCTCCTGGCCGTCGACGGGCGGCCCGCCCGGGCCCTCGTGATCGGCGGCGGCGAGGGCGCCACCCACCGCGAGATCCTGAGGCACCCGAGCAACACGCGGGCCGTCAGGGTCGACATCGACGACGAGGTCGTGGCCCGCAGCCGCGAGCACCTGCCCGAGATGCACCAGGGCGCCTTCGACGACCCCCGCACCGAGCTCCGCCACGAGGACGCCCGCGCCTGGCTCGAGCGGACGGACGAGCGGTTCGACCTGATCGTCATCGACCTCGTCGAGCCTCTCGAGCAGGGCCCCGCCTGCCTCCTCTTCACCAAGGAGTTCTACACCATCGTGCGCGACCGTCTCACCCCGAAGGGGGTGATGAC
>JACQWA010000403.1 GCA_016209425.1 Candidatus Rokuibacteriota bacterium
AAGCCGATGCACATCGTCTGAAGCCCGTAGCGGCCGCCGGTGCGCTCAAGCTCGTGCAGGAGCGTCGTCAGCAGCTTGCCTCCGGTGCAGCCCAGGGGATGACCGAGGGCGACGGCCCCGCCGTTGACGTTGACCCTCGACATGTCGGGACCGAGCTCGCGTTCCCATGCCAGCACCACCGAGGCGAAGGCCTCGTTGATCTCGACGAGGTCGATCTGGTCGAGGGTCAGCCCGGCCTTCTTCAGCACGCGCTGGGTCGCGGGGATGGGGCCGGTCAGCATGATGGTCGGGTCCACCCCGGCCAGCGCCGTGGCGACGAACCGGGCGCGCGGCTTGAGGCCGAGCGCTTTGACCTTGGCCTCCGACATCACGAGCAGAGCGGCCGCGCCGTCGGAGATCTGGCTCGAATTCGCCGCCGTCACCACGCCGTCCGGCTTAAAGGAGGGAGCGAGGCTCGCCATCTTCTCCCGGTTCACCGGAACCCGGACGCCCTCGTCGGTCTCGAAGACGGTCCCGTCCGGAAGCGTCACCGGGACGATCTCCCGCTTGAAGCGCCCCTCGGCGATCGCCCGGGCCGCCTTCTCGTGGCTCCGGGCGGAGAACTCGTCCAGCTCCTCGCGCTTGAGCCCCCACTTCTCGGCGATCATCTCGGCGGACAGCCCCTGAGGGATGATGTTGTAGCGGTCGGAAAGTCGCGGGCTGATGGGCCCCTCCCCCGGGCCCTGGCCGTTGGACCCCATCGGGACCCGCGTCATGTGCTCGACCCCGCCGGCAATGACCGCCTCGTACTGCCCTGCCATGACGCCCATAGCGGCAAAGTTGGCTGCCTGCTGGCCAGAGCCGCACATCCGGTCCAGGGTCACCCCGCACACGTCGAGCGGGAACCCGGCGATCAGCGCGGCGTTGCGAGCGATGTTGAACCCCTGCTCGCCCACCTGGTCCACACAGCCGATCACGACATCCTCGATCTCGTTGGGATCCGCCTTCGTGCGCGCGACCAGCTCCCTGAGCGTCAGCGCCAGCAGGTCGTCCGGCCGGACGCCCGAAAGCTTGCCGTTCTTCTTGCCTACCGCCGTCCGCACGGCTCCCACAATCATCGCAGTGTCCATGAAAGCCTCCTTTTCACTGAACGCCGATTCATCTTAGCCTCCCTGCATCGGCCTGTCAATCGTCGGAGAGACCGGGCACGCCCGGCCCCCGCAGGACAACCGGATCAGCCGCGCGAGAGGGCGGCGGTGAGGTCCAGGCGCTGGTGGTCGCGCGCGGCCAGCGTGCGGATGCCGGTGGCTTGGCTCACCCGATCCGCCAGCTCCCACGGCTTCGCCCGCACCATCGTCAGCCCGAAATGGGTGAGGATGGCGAGCCGGGGCCGGATGGCGGCGATCAGGCGCTCGCAGTCCTCCAGGCAAAGATGCGTATCCGTCCTACGAGGATAGAAGACGACGTTCAGGACCAGGACGTCGCCCCTGTAAGCGGTCTCGAGCTCCGGGAAGTACCCCGTGCACGCGATCATGGCCACCGTCAGGTGCGGGCCCACCAGCCGCAAGCCGTACGTCTCCGCCGAGTGTCTCAGCTTGAGGGGCGTCTCGATCCGAATGGCGCCGACCTGATGGGCGCCGCCCTCGGTCAAAAGGCCGGTCGCCGCCACGTACTCCCGCACGTAGCGGAGGATCACCGGGTCTCCCTCGTAGGCGTCCTCAGGGGCGAGAACGAGCCCGCGCCGCTTTTTCCCGCCCTCGGTCATGGCCTCGATCATCGCGTTGACGTCGCCGCTGTGGTCGAGGTGCCGATGGGTCAGGACGATGGCGTCGAGCGTGACGGGGTCGAGGCGCAAACCCCGGGAGTGGCAGTGAACCAGGGCGCCGGGCCCGGGGTCGACGTGGATCCGGGTGCCGCCCAGCACGGCCCAGAACCCGCCCGAGGCGCGGAGCTGCTTGGCCACGGACATGCGCCCGCCGGCGGTGCCCAGAAAGATCAGCTGATCCGGCGGCTCGGGGGTCGCGGCGGGCGGGCCGGTCACCGCGAGCGTTTGACCTGGTCGGCCAGCTTGCAGAAGCCGCAGAGCGTGCCGGTAGTGACCTGTCCGCAGCGGGCGCACTCGTTGAGCGCGACGGCGCTCATCCGCTCGAAGGCCGGGCGGCCCTTCTCGAGGAACCCGTAGAGGAAATTGTGCTTGGCGCCGGGGGAGGCCTCCTCCAGCCGGTTGAGGATCTCCTTGTGCATGAGGGACGTGGCGCCCTTGGCGAACGGGCACTCCTCCACGATGTAATCGATCCCCCGCAGGAAGGCGTACGCGGCGGTCTCCAGCTCGGAGAGGCGGTAGAGCGGCTTGACCCGTCTGACGAGCTTGGGGTGCGTGGAGGGAAGCGCGGGGGACTGACGGGCCAGCGGCTCGGCCTGCCAGTGCAGGATCGACCCGAACAGCGCGGCCGCCTCGTCGTCCAGGTTGTGACCGGTGGCCACGACGGGAAAGCCGTAGTCGAGGGCCGCCTTGTTCATCAGATAGCGCTTGCTGAGCCCGCACGCCGAGCAGGTCGGGCGGCGCGTGGCGGCCTGCACCCCAGGGATCGGCGCCCCGACTGCTTCCTCCACGGACACGACCAGGAGCGGCGCGCCGCGGTGGGCGGCAAAGGCCTCGCACTTGGCCCTGGACTCCTTCGAGTAGTCATAGATGCCGAGGTCGAGGTAGAGCCCGGTGGTCATGTACCCCTGGTCCAGGAGCACATCCCAGAGGCCCAGCGAGTCCTTGCCCCCCGAGACGGCCACGAGCACCGACTCCTCCCGCGTGAACATCCGGTGGCGCCGCACCGCCTCGCTCACCTGGTTGCGGAAGAACGCGATGAAATCCGGGGGACAGAAGGCCGCGTTGTGGCGGCGCAGCTCCACGGCCGCGAGCCCGCCGCACTTGCGGCACTTCATGGGGTTCCTCCCGAGATCACGGGGCGCACCTCGATCACGTCGTCTTCGCCCACCACCGCGTCGGCCGTGAGGAGCTCGTTGCCGCGGATGACGAGCACCGTGCCGGGAAGGAGGCCGAGCTCCTTGAGGAGCTCCTTCACCCGGCGGCGGCCGGCCACCTCCACCTCGCGCTTCGGGTGGCGGAGGACCACCCTCATCTCACGCCTTCGGGAAGCCGGGGGAGGCCTTGACGGCCCGGAGCTGCTG
>JACQWA010000391.1 GCA_016209425.1 Candidatus Rokuibacteriota bacterium
ATCGGAACACGGAACAGACCATGTTGAAATCCATGCGATGTTCGTAGAGCCCGGATTATTCTCGTGAATAATCCGGGCTCCGAGAGGTGAATGCCATGATCGGCCGGCCGCTGGGGAGTGTCAAGGTTCGGAAAGAGCGCGGGGGGCTGACGGACTTCCCGTCCGGCGAAGACGCTGAGCCGCGCACACTCCCACGAAGGCGAGCACTCCCAGGAGGTCGCCCCACAGCCCGGGAAAAATGAGGAGGAGGGAACCCACCAGGAGGGCGAAGCGCTCGAGGAGGCGGGTTGGCGCCCAGAGGTATCCGACGATCCCCGCCCCCAGCATCAGAATCCCCAGCGTCGCGGCGGCAGTTCGGCCGATGACGCCGAGCGGGGTGGCTTGGACGAGCAACATCGAGGGATCGTAGGCGAAGCTGAACGGGATGAGAAACCCCGACAGGGCCAGGAGCATGGCCGTCCACTGGGTCCGCCAGACATCGGCGCCGGCGATCGCGGAGGTGGCGTAGGTGGAGATCGCGGTGGGCGGCGTCAGATCAGCCAGGATGCCGAAGTAGAAGACGAACATGTGAGCGACCAGTGGCGGCAGCCCGAGCTTGAGGAGCGCGGGGGCAGCCATGACGGAGGTGATGATGTAGGTCGCCGATGTGGGCAGACCCGTTCCGAGCACCAGGGCCGCCACCGTCGTGAACAGAAGCGTGAGAAGGAGGTGACCGCCGGAGAGGGCCACGATGCCGCTGGCGATCTTGAGGCCGAGACCGGTCACGGCGACCACCCCCACCACGATCCCGACCGCCGCGCAGGCCAGCGCGACCGGCAGAGCGTTCTGGGCAGTCTCGATGAGGGCTTCGACCGCGACGCGAAGGGTGATTCGGGTCCGGCGGCGGAGGAAGCTCGCCGCCACGCCGATGATGATCGCCCAGAGCCCCGCGTAGAGCGGGGTCCGCCCCGCCACCAGCAGATAGACGAGGGCCGCGGGCCCCACGAGCAAATGGCTGTGGGCGGCCAGAACCTCCCGCAGGCGAGGCAGCTCGCTCCGGGGGATGAATGGAAGGCCCAGTCGGGCGGCCTCCAAGTGCACCATCACCCCGACGGCAAAGAAGTAGAGGACCCCGGGAATCGCCGCCGAGACGGCGACGGTGGCGTAGGAGACGCCGAGGGTCTCGGCCATGATGAAGGCCGCCGCCCCCATCACCGGGGGAATCAATTGCCCGCCCATCGAGGCCGTCGCCTCAACGCCCGCCGCGAACTCCGGCCGATACCCGGCCCGCTTCATCAACGGAATGGTAAAGCTGCCGGTCGCGACAGAATTGGCGATGGCGCTCCCGTTGATCGTGCCGAAGAGGCCGCTGGAGATCACGGCTACCTTGGCGGCTCCCCCGCGGCTCCAGCCGGCCAGCGAGAGGGCGAGGTCGGTGAAGAACTGGATGAGCCCCACCCGGCTCATGAAGCACCCGAACAGGATGAACAGGTAGATGTAGGTGGCCGAGACCAGCGTGGGAATGCCAAAGACTCCCTCGGTGGAGAGGACTTGCCCGTCCAGGAAGCGGGCGAAGGCGGTGCCGCCGTGGCTGAGGAAGCCGGGAAGCCACGGGCCGACGAAGGCGTAGGCCACAAAGACCAGCGCGAGCACGGTCAGCGCCGCGCCGACCAAGCGCCTCGAGGCTTCCAGAAGCAGGGCCAGGAACACGCACCCCACGACCATGTCCAGGACGCGCGGCTCGTCCACGAAGGGCATCCGGGTGACCAGCCGCGGGTTCTCGAGGATGAAGTAGACCCCCATCAGCGCCGAGAGGAGCGCGGCCCCTCGGCTCCCCCATCCCACGCGTTCCCCTGCCGCACGCGGGGTGAGAAAGGCGAGCGTCAAGGCGAAGGCCACATGGAGGGGGAGCTGGATCAGGAGATCGAACATCCCCGCGGCCACGGTGTAAACCTGGAAGAGGGACCAGGCGATCGCGACCAGCCTGCGCGCGCTCAGGAACTCGCTCACTGCACTACCATCTAGCTCATGCAGTTCTCTGTTCGAGCGACGGCTTCGCCGGCGCAACCCCCCAGGGGGGAGGTCCGGAAGGGGGGCATCGGCCCCCCTCCGGGGTAGCTCATGCCGCGCCCGTGAATGCCCCGGCTGAGAACTCCCTCGGGCTCAGACCAGCGAGAGTTTCGCGCCCAGGGTCTTCGTCTCGGGAAGATGCCCGGGTCTTCCCGACGCCGTTTTCAACGTCGCGGCGTAGGGCGAGGCGCCACGGCTCTGAAGCCACTCGCCGAGCAGGCTGTTCGTCGCCGTCGGGGTGACGAAATCGAAGACGTGAGGCCCGATGGTGAAGCGCACGCCGGCGGCCTCCAGGTCGTCGCGCCGAACCTCCTGACCCGGCTGCCGGAGGACGCGCGAGTACCAGCCCCGCACCGTCGCCCAATCCCTCACGGCGACCGTCAGGGTGCCGATGCCGCTGACCCCGTTGGGGTGGGTCATCTGCCGGGGCACCCGCTCCTCGCGCGGGGTCTCATCCTGAATCAGGAACGGGGCCACTCCCCGGTGTCCCTCGCGCGGAATCGCCAGCACCCAGCGCAGCTCGTAGCCGTCCGGCCGCGTCCGTGTCAGCGGCCGCGGGTCGTCGATCGTCACGCCGGCATTCCTGAATGCCGCGATATCGGCGACCAGATCGTCGGTCTGCAGGCAGAAATCGACGAGACCACCGCCCCGCTGGAGCGCGGCCCACCAGCGATGCTCGGGGTTCGCCTCGTAGAACGCGATCAGCTCGAGGTAGGAGTCATCCGTGAGCGAGATCAGCGCGTTGTGGGTTCCGATGGGATGGCGGCCGCCCGGCACGACCGTAAACCCGAGCTGCTCGTAGCTCCGGCTCGCGGCATCCAGGTCGCGAACGGCGATGATGAGGTGATCGATCCCCTGCAACATGGTCACGCTCCAAACGCCGGGGCGACCTCGGTGAGGAACCGCTTCAGTTGCCCGTGCTGGTCCCACGACGTGAGCCGGAGGGCGAGATGCCCCACGCCCGCGTCGAAGTAGGCCTTGAGGTCGGCAATGCACTGCCTGGGGGGTCCCGCCACCGTCCACCCTTCGACGAACGCCGGGGTGAACCTGGCGGAATAGTACGCGTCCAGGAAGGCCTTGCTCTCCTCGAGCGCCGCCCGTCGGTCCTCCTTGATATGAATGTTGTGGTAGAGCGCGCTCCCCAGCGGCGCGGGATCACGCCCCTCCTCGCGCGCCAGCGCGGTGACGCGCGCCCACTGGCGGCGGAATTCGTCCGGGCTCACCTTGTTCGTCATCCACCCGTCCGCCAACCGGGCAACCCGGCGGAAGTTTCGCTCGACGACGTCGGAAGGGGCGCTCGCGCCGCCCCGCCACGTGAGCCCCGTCGGATTGCTCGCGATCCAGATGGGGCAGGGGTTCTGCACCGGTCTCGGGTCGAGCGTGACGCCGTCGAACTGATAGAAGCGGCCGTGGTGCGAGACGTTCCGCGCGTGGAAGAGCTTCCGGAGAATGACGATCCCCTCCTCGAGCCGACCCGCGCGCTCGCCGGCCTGAATGCCCATGACCCGATGCTCGAGCGCTTGAGCCGGGCTCTGCTCGTTCGGCCCGCCGAGGCAGACCGCCAACCAGGCGCGGCCGTTGGACAGGACATCGAGGCTCGCCCACTGATGCGCGAAGAGCACCGGATGTCGGTGCACGAAGGTCGCCAGGCAGCCCACCCCCAGGCGCAGGGTCGCGGTGACCCCGGCGAGGGCCGACAGCAGCGCGACCGATTCGAGGCGCGGCTTGGCCAGCAGGCTGTCGCCGACCCAGACGGCGTCAAACGCGCGGGAGGCTTCGGCCGCCGTCGCGAGCTCGAGGAGATCGTGCGCCCGGATCGCGCCGAGCACGACCGCGCGGTTGGCCAGCGTCAGTCCAAACGAGGAGGGGGCCATGACAGGGTCTCCGTCCGGTCGGCGGCTATCGGAGCCAGCCCTTCTCGCGATAGAACCGTTCGGCGCCGGGATGGAGCGGGAGCCCCACCACATCCGGCTTCCAGGCGTCCCTGGGCTCGAAGGCGGCGAGCCCGGCGTGCCCGCGAACGAGGGCCTCCTTGTTTTCGCAGATCGTCTTCGTGATGGTGTACGCGACGGGCTCCGGGAGCGCCGCGTTCGTGATCAGCACCGTCGGGAACCCGACGGTCTGGATCGGCTCGGGCTGGTTCTTGAACGTGTCCGCCGGCATCGTGGCCGGCTGGTAGCCGAGCGCCGTCAAGCCCTTGACGCGCTCCGGCTCGAGCGGGACGAACTTCACATCGGTGAAGGTCGCGATTTCGGTGATCGAGGGGTGCTTGGGCGTCACCACGGCAATCAGCAGATCAGCGCGGCCGTCCCGCATGGCGTCCACGATGACGTTGAAGCCGACGTGGGTCGTGCTCCCACCCCAGCCCTTGAGATCGGCGTAGGAGACGCCATACTCGTGCAGGAGCTGCCGGCCGCCGAACTCCCCGATGGAGCCGACGGGAAGCGAGTAGAGCTTGACGGGGAGGCGCTTGTCTTTGATCTCGCGAAGGGAGGTGAGGCCGAGCTTTCGCTGCGCGATGGCGACGAGGTAGTACGTGTCCAATCCCCCGACGAGCCCGCGGAGATTCTCGAGCCTGGCGTCGTAGGCCTCGCGGCCATCGTGCGCCCACCGGTTCGAGACCGAGAAGGAGAACCCGATCGGCGTTTCGTTCTTCGCGACCAGCTTGACGTTGCCGATCCCGCCGGAGAACGGCTTCACGTCCACGTTGGAGCCCGGGGGGAGCGCCTTGCGCAGCAGCTCGGCCATCGTCGCGCCGTAGACGTACCACGCGGTGCCCTGGCTCAGCGTGGCGAAGGCGAGCGTGACCGGCTGCTGGGCCATCGCCGAGCCGGCGGCCGCGAGCGCAGCCGCAACGGTCCAAGACACGATCATCCGCCGCATCGTATTCCCCTCCTCTTCCGCCGGCAGGCACGCCGGCGGGGGTCGGTCATCGGCCCGAGAACTTCGGGGGTCGCTTCTCGAGATACGACTTCACCCCTTCCTCGTAGTCGACGGTGGAGCGGAGCCAGGCGTAGGCCTTGCGTTCCAGCTCAAGCGCCGTCTCCAAGGGCGCCTCGGCCCCGCGGTTCAGCACCATCTTCAAGGTGCGCAGCGCGAGCGGCGGCCGCTCGGCCAGGTCGCGACTCAGCGCGCCGACGGCCGCGTCGAGCCGGTCGTTCGGCACCGCACGCGTGATGAGCCCCCAGGCCTCCGCGCGCTCGGCCGAGATGCGCTCGCCGGTCATCATGAACAGTTTCCCCCGGGTCATGCCGATCAGACGGATCGCGCGCTGGGTGCCCCCGCTCCCCGGGATCATGCCGAGGCGGATTTCCGGGAAGGCGAACTCCGACCGCGCCGTCGCGATCCTGAAGTCGCACGCGAGCGCGAGCTCCAAACCGGCTCCCATCGTATAGCCGTCGATGGCCGCAATCACCGGCTTTCGGCACCGCTCCGGCCAGGTCAGCGTGTCGCCCCACTGCTCCAGGTCGGCGGGCGCGAGCGTGAGAAACTCGGCGACGTCGCCGCCGGCGCTGAAGGCCTGGCCCCCGGCGCCGCGAACGACCACGACGCGGACGCTGTCGTCACCATCGAGGCCGCGGAAGAGCTCGGGGAACTCGTTCCGCATCGCGACGGTCAGCGCGTTCATCTTCGCCTGGCGATCGATCCAGATCGTGGTGACCGGCCCCCGTCGCTCGACCCGCAAGAAATCGCTCACCGTTGCTCCGCCGTCATCGCGCCTGCTATCCCCGAACCCCTTACCCCCCCTCCGGGATGAGGAGGACTTTCCCCTTGTTTTTCCGGTCGAGGACGTACTGAAGGGCGGCGCGCGCCTCCCCCAAGGGAAAGGTGCGATCCACGACGGGTCGCAGCCGACCGGCCAGGATCAGCTCCAGGAGGGTCCGCAGCTCCAGGATCGAGCCCAGGTTGGTGCCCAGGATCCGCAGGTTCTTCGAGTACACGTGACGGAGATCCATCCGCCCCCAGTGGGTATCATGGGAGCCGATCGTCACGAGCTTCCCCAGGCGCGTCAGGCAGTAGATGCTCCGCTCGAGCGTCTCCCCGCCGATGTGCTCGATGACCACATCCACCCCCCGCTTGTCGCTCCAGCGCTTGACCTCCTCGACGAAGTCCTGCGTCCGGTAGTTCACGACGGCGTCGGCGCCGAGCCGCTTCGCAAACTCGATCTTGTCGTCCGAGCCCACCGTGGTGACGACCCTGGCGCCCACCAGCTTGGCGATCTGGATCGCCGCGCTGCCCACCCCGCTCCCCGCCGCCTGGACCAGCACCGTCTGCCCCGGGCGCAGCTCAGCCTGGGCCACCAGCGCGTGCCAGGAGGTCAGCATGGCCATCGGCACGGCCGCGCCATCCGCAAACGAGATCGCCTCGGGCAGCGGCAGAAGGTTCTCGGCCGGCGCCTTGACCAGCGCCGCATAGCCCCCGTCCCTGTGGGCGCCGATGTAGCCGTAGCGGAGGCAGACCGTCCGCTCGCCGCGGAGGCAGAACTCGCAGCGACCGCACGCGAGACCGGGAAAGACGATCACCCGCTGGCCAGTCTGGAACTCCCTGACCGCGCTCCCCACTAGGGCGATCGTCCCGGTTACCTCGCAGCCGTTGACGTGGGGGAGCCCCTCCGGCGGCGGGAAGCGGCCGTCCAGCAGGAGCAGGTCTACGTGGTTTATGCCGCAGGCCCTCACGCCGACCAGGACGTCGGAGGCTCCCGGGGCCGGATCCTTGTAGTCATCGTACAGGATCTTCTCCGCCCCGCCGTGCTCCTTGAAGAACGCCGCCTTCATCCGGTCTCTCCTCGCCCTGAGCCTTGCGAAGACCCCCCACCTAAGACTCGGAGGGGGGCTCCGCCCCCCTTCCGACGCCCCGCGGCAAAGCCGCCCCACTCGCTTCGCTCGGGGCTTCGGGGG
>JACQWA010000397.1 GCA_016209425.1 Candidatus Rokuibacteriota bacterium
CCCACCCCAGGGTCCACCACCGCCAGGTGAATGGTCTCCGGCGGAAAGAACGGAACCGCCGCTTCCAGGGCCAGGCCCCCCTCGATGACGTCGTGAGGAGCGATGCCGTGGGTGAGGTCCACCAGCTGGACGTCGCGCGCGATTTGGAGGATGACGCCTTTCATCGTGCCGACGAACGGGTCCCGCGTCCCGAAGTCCGTCGTCAGCGTGATGATGGGCGCCACCGCATCATGCTCGGAGGGGGACCGCCCCCTTACCCTCGCCCTCTGGCGAGGAAAAGCTAATGGGCTGCCTGGCGGAGCAGATCCTGAATCTTGCCGGACTCCTGAGCCACCAATCCCGCCACCGCCCGCCCAACGCGAATGCTCTCGCGAACCTGTCTCGCGATGAACGCCAGGGCCAGGACTTGAACGATGCCGCTCAGAAGAATCGCTATGAGCTCGTAACTCATTCACTCCTCCGCGAATGCGTCATTCTTCAGAAGGAGCCTACACCCACCCGTCTCAGCGGTCGCGATCGACGACGTAGTCCGCGATCAGGGTCAGCGTCTCGCGCTCATCCGAAGGCGGGAACGGGGCCAGGTCGTCCTTGGCGGCCTGCGCGTAGGTCCGAGCCCGGCCGAGGGCGTACTCGACCCCGTCGTACTTGACGACCAGACCGCGGATCTCCTCGAGCTCCCCGCCGTCCAATTCCCGCTGCGCGATCAGGGATTGGATCCGCTCCCGATCCCGGGCACTCGCCCGCTCCAGCGTCGCGATGAGGGGCAACGTCCGCTTCCCCTCTCTGAGATCGGCGCCGATGGCCTTGCCCAGGGTCGCCTGATCGGCCACAAAATCGAGCGAGTCGTCGCTGATCTGGAAGGCCACGCCCACATCGAGGCCGTACTGCGTGAGAGCGTCCACGCGCTCCGGGGCGGCCTGGCCCAGGATCGCGCCGATCCGGCAACAGGCGGAGATGAACGACGCGGTCTTCTGCGTGATGATCCGCAGGTAGTCCTCCTCAGTTGCGTGGCCGCCACGCTTCAGCTCGAGCTGGAAGACCTCAGCCTCGGTCATTGAAACCGTGGCCCGCGCCAGCGTCTCCATGACCGAGCGGTCGTTGTCGCGCACGAGCATCGAGAAGGACTTGGCGTACAGGTGATCGCCCACGAGGATGGATGCGTCATTTCCCCACTGGCAGTTGGCCGAGACACGGCCGCGCCGGAGCGGCGCCTGGTCCACGACGTCGTCGTGGATCAGGGTGGCCGTGTGAAGGAGCTCCACCACGCACCCGAGCCGCCTGCTGCGCGGCCCGCGGTAGCCGAACAGGCTCGCCGCCAGAAGCAGCAAGATCGGCCGGAGCCGCTTGCCGCCGGCGCCGGCGATGTAGCCGCCCATCTCCTGGATCAGGGTGACCGGCGAATCGAGTTCGCGGCGGATCTCCTCCTCGATGGCGCGAAGCTCGGAGCCCACGAGCTGGCCGACACGCTCCTTCAGCAGGGCTTCCAGGGTGGCGCTGCGGGCCAACGGAGGGATTACCGGGGGACGACCCGGTCCTTGAGCTTGATCTGCGTGCCCGGCGAGATCCCCTGGATTTCGGCCACCGAGAACTTCTCGCGGACCTCGACCACCCGGGCCGTGCCCACCTCCTCGTCGAGCTCCCCCAGGAGCTCGCCCGTCACGGGGTGGACAATGGGGATCCTGTCGCGGCGAAGGCTCACCGTGCTCCCGGGCCGAAGCCCGTCCTTGGCGGTGAGATCCACCACGACGCGGGCCGTATCCACGAACACGACATAGCCCCGGGGCGGCCCCTGGACCTCGGCGGGGGCGTTGGCCGACGGGGATGGCCCATCCCCCTTCCTCTCACGCGAGAACGACTTGGCAGCGGGAGCGGCCGAACGCTCGGAGGAGACGTAGGGCGCGCCCTGAAGCGGGCTGATCCTCCCGCCGCCCGGCGGGGAGCCGTACTTGGACACGACCTCCGGCGGGGCCAGGATGGATTTCTTACCGAAGAGGAGCGTCCGGACGGTGGTGGGGATCCGGTCTTCCTCCACCCAGATGTACTCCGGCTCGCTCGGAAGATCGCCGAAGCGGGGGTTCTTGATCAGCACCCAGTTCTGCGCCGCCCGCTTCTGGCCCACGGTGGGTGAAGACTCTGCCGGAAAGCCCGCAAGCTCCCGGAGGCTCACGCACCCCGAGACCAACAAGGCCGCCCCCAGCAGAGAGAACAGGGTCCCTCGCAGGATGCCGGTCGCCATGTGGCCCCTACGATAGCAGATTCGCGCTATCAAGACCACCCACCTCTGGACTGTTCCAGGGGGGAGGCAGCCCCCGAAGCCCCGAGCGAGTTAATCCTCGGCGCGGGGCTCCCATGGAAACCGCTGCTCCTCAGCGGGCTCGGGCCGAGTCAGGACCTGGCGCTTCGAGAACAATGCGGTCCCGGTCACGGCGGAAATCCACGTCGCGTCCAGGTAGCTCACGCCCCGGCGGTCCAACAGTATGGGCAGGATCCAGCCGGTCACCTCCAGACGCTTTCCGAGCCGGACCGCCTTGGGAGGGTCGATCAGGATCTCCTCCACCCGGATCCGCTCGGTCTCCAAGAGGCCGGAGACGGCCAGCGGATCCGCGATCTGGAAGCGCTTCGAACGCTCCAACGCGCTGGCGATGAGGTACGAAACCCGCCGAAGATCGGCCCCGGATTGCGTCAGGTCCAGGAGGGGCGCGATGGCGACTTTGATCCGCCCCCGCGTGATCCGCACCCCGTCTTCCGGGCGGGCCGGGGCCGTGCCGTCCGCCGGGATGTAGCGGGCTTCCGAGAACTGAGGAAAGACCCGCCGCACCTGGGCGTAGCCCAGGGACTCCTCGAAGCGGCCAAGCGGCTGGTTGGTGGTGGGATGACGGAAGACCTCGCCCTTCCTGAAGACGGTGAACTCCTGCCCCGGCCGGATTCCGTTCTTCTCGGTGAGATCGATATAGATCAGGTCGCCCTCACGGGCGACCACCAGCCCTTCCACCCCAGGGAAGGCCGTCACGAATTCCTGTGCCATCAGGGCGAAGGTGGCGCCCACCCGGTCGGCCAGCCCCGCTCCCACCGGCGGCGCGAGGCTCAAGGTCAGACCAAGGACCAGCGCGGCGAGTGCTGGGGGAGAGGGCCGGGTGAGGGGGCTAAAAGACGACGGACGGCCGATGAACACCGAACACCTCGCGGAACACGTCGCAGATCTCTCCGAGTGTCACCGACGCCTCAACTGCCTGAAGGATCCGCGGCAGCAAGTTCTCCCGCCCCCGGGCCGCGGCCTCGATCCGATCCAGGGCCCGCCGGGCACGCTCCTGATCCCGGCGGCGGCGCAGCGCCTCGAGCCGCGCGCGCAGGGCCTCCCCGACGGCGGGGTCACCGTGGAACAGGCCGCTCGGCGGCGGCTCCTCGGTGACGAACTCGTTTACCCCCACGACGATGCGGGCCTTCGCTTCCACCTCCTGCTGATACCGGTAGGCGGCTTCCTGGATCTCGCCCTGCATGAACCCGATCGCGTGCACCGCGCCACCCATGCCATCGATCTTGGCGATGTAGGTCTCCGCCTCCTCCTCGATCTGGCGGGTGAGTCGCTCGACGGCGTACGAGCCGCCGAGCGGATCTCCCGTGTCGGCCACGCCCGACTCGTAGGCGAGGATCTGCTGGGTGCGGAGGGCGATACGGACGGCCTGCTCGCTGGGGAGAGCCAGGGCCTCATCCATGGAGTTGGTGTGGAGCGACTGGCAGCCCCCCAACACCGCGGCGAGGGCCTGAAGCGTCACGCGGACGATGTTGTTCTCGGGCTGCTGCGCGGTGAGCATGGAGCCCGCAGTCTGAGCGTGGAAGCGAAGCATCCAGGAACGCGGGTCCCGGGCCGAAAACCGGTCGCGCATGATGCGCGCCCAGAGCCGCCGCGCGGCCCGGAATTTCGCCACCTCCTCGATCAGGTTGTTATGAGCGTTGAAAAAAAAGGAAAGCTGCGGGGCGAACTCGTCCACCTGGAGTCCGGCCAGGAGGGCCGCTTGCACGTAGGCGATGCCGTTGGCCAGCGTGAACGCGACCTCCTGAACCGCCG
>JACQWA010000398.1 GCA_016209425.1 Candidatus Rokuibacteriota bacterium
CCCCTGGGCGATCCCGACGCCGAAATTCAGCTCGTAGCCCTGTTTGCGCCACTTCTGGGTCAGCTCGGCCACCCGCTCCCGCATGGCGACGGCCATCCGGATGGCGCGCTCCGCCGGGGTGGGCACCGGCACCGGGTCGTTGAAGAAGATCATCATGCCGTCGCCGGTGAAGCGCTCGAGGGTCCCCTCGTGGTCGAGGATCAGCTTGCCCATCTCGGCATGGTACTCGCGGAGGACACCCATGACCTCCTCGGGCTCGGAGGTCTCTGCAAAAGCCGTAAATCCCCTGAGGTCCAGAAAAACGACCGCGACCTCCCGCCGGTGGCTCTTGAGCGGATCCTCCGCATCGCCGGCGACGATCAGCTCGGCGAGCTGAGGGGAGAAGAAGCGCTTGAGCCGTCCCACGCGCTCGAGCTCGGCCAGCTGGTCGGCCACGCGCTGCTCCAGCGTCCGATTCCACTCGGCGAGCTGGGACGCCTGCGTTTGCAGTCGCCCGGCCTGTTCCTGGACCGTGTCGTGCAGAGCCTTGATCCTCAGCATGGACTTCACCCGGGCCACCAGCGCGGCCTGGTCCACGGGCTTCGTCAGGTACTCGTCGCCGCCCGCCTCCAGGCCGGCGACGATGTCCTTCGAGTCCGCCTTGGCGGTCACCATGATGATTGGCATGAACGGGACCGAGGCGTCCGCCTTCAGGCGGCGGCAGACCTCGAGCCCGTCCATCTTGGGCATCATCACATCCAGCAGGACGAGGTCCGGCTGCTTCTCCCTGGCGACGGTTAGGGCCTCTTCGCCGTCCGTTGCCGTGAGGATCTCGTAGCCGTGGACGGCCAGGCGCGCCTGGAGGATGTCCACGTTCGTGGGGTTGTCGTCCACGACGAGGATCCGCGGCGGCCTTCTCACGGCATATACTCGCGGACCTTGGCCAGGAGGGCTCGCGGGCTGAAAGGTTTCGTGACGTAGTCGTCGCAGCCGGCCTCCCGCGCCTTGACATCGTCCCCGCTCAGCGCGTAGGAGGTCACCGCGATGATCGGGATCGCGCGAAGCGCGGGGTTGGCCTTGATCCGGCGCGTGGCCTCGTACCCGTCCAGGCCGGGGAGCTGGATATCCATGAGGATGAGATCGGGGCGCTCTCGCTCCGCCAGCGTCACCCCTTCCTCCCCGGTGACAGCCTCGATCATCTCGTAGGCCGCGCTCGTGAGGAGATCGCGCACGATGCGCCGGTTCTCCTCGTGATCCTCGACGACGAGGATTCTCTTCATGGCACTACCGCCTGGCGCTCGACGCGGATGGGCAGCGTGAAGGAGAACGTCGAGCCCTTGCCGGGGTTCGACTCCACCCAGATGCGTCCGCCGTGGAGCTCGATGATCCGCTTGGCGATCGAGAGCCCGAGACCGGTTCCCCCCTTCTTCCGGGTGCTCGAGCTGTCGGCCTGCTGGAACTCCTCAAAGATTTTCTCCTGATCGGCCTCGGAGATCCCCGGACCCGTGTCGGACACCGAAACCACGAAGGCGCCTTCTCGTGCGTTCGCCTCGACCCGGACCTCGCCGGCATCGGTGAACTTGACGGCGTTCCCCACGAGGTTCAGGAGCACCTGGCTGATCCGCCGTTCGTCGCCCTTGGCGGGAGGCAGGTCGGGAGGCGCCTCGACCTTCAGGGCGAGCTTCTTCTCCGCGGCCAGGGATTCCATGGCGGTAAAGACCGTCTGGACGACCTCCTTCATGGAATAGTCATTGAGGGCGAGGGTCAGCTGCCCCGCCTCGATCTTGGAGAGGTCGAGGACGTCGTTGATCAGGCCGAGCAAGTGGCGCCCGCTTTTGTCCACCCGCTCCATGGTGCCCCGGATCTTCTCGGGGACCTCGCCGTAGATGCTGTCCAGAATCAGCTCCGTATAGCCCAGGATGGCGTTCAAGGGCGTGCGCAGCTCGTGACTCATGTTGGCGAGAAACTGGGACTTGTGCTTGCTGGCGATCTCCAGCTCGCGGCTCTTCTCCTGGATTTCCTGGAAGAGGGCCGCGTTCTGGACAGCCACCGCGGCGTGCGAACAGAACGTTTTGAGAAGCTCCACCGTCTGGGGAAGGATGGCCTTGCGGCTCAGCTTGTTGTCCGCGGTAAGGACGCCGACAACGCGGCCGCGCGCAATCATGGGGACGACAACGAAGCTGTTCGTACGGATCGCCTTGAGCTCCGAGTATGGCCGCGCGAGGCGCAGGTGGGGCGGAAGGGGGTTCTGCTCGTCGAAGACCAGCGGGACCCCCTCCCGGTAGGCCTTGCCCATGGCTCCCGCCTCGGCCACGGGAATCTCGGCCCCTTCGAAGTCCTTCCACTCCTCCTTCGTGAAGCCGGCCCCGGCGAGGTTCACCAACTTTTCGCCGTCGGGCGTGGCGGCCCAGGCGTAGAAACGGTCAATACTCACCACCTGGCGCGTGGCCTCGAGCACGCGACTCAGCTGTTCCTTCAACGAGAGCGGCTCCTGCATGGCGGTGGAGAGGCGATAGAGCTGCTCCATGTTCTCGGAAAGGTCCTCGAGCTGCAGGCGTTGGCTCTGGATGTCCTGAAAGAGCCGGGCGTTCTCGATGGCAACCTTGGACTGGTTGGCCAGCGCGGTGAGGAGGTTCACCACCCGCTCTTCGAACAGGCCCGGGGCCCGGCGGAAAAGCCCCATGCCGCGCGTCACGTTTTTGCCTAGCATCGGAACCGTCAGCAGCGCCCGGAACCCCGCCTTGAGCATCATCTCGCGGAAGGGGTAGTCGTGGGCGTCCGCGATGTCAGGAATCTGAATCGGCCCTCCAGTCTCCGCGGCCCGGCCGGTGGCCACCTGGCTGAGGTCGACGGGTGTTTGCCGAATCGCGTCGAGGAAGTCGTTGCCGAGGTTGTGGCTGGCGACGACGTCAAAGGCCCGGCGGGACGCGTTGAACTCGAAGATGCCGCACCCATGCGAATTGGAGAGCCGCACGGCGTGGCCCGCGATGGAGGACAGCACCTCCTGGAGGTCGAGGGAGGCGCTGACCGCCTGGCTGATTTCCCCCATGGCCCGCACCTCTTCCAGGGAGCGCTGGAGCTCCCGGGTGCGCTCCTGGATTTCGTTGAACAGCCGGACGTTCTCGATGGCGATCACCGCCTGGTCGGCAAACGTCGCCACCAACCCGATCTGCTTGTCCGTGAAGGGCTGGACGTGGGTCCTGTAGATGGCGATGACGCCGATGAGAATGCCCTCCCTGAGCATCGGGACGCCCAACACGGTCCGGTAGCCGCCTACCTTCTGCGCTTCACGCCATTGATAGTGGGGGTCGGCCAAGACGTCGGGAATGTGGACCGTCCGTTTCTCGAGCACCACCTGTCCAGCGACGGTGCCCCGTCCGGGTCGGATCGGGTTGCGCTGGATGAAATCTTTCAGCTCAGGCGAGATGCCGTGACCTGCCGCCAGATGGCAGAACTCACCGTCGAACCGGTAGATCACGCCGTTCTCGGCGCCGCACAGCCGCGTCGCGTTCTCGATCAGGGTTTCCAGGACCGGCTGCAGGTCAAAGGTCGAGCGACTCATCACCTTGAGGACTTCGCTGGTGGCGGTCTGCTGCTCGAGGGCCTCGGCGAGGTCGCGGTTCCGGGCCTGCAACTCCTGGAAGAGGCGGACGTTCTCGATGGCGATGACAGCCTGGTCGGCGAACGTTCCCAAAAGCTTGATCTGCTTCTCCGAGAACGGTCCAGGTTGGGATCGCGACACGGCAATCCCTCCGATGGGCTTGCCATCTCGCAGAAACGGGACGCCGACGATCGCTCGGAAGGTCACGGCCCGGGCAATGGTGTGCTGGGCATAGTCGGGATCTGCTTGGATATCCGGGATGTGGGCGACGGCTCGGGTTAGCATTGCGCGGCCGATCGCGCTGTCCTGGCCCGGCCGGAGGGGGAAGCCCCGCTGGTAGGCCTCTGCCCCTTCGGCTGTCAGACCATGGTGGCCGACAAGGTGGATGAGATCTCCGTCGAACCGAAACACAGCGCAGAACTGACCGTCGCAGAGCCCCACGGTGCTCCGGGCGATCATGTCGAAGACCGGCTGGACATCGGTCGCCGAGCTACTGATGACACCTAGGATCTCGCTCGTGGCGGTTTGCTGCTCCAGGGCCTCGGTGACGTCGCGGTTGCGAGTTTCTAGTACCTGTGACAAACGTGCGTTTTCGATGGCGATGGCCGCCTCGTCGGCAAAGGTCTTGAGTAAGGAGATCTGCTTGGTGCTGAAAGGGCGGACCTTCACCCGGCGGATCGTGATGGCGCCAACCGGCCTGCCGTCTAGAAGCAACGGTGTCGTGAGGACGGTTCTCAGACCCTCCGCCCGCTGGCGGGCCGCGACTTCCTTGAACTCCTTCCGGACGGCGACCGCCATGTCGCGGATGTGAAGCGTCCGGCGGTCGGCCACGGCGCGGCCGGCTGGCCAGCTGCGGTTGATGGGCATGAGCTGACGGGGGACCCACCTCGTTCGAAGAGGACCATAGTGGGCTATCAGGCGAAGATGGTCCCCTTCGACCTGCCAGATCAGGGCGTCGTTGGCGTCGCAGAGTCGGGCCGCGGTTTTGGCGACGACGTTGAGGACCGTCCGGACGTTCATCGGCCCCTCCAGGGAACTAGTGCGGTTAGCCTAGTCCCAGGCAGGGGAGAAGGTCAAGCGCTTAGGCGTGATTCTTCTTCAACTGCGTCGCGATCGGGGCGAAATCGTAGGAGGGGAAGACCTCGTACCGGAAGGCGCCCCAGGCTTTCTGCTCCATGAAGCGGTTGAGGGCGCGCAGGCCGTCTGGCCGGACGCGCAGGTGGATGATGAAGCCGTAGGACATCGCCACGACCCAGGAGACCAATTCACTTCCCTCGGGCGGGAAGTCGCGGTAGAAGCCGGTCTTCTTCAGATGGGCCATGATTTCCTCGAGCGTCTTTGACTGGTCGTGGTGCAGGAGGACCGTCAGGAGCACGCCGTCATCCTGGGCCATCATCACACCTCCATTGGGTCAGGCCTGAGTCATTGACTTTCAGGCGGTGCCGTAGTGAATGGTGACGGTGCCGAGGCCCAGGCGCCGGTAGCCAACATCCCGCAGCCCGACGCGCTCCATGAGACCGCTCAGCTCGGTCGGCGGGAGGAAGCGCTCCACGGAGCGCGGCAGGTAGGTATAGGCTTCGCGGTCGCCGGAGACGAGGGCGCCGAGCCGCGGCACGAAGCGGTGGAAGTACCAGCCGAACAGGTGGCTCCAGCCGGGCAGGGTGGGCTGGGTGATCTCCAGCGCGATGACCCTGCCGCCGGGCTGGGTGACGCGCCTCATCTCGGCGAGGCCTTGAGCCAAGTCGGCCAAGTTCCTCAGGAGAAACGCCGAGGTCACGCAGGCGAAAATCTTGTCGGGAAAGGGGAGGGAGAGCGCGTCCCCGACAACCAGGCTGACGCGTCCGTCCGCATCCTTCCGCCGGAGCTTCTCGCGGCCGACCCTCAGCATGCCGTCGGAGAAGTCTACACCGATCACTCGGCGCACTGGAGTTTCCGTCAGGAGGGCGAGGGCCAGATCGCCCGTGCCCGTGGCCACGTCCAGCGCGAGACCGCCCGGCTGGGGTTCCGCCATGCGCGCTGCCACGCGGCGCCAGGCCTGGTGGCGGCCCCCGGTCATCAGGCTGTTCATCAGGTCGTAGCGCCGCGCGATCCGTGTGAACATCTCCCGGACGTAGCGCGCCTTGTCCGCAGGGTGAGGGGGTTTCATCACCATAACCCCACGAGCGCCGCCAGGAACACGATCACGGCGATGTAGCCGTTGACATTGAAGAAGGCGATGTCCAGCCGGGAGAGGTCGGCGGGTGAGACCAGGGAGTGCTCGTAGACCAGGAGTCCGGCCACGGCAATCCACCCGGCCCAGTATCCCCAGCCGAGCGGGAGGGCCCAGGGCAGCGCCGCCAGGGCCAGCACCGTGAGGGCGTGGCAGACGCGGGCCGCCCTGAGCGCCGCGGCGATCCCGAAGCGGGCGGGGAAGGAGTGCAGGCGCTGGGCCCGGTCGAACTCCACGTCCTGGCAGGCGTAGAGCAGGTCGAAGCCGGCGATCCAGACCGTCACCGTGAACCAGAGGAGAACCGTGGGGAGATCGAACGCCTCGCGCACCGCGATCCACCCTCCCGCCGCCGCGATCCCGTCCGTGAAGCCGAGGATCCAGTGCGAGGTCCAGGTGAAGTATTTGGTGTAGTGGTAGCCCACGAGGAAGAGCAGGGCCAGCGGGGCGAGCTTCAGGCAGAGGGGGTTGAGCTGCCAGGCCGAGACCAGGAGGAGCAGCGCCCCCGCGGCGGCCAATGCGCCGACCTCCCAGGGTCTCAACAGCCCGCGGGGGAGATGACGACCGGCAGTCCGTGGATTCCGCGCGTCGATGGCGCGGTCCACCAGGCGGTTCGTGCTCATCGCCAGCGTCCGGCCGCCGACCATGGCCAGCGTGACCCAGATCACCACCCGCCATCCCGGCCAGCCGCCGGCCGCCAGCACCATCGCCACGTAGGCGAAGGGGAGGGCGAAGATGGTGTGCTCGAACTTGATGGCGTCGAGAAAGTACCGGAGCTTCAAAAACCGTATTCTTTCCAGCGGCGGGTCACCAGTGCCTTGATCTCCTCGCTCATCACGATCTCATCCGGCCAGTCTTGCGCGACGTCGTCGAGCGGCCCTTTCTCGGTGGCGTCCACTCCGAGCTTGCCGCCGTACCGGTGCCGGAGGGCGGCGTGGTCCAGGTCATCCATGGGCCCCTCGAGGATCACCAGGTCGCGCGTGGGGTCGATGTTCCCCGTGGCCCGCCAGGCGACCTCGCTGAGGTCGTGCACGTTTACGTGCTCGCTCACCACGACGATGGTCTTGGCAAGCATCATGAGCCCCAGCCCCCAGAGCCCGTACATGACCTTGCGGGCCTGCCCCGGATAGCGCTTCTTGATCGACACGATCACGAGGTTGTGGAAGATCCCCTCGGCCGGCATGTTGATGTCCACCACCTCGGGCACGAGCAACCGGATGATCGGCAGGAACAGCCGTTCCGTCGCCTTGCCGAGCCAGTAGTCCTCCTGGGGCGGCCTCCCGACGATGATCGTGGGGTAGATCGGGGCCCGCCGGTGCGTGATCGCCGTGAGGTGGAAGACGGGGTACTCGCGGGCGAGCGAGTAATAGCCGGTGTGGTCGCCGAACGGGCCCTCGATCCGGCGCTCCTTGGGATCCACGAGGCCTTCCAGCACGATCTCGGCGTGGGCTGGCACCTCCAACTCGATGGTCTTGCACTTGACCATCTCCACGCCGGCGCCGCGAAGCCAGCCCGCGAAGACGATCTCGTCGATCCCCGGCGGCAGCGGCGCCGAGCCCGTATAGATCGTCGCCGGATCCCCGCCGAGAGCGATCGCCACCTCCATGGGCTTGTCCGGCTGCCGGCGCTCCGCGTCCCGGTGGTGCTCGGCCGACCCCTTGTGGGTCTGCCAGTGCATGCCGAGGGTCTGGTCGTCGAAGACCTGAAGCCGGTACATTCCCACGTTGCGTGTCCCGCGCTCCGGGTCGCGCGTGAAGACCAGGGGGAGCGTGATATAGGTCCCCGCGTCTTTGGGCCAGCACCGGAGGATCGGCAAGGACTTCAGCGTGGGGCTCCGCGTCTCCACCACCTCCTGGCAGGGGGCTGCGCTGACGCGCTTGGGTCCGGCCTTGGCGAGGTCAAAGAGGTCCCCGAGCTTGCGAAGCTTCTCGACGAACGTCCCGGGCATACGGAGGTCGAGCAGCTTTTCGACCCGCGCCGACAGCTCGTTCAGGTCCTCGACGCCCAGCGCCCACGCCATCCGCCGCGCCGAGCCGAAGGCGTTGATCAGCACGGGCATCTCGAAGCCCTCGACCCGCTCGAACAGGAGCGCCGCGTTGTGGAGTAGGGGGCCCTTGGAGATCCGGTCGGTGATCTCGCCGATCTCGAGGTCGCGGGTGACCGGCACGGTGACCCGCCGCAGCTCGCCCCGCGATTCCAGGTGGGAGACGAACTGGCGGAGATCGGCGAAGGCCACCGGCTACTCCTGGTAGAAGAAGCTGACGAGCCAGCCGGCCACGACCGGAAAGGCGAGGCTCGGGATCACCCGCACCGCCACGAAGTGCCAGCCCATCAACGGCGCCTCCCAGGCGATGATGCGTTGGACGCCGAAGAGCGACCATGAGGTCATGTAGGCGACGAGCGCGGCGAGCCCCGCGCCGGAGTTGGCGAGGGCGACCATCAGGGGCACGCTCACCATGGGCCCACCGGGCGTGAGCACCCCCGCCACCGACGCGATGACAATCCCGCGGAATCCTGCCTCCCGGCCGAAGTAGCGGCTCACGAACTCCTGGGGAATGAGCACTTGGAGCATTCCGGTCAGGATGAGGGCAGGGATCAGCCGCGGGAGGATGAACGAGAGCAGCGAAAATCCGTTGCGTGCCCCGATCCAGGGAAGCCCGGGATCCTTCAGGTACGCAAGCACGGTGAAGATGACGGCGAGCACAAGCAGAATGGCGGTGGAAACATCCACGGGGGACCCTCGCAGCATGCGCGGCTCCTTAGGGAAGCGATGACGAAGCGGCCCCATTATAGAGCAGGCAAGACCCTATTGACACTTTCGGCCGACTTCAGGTATATGGAGGCTTGTCGCCGCGACGGGGCGGGGTTGGCAGAAAGGGGCCCCCATGACGAAAGCAGAGCTGGTGGTCGCTGTGGCCAAGGCTACCGGCACCACGAAGGCCTCGGCCGAGCGGGCCCTCGATGCCTTCCTCGCTGCGGTCCGCGATTCGCTCAGGAAGGGGCGCCGCGTGACCCTCGCGGGCTTCGGGACCTTCGCCGTGGCGCGCCGCGCGGCCCGGGACGCGAAAAACCCGCGGACGGGGAAGACGATGCGAATCCCCGCGGCCCGCGTGCCCCGCTTCAAGCCCAGCAAGGCCTTGAAGTCCGTGGTTCGCTGATCGAATCCCGCCGTTAACCCTCCGCTGTTCTTGACACTTCTAACCCCCTATGCTGTAATGATTTCCTCGCTGGGAGATCGTCTAGCGGTAGGACGCGTGGCTCTGGACCACGTAGCGGGGGTTCGA
>JACQWA010000411.1 GCA_016209425.1 Candidatus Rokuibacteriota bacterium
AGCGTGTGACCGCAGTGATGGCGTCGCCCAGGATGGATACCGCGTCGTCGATCTGGCCGCGCTCGACGGGGTGATGGCTGAAGGTGAAGCCGTGGTGGAATCCGCCGCTCGCTGTGAGGGTGTCCACGATCCGGCCTGAGACCAGCAGCGCGCCGCCGGGAAGGTAGCCGCTCGTGAGGCCCTTGCCGGTGGTGATCACGTCGGGCCGGACCCCCAGTGCTCGATCCCGAACCACTTGCCCGTCCGTCCCATGCCGGTCATCACCTCGTCGCAGATGAAGAGGATGCCGTAGCGATCGCAGAGCTCTCTCACCATCCGGTAGTACTCGGGGGGCGGGACCACGGCCCCGGCCGAAGCCCCGATAACGGGCTCCGCGATGACCACCCCCTCGCCCCTGACGATCTCCGGGAACTGCCAGCCTGGCCGCCGGCGCCTGAATACGCGGCTCATGGCTCGGTCAGCACCTGAGAAACGAGCCGACGAAATCTCCGGTGGGCCGGCGCTCGGCCGCGAAGCGATCGAAGGCGAAGGGCTGCCGGTTGATGGTCGTCCGGCCGTCCGTGATCAGCTCGGCCATCAGCTCGCCCACGGCCGGGGCGAGCTTGAAGCCGTGCCCGCTCATGCCTGCCGCGATGTAGAAGCCCCGAACCGGCGACTCGTCCAGGATCGGCATCCAGTCGGGTGTGATGTCGAAGGCGCCGGCGTATCCCTGCTGGTACTGGCAGTCGGCGAGGAGGGGCAGCGCGCGGCTCGTCTTCTCCAGGGCGGAAGCCGCCTCCTCGAAGCCGGTCTCGCTGCCGAGGAGGTCGGGGTCCATGGGGTGGCGGGATTCGTCTTCGGTGAGCGATCCTGTGAGGGTGAGATTCCCCGTCTCGGGCCTGACGTAGCTGCCGCCGGCCAGGTCGAGGTAGACCGGGTGGGCGCGGCCGAAGGCGGGGCCTCGCTTCACGATGAACACGGGGTGACGGCCGATGATGAGCGGCAGGGCCACGCCGGCCAGAGCCGCCACGGCGCCCGCCCAGAGCCCAGCCGCGTTGACCACCGCACGGGATTCGATCCGCTCGCCCCTGTCCGTCACGACGCCCGCGACGCGGTCGCCGTCGAGTCGAATCTCGGTGACCGCCGTTCCCTGCTCGATGGCGACTCCCAGGTCGCGGGCGGCTCGGGCGTAGCCGAGAGTCACTCCTGTGGGGTCGCCGTAGCCGGACTCGGGCTCGTAGAGCACGGCTCCCAGCGCCGACCGGTTGATGCGCGGCTCGATCCGGGACAGCTCTTCCGGCTCCAGCAGCTCGGCCCTGATGCCGGCCTCGCGCTGAATTTGAAGCGAACGCGCCAGCGCGGGCAGCGTGGCGGGGGAGACCCCGATCAGGGCCCCGCAGCCGACGTACCCGGACTCGCCCCCCACCAGCTCGGGGAAGTGCTGAAACACCCTGAGCGACTCCAGCACCATGCGGCAGGTCTCCGGCATCGGATAAAGCTGACGGATGATCCCCACCGAGCGCCCCGTTCCCCCGGCGGCGAGGAATTTTCGCTCGAGAAGGACCACGCGGCTCACCCCACGGCGGGCCAGGTGGAAGGCCAGGCTCGTCCCGGTGACGCCGCCCCCGATGATGACGACGTCGGCGGTCCTGGCGTTCATCCCAACTCCACCTCCACGCCGACCCCCGCCTTTCGGGCCTCGTCGTAGGCTAGGCGCGCGGCCGCGGCGTCCTCCAGGGCGAACCCGACTGACTTGAAGAGGGTGATCTCAGCCCGACTTCTCCGGCCGGGCTTCGAGCCGGTCACCAGCTCTGCCAGCTCCGCGGTCACAGATGACCGGTCGATTGCCCCCTCTTTGATCGGAGTCAGGAGATCCCCCGCCTCCTCCATGGCGGAAGCGTAGGAATCTACCACGATCCTGGCCCGGCACACGGTGTCGGTGTCCACCTCGCGGGTGTCGGGACGGAACGCGCCGACCGCATCCACGTGGGTGCCCGGCCTGAGATCCTTCCCGGTGAAGACCGGCGTGGACGAGGTGGTCGCGCAGGTCACAAGGTCCGCCTGGCTGACCGCCTCGCGCGGCGTGTCCGCCAGCTTCACGGGGGCTCCGAGCTCCGCTGCCATGGCTTCCGCGAAGGCCTTCGCCCTGTCGCGGGAGCGTCCCACGAGCCAAACGCGCCCGATGGCGAAGACCGACGCCAAGCAGCGGAGCTGGAAGGCTGCCTGCACCCCCGCGCCGAAGCAGGCGACGACCCGGGAATCGGCGCGGGCCAAATACCTGGCGGCCAGGGCGGAGGTGGCGCCCGTCCTGATCGCGGTCAGGAACCCCCCCTCCAGCACGGCAAGCGGCCGGCCGGTTCCGGGTTCCAGGAGGACGTAGGTCGCGAAGATTGTGGGGAGGCCACGCTCTCGATTGCTCCCGTACACGCTGACCAGCTTCGTTCCGAGCGCCCTCAAGCCGAGGGAGGAGGGCATCAGAAGGAGCAGGCCGCCCGCGGTGGTCGTCATCGCCAGGCGGGCAGGGACCTGCGCCTGGCCGCGCGCGTACTGGGCGAAGGCGTCTTCGAGGGCCCGGATCACGCGACCGGGGGTCAGGAGATGCTCGAGGTCACTCCGCGAGAGGACCAGCATCACTGCTTGCGCCTGATCATCCGCTGGACTCTGGCCTCCAGGACGGTCTCCCCCCGCTGGTTGAGGACGCGGTGCTGATACGTCACGATCCCCCGGTCGGGCTTCTTGGTGTCGCGCTTGTCGGTGACCTCCACCTCCACGCGAAGCGTGTCGCCCGCCAGGACCGGCGCCACGACGCGGATCTCTCCTCCGAGAAACGCCATCCCGGTGCCGTGGATCAAGCCGGTCTGGATGATCAGCCCCTCCGACAGGGCGAAGGTGAGGGCGCCGGGGACCGGACGCCCCTTGAACACGCTCTCGCGGGCCACGTACTCCATGTCCATGAAGAGCGGCTCGGTGAAACCGGCCAGGTTCACGAAGGTGACGATGTCGGTCTCCGACACCGTCCGGCCCAGCGTTATGAACTTCTTTCCGGTCTCGTGCTCTTCAAACGTCAATCCTTCCTGTCTCATGGCGTCTCCTTTCACCGGCAGCGAGACCCACGACCGTCCGCCGGCAGGTGCGGGCAGGCCGGGTCGAGGCAATAAAAAGTATTGCCCCGCCTCGTCGCCCGATGGTAGACTCGGTTCGAGGAGACCGGACAGTGGCCAAGGTCATGGTGTCGCTTCCCGATCAGTTCTTGGAAAAGGTGGACCGAGCCGCGAGGGCTCAGGGTCGTTCGCGGAGCGAACTGATCCGTGAGGCTTTGCGTCGCGTGCTCGCAGGCAGAGAGGCCGGCCGCCGATCGTGGAAGGAAGCGCTTGCGCCTCTCAAGGCGCTCGAGGGAGCATGGATCGGCCAGTGGGACTCGACGGATATCATCCGCTACTACCGAGAAACCCGCTATGGCCGAGAAGATCGTCGTTGACACCTCCGTCGTCATCAAGTGGTTCAAGAGCCGCGATGAAGATCTCCTACGAGAGGCACGCGCCCTTCTTAAAGAGGTCGAGGACCGCCCCTTGCAGGTGCATGTCCCGGCTCTCCTGCTATACGAGGTCGGCAACGTCCTGCTCCTCAAGACGCGGTTGGGTGCAGCCGGCCTGGCTGGCGTCATCGAACACCTGGAGACCTTGCCCTTCGTCGTGGCCCCACCCGCTGTTCCTCTCTTGAAGCGCGCCGCCCGCGTGGGGCGCGAGCTCGCCTTGACCTTTTACGATGCATCCTTCCTGGCCCTGGCGATTGAATTGGACTGCCCTTACGTGACTGCCGACCGACGTCTCTTCGAGCGTACCCGCACACTCCCACGGGTCCGCCATTTGTCTCGGGTCGGCAGCCTCGGCCGTTAACTCTCCCCCAGGTAGGCGCGACGGACCTCGGGGTTTTCCTGGAGGTCTGCCGCGCTGCCCGAGAGCACGATCCCACCCGTTTCCAGCACGTAGCCGCGATGGGCGATGGAAAGCGCCATGGCGGCGTTCTGCTCCACCAATAGGATCGTGGTGCCCTGGCGGTTGATCCCCTGGATCGTCTCGAAGATCTGCTCCACGAGGACGGGGGCGAGCCCCATGGACGGCTCGTCGAGGAGGAGGAGCCGGGGCGCCGCCATGAGGGCCCGGCCGATCGCCAGCATCTGCTGCTCGCCCCCCGACAGCGTGCCCGCCACCTGGGTGCGTCGCTCCTTCAGGCGAGGGAACAGCGCGAAGACCTGTTCCAGATCCTGGCCGATCCCGCCGTCGGCGCGCGCGTAGGCGCCCATCTCGAGGTTGTCCAAGACCGTCAGCCGGTTGAAGATCCGGCGCCCCTCGGGCACATGGGCGATCCCCCGGAGGACGATCTCGTGGGGCGGGACGCCGAGCAGCGTGTCTCCCTCCAGCCGGACATCCCCGCCGCGCGAGGGAAGCAGGCCGGAGAGGGTCTTCAACGTGGTGGTCTTGCCCGCGCCGTTGTTGCCGAGGAGGGTGACGACCTCGCCCTTGCCCACGCTGAGGGTCACGCCCTTGAGGGCGTGGATCTCGCCGTAATAGACGTGGAGGCTCTCGACTTCAAGCATGCTCGGCTTCCACCGCCCGGCCCCACTTCTTCCGCCCGAGATACGCCTCGATGACCCGCGGATTTTTCTGCACTTCGGCCGGCTTCCCCTCGGCGATCTTCTCGCCGTAGTCAAGCACCGTCACCCGGTCAGAGACCTCCATGACGACGCGCATGTTGTGCTCGATGAGGAGGATCGTGAGGCCGTAGTCGCTGATCAGCCTCCGGAGGAGGGCCATCAGCCCCTGAGCCTCGCCCTGGGTCATCCCGGCGGTGGGCTCGTCCAGCAGGAGCACCGTCGGGGCCGAGGCCAAGGCCCGCGCCACCTCCAGGCGCCGCTGGTCGCCATAGGGGAGGTTCCGAGCCAGCTCGTTCGCCTTGGCCCTGAGCCCCACGACGTCGAGGAGCTCGGCGGCCCGGCCCCAGAGCCGGGTCTCCTCCCGGTGGAACTTGGGGCCCCGGGCGAGAACGTGCCAGAGCCTGAGGCCAACCCGGCTGTGCATGCCAACGAGAATGTTTTCCACCGCGGTCATGTTGGCAAAGAGGCGGATGCTCTGAAAGGTGCGGCACACCCCCAGGGTCGTGATCTGATCGGGGGTCAATCCCAGCAGGGACCTGCCGCGGAAGGTGACCTCTCCCGCCTCGGGGGTATACATGCCGGTGAAGACATTGAACAGGGTCGTCTTCCCGGCGCCGTTCGGGCCGATGATCGAGGCGATGCGCCCTTCTTCCAGGTCGAGGTCCACCTGGCTCAAGGCCGTCAAGCCACCGAACCGCTTGGTGACCTGCCTGGCTTCCAAGAGGGGGGCCACTTACTCCGCTCCGAGCTCCCGGGTGCGGCGCCGGGTCGGGATGATCCCCTGGGGACGGAGGATCACCATCAGGACCAGAATCGCACCAAAAACCATCCGCTCATACTTGGCGGGCTCGAGCTGGGTGGGGAGGTCCGCGAGGTTGTAGCCGAGGATTGTCACCCCCGCGTTCCTGAGCTCGTTGAGCCAGAGCGAGAGGCCTTTGAGGATCTGGAGGTTCAGCACGGTGACCGCCGTGGCCCCCAGGATGGCCCCGGGGATGGAGCCCATGCCTCCCAGGATCACCATGGCCAGGACCCCGATGGATTCCAGAAAGGTGAACGACTCGGGGTTAATGAAGACCTGTTTGGAGGAGAAGACGACCCCCATGACGCCGGCGAAGGAGGCCCCGCAGGCGAAAGCCATGAGCTTCAGGCGGACGAGGGGGACCCCCATGGCCTGGGCCGCGACCTCGTCTTCGCGGATCGCCTCCCAGGCCCGGCCGATGTGCGAGTTCTCCAGCCGGCGGTTGACCACGGTCACCACGCCCACGATCAGCAGCACCAGGAAGTAGAGGTAGAGCGGGTAGAGGGCGGTGGGCGGCGCCTCGATGCCCAGCAGGTGCAGGAACGGCTGGAAGAAGAGAGGCGGGCGCTGGATCGGGGTGATCCCCTTTGGGCCATTCGTGAAGTTGATGGGTTTGTCCAGGTTGTTGGCGAGGACCCGGATCACCTCGCCGAAGCCCAGCGTGACGATGGCCAGGTAGTCGCCCCGGAGGCGCAGGACGGGAAGCCCCAGGAGGATGCCCGTCACGGCACCCGTGATGACCCCGAGGACGAGAAACACGAAGAACCACTCGGAGGCCAGCGGGAACTTGAGCCATGCCTCGGAGATGAACTTGTTGGCCTGGGGGGAGCCGAAGATCGCCCACGTGTAGGCGCCCACGGCGAAGAACGCCACGTAGCCGAGATCCAGGAGGCCGGCCAGCCCGACCACGATGTTGAGCCCGAGGGCCAGCGAGACGAAGATGCCGACCTGGATCGTGACTTCGAGATAGTAGCCGTTGATCGTCCCGAGAATGGGCATGAGGAGGCCCAGCGTGAGAACCGCGAGGGCGGCCTTGAGCCATGGATGGATCCGGGAGAAGTAGAGGAGGAGGATCGAAGCCTGGAAGAGCAGGAAGGCCATGATGGAGCGGGGGAAGTGCGCCACGGAATAGCCGGACAGCGCGATGGCGGCCATCACGGTGATGGCCGCCGGTACGGGCCGGCTCAGCAAGGACCGGAGCGCGCCTCGCCAGTGCACTACGCCCGCTCTCTGACGACTTCCCCGAGGAGACCCTTCGGACGGAAGATCAGGATCAGGATCAGCACGGAGAAGGCGAAGATGTCCTTGTACTCGGCTCCAAAGGCGCCGTGGGTGAGAAGCGAGAGGTAGGATGCGGCGAAGGCCTCCAGGAGCCCCAGCACGAGCCCCCCGACCATGGCGCCCGGGATGTTTCCGATGCCGCCCAGGACCGCGGCGGTGAAGGCTTTGAGCCCGGGGATGAACCCGGTGTACGGATTGATCAGGCTGTACTGGATCCCGAAGAGCACTCCCGCGGCGCCGCCCATGGCGCCGCCGATCAGGAAGGTGAGCGAGATCATCCGGTTGACGTTGATCCCCATCAGGCTGGCGGTGGCCTGATCTTCGGCGACGGCGCGGATCGCCTTCCCGATCTTGGTTCGGTTGACGAGGAGGTGCAGCGCCCACAGCATGAGGAGCGCCACCACGATCACCACCACGGATTTCACCGAGACGTCGATGGTCTCCGTGAGCGTGAACCGGTGATTCAGCTGATCCATGGTGGGGTAGACGAGGTTGAAGGCGTTGCGCCAGATGCTCTCGACAAGGCGGATGGCATCCTGGAGGAAGAAGGAGACACCGATGGCCGAGATGAGGGGGATTAATCTCGGTGTCCCCCTCAGGGGCCTGTACGCCACCCGTTCAACCGCCATGGCGAGGAGGCCACTGACCGCCATGCCCGCCACGAGCAGCAGGAGAAGGATGAGGAAGGGGGAGAGCAGCTCCAACCCCCCTCGGGCCTTGAGCATCAGAAGAATCTCCACCCCGACGAACGCGCCCACCACGAAGATTTCACTGTGGGCAAAGTTGATGAACTCCAACACGCCATAGACCATCGTGTAGCCGAGGGCGATGAGGGCGTACATGAACCCCAGGATCAGCCCGTCGAGGAGCACCTGGGGGAAAATCACGATCAGGAGGTGGAGGTCCATCGTCAAAACAAAGAAGGGGAGGGGCCTACGCTGACCCCTCCCCGTGGCGACACATGGCTGGGAGTTACTTCTTGAGCGGTGGGGCCGCGATCTCCAACCGCTTGACTTCCTTGTTGTCACCCCACTTGGCGGGGTCATCGGAGACCACCTGGAGGACGAAGTAGAGCGCTTTCTTGGGGTCCCCCTTCTCGTCAAACTCGATCTTGCCGGTCAGTCCCTCGTACTTGCTCTTGCGGACCGCGACCGACACCTGCTCGCGGTTCGGCATTTTTCCCCCCGCCGCCTTGATTGCCTGCTCGACGGCCGCGAGGCCGATGGACGCCGAATCATAGGCCTGGGCCGCGAACGGCTCGGGGTCCTTCTTGAATTTGGCCTTGTAGTCCCCGGCAAACTTCTTGGCCTTGGGATACACGGTTACCGGTCCGGCCACCGAGGTGTAGTACATCCCCTTGACGGCGCTGCCCCCGATCTTGGCCAGGTCGGAGGAGTCCATGCCGTCCGGGCCGAGGAAGGTCGCCTTCACGCCCTTCTCCCGTGTTTGCTTGAAGAAGGGGGCGGCCTGGTCGTAGATGCCGCCGAAGTAGATCAGATCGGGGTTCTTGGCCTTGATCGGGGTGATGATCGGATCGAAGTTGGACTTCTCTTCGGTCCCCTCGAAGCCGACCACCTCGATGCCGATCTTCTTGGCGTGATCCCTGAAAAATTCGGCCACGCCCTGGCCGTAGGTGGTCTTGTCGTGGATCACGTAGGCTTTCTTGGCCTTCAGCGTGGTCTTCGCGAACTCGGCCCCCACCACGCCCTGGACGTCGTCCCGGCCGCAGACCCGGCTCACGTTGAGGTAGTTCCGGTCGGTGACCACGGGGTTCGTGTTGGCGGGTGAGATCATGGCGAGCATGACTTCCTTGTATTTCTCCGAGGACGGAATGGCGACGCCGGAGTTCAGGTGGCCGACGACGACGAGGATGTCCTTGTCGGCAATCACGTTGGCGGCGTTGGCCACCCCCACGTCGGGCTTAGCCTGGTCGTCGTAGGGCACCAGCTCGACCTTGAACCCCAGCTTCTCAATCGGCCCCTTCTTCTGCTCGATGGCGAGCTGGGTACCGAGCTTGAGCCCCTCGCCGAGGGCAGCCTGGCCACCGGAGAGCGGGCTCTGGGTCGCGATCTTGATGGTGCCCTTCGTCTGGGCCTCGGTGAGCAGAGCCACCGGGAGCACCAGCGCGAGGGCGGTGAGGATCACGAGCGCCGTTCGGATACGGTAGGTTCTCATGGGCTCCCTCCTCTTGGCTGGGTTTCACACAAGGATGAGGCAGGGTATACTTTCGTGTCTGGTTCCTGATTATAGCGACTTGCCCCCCTCTGTCAAGGCGGCCCGACGGGCGCGCTCAGCGGGCTTTCGCTGCTCGAATGCGCTCCAGCATGCGGCGGGTCACCTGAGCCGGGTCCGGCGCGCCGCAGATGGCGGAGATCACCGCCACCCCGTCGGCCCCCGCCCGGATCACGTCGGGGGCGTTGTCGGCGGTGATCCCGCCGATGGCGATCAGGGGGGCCTTGACCTCTCCCCGCACCGCCCGGAGCAGGTCGAGGCCGACCAGCTCGAACTCCGGTTTGGTCGCCGTTGGGAAGACCGAGCCCACCGCAACGTAATCGGCCCCGTCCGCCTGGGCCTGCCTGGCCTGCTCTCGACTGTGGGTGGAGACGCCGAGGAACATCGAGGCCGGCAGAAGTCGGCGGGCCAGCGGAGCCGGCAGATCGTCCTGCCCGACGTGGAACCCGTCGGCTTCCACCGCCAGGGCCAGGTCGAGCCGGTCGTTGACGACAAAGCTGATCCCGGCGCTCTTGGCGCGTCGCCGGAGGTCCTCGAGCAGGGGGAGGCACCGGCCGGAGGGCCACTCCTTCTCGCGGAACTGGACCAGGCGGCCCCCTCCGGCGATCACGCCATCCAGAATCTCACGAAGATCCCGGCCGTGACTGGCCGTGCGGTCGAGAATCACGCACAGGTCGATCTCCAATCGCCCCCTCACCCTGCCCTCTCCCCCGGGGGGAGAGGATGAAGGTGAGGGGGGATTCATAGCGCGACTTCCAGCTTGGGAAGCGCGAAGCCCCCTCGGAGGAAGACGGGGTCCTGGAGGAGCCGCAGATGGAAGGGGATCGTGGTCTTGACGCCCTCGACGATGGTCTCCGCGAGCGCTCGGCGCATGCGGTCGATGGCTTCGCCACGGTCCCGTCCGTGCACGATGATTTTGGCGATGAGGGAGTCGTACACCGATGGGATCGTGTAGGGGGCCAGGAGGTGGCTGTCCACGCGCACCCATGGTCCTCCCGGGGGTCCCCAGGCGGTGACGCGCCCCGGACTCGGGGCGAACGTTTCCGGGTCTTCGGCGTTGATCCGACACTCGATGGCGTGCCCGGCGAGGCGGACGGCCTCTTGCGTCAGGCCCAGGGGCTCACCCGCGGCGATCAGGATCTGCTCACGGACCAAGTCGATCCCCGTCAGCATTTCGGTGACCGGGTGCTCGACCTGGATGCGCGTGTTCATCTCGATGAAGTAAAAGTGCCCCTCCCTGTCCACGAGAAACTCCACGGTGCCGGCGCTGGTGTAGTTCACCGCCTGCGCCACGGCCAGCCCCGCCTGATGGAGCCCCACCCGGGTCTCGGGCGCGATCGCGGTCGCGGGAGCCTCCTCCAGAAGCTTTTGGTAGCGGCGCTGGACTGAGCAGTCCCGCTCACCGAGGTGAATGCGGGTCCCCGCCCGGTCTCCCAACACCTGGACCTCGATGTGGCGGGCCTGGTCCAAGAACTTCTCCAGGTACACTTCGGAGGAGCCAAAGGCTGTTGCGGCCTCGGCCTCACAGGTGGCGAAGGCCCGCCCGAGGTCGTCGCGATCTCGAACAATGCGCATGCCCCGGCCGCCGCCTCCGGCGGCGGCTTTGAGCATCACCGGAAATCCGATGGCGTCGGTCAGGCTCAGGGCCTGATCCACCTCCTTCAGCGGCCCCTCGCTTCCCGGGATGATCGGGACTCCGGTCTGGCGGGCGATTTCCCGCGCTTGGGCCTTGTCTCCCATGAGGCGAATCGCTTCCGGGGAGGGACCGATGAATACGATCCCGCAGGCGCGGCAAATTTCGGCGAACGCCGCGCTCTCCGAAAGGAAGCCGTACCCGGGGTGGATCGCTTCGCTGTCGGTGATGGCCGCCGCGGAGATGATGCTCGGGATGTTCAGGTAGCTGGACCGGGCCTCGTCGGGGCCGACACAGATGGCCTCGTCGGCGAGGCGGACGGGGAGGGAATGGGCGTCCACCTTGGAATGGGCGAGGACCGTCCGGATTCCGAGCTCGCGACAGGCCCGGAGGATCCGGAGGGCGATCTCCCCCCGGTTCGCGATCAGAATCTTGTGAAACAAGCCCCACCTCCGGTGCGACCCATCCGCCGGATGGCCCCCCCGCAAAGGAGTCCCCAGCAGCCTGTCGGACTAACCTCGGTTCGAGCGCCGGCTCCGCCGGCGCAACCCTCTTCGTGGGGGAGGCCTCGGAGGGGGCCGTCCAGGCCCCCTCCGATGTCCTAGCCGCCCAAGATGCCCCGCCACTGGTGTTCGAGCTCGGCGAGGGGCAGGCCGTAGACCTTGGGGACGGCATCGTCCGCCGACTCGCCACGCCCCAGACGGGACAAAAGCTCTCCGATTCGCTCCATCCCGCCCCGCTGGAGCAGATCCCGGACGGCCCAAAGCGAGATCTGATAGCCCGTCCGGGCTTTGGCAATATCGCCGTCCCTCAAGAGCGCCTCGAGGCCGGCCAGAGTCATCCCTCCCGAGAGGTGCAGATCGGGGTCCTCTTGAATCCTCTCCGCGTGCTGCGCGAGTCCCTCCTGGAGCCAGCGGGGAGCCCGGCCCCTTGAGAGCAGGTGGACGACCGCGTGGGTGTACTCGTGGGTCAGGAGGCGCTCCAGCGCCCGTGGGCGCCCATGGAGCGCTCCCACGGGGAGCCGGATCTTCCCGTCGAAGACTCCATTCGCCCAGTGGTGGATGCCGGTGACGTCCTGGAATCGCTCCTCCGAGTAGAAGATCACGGTGAGCTTCTCGCGGGGAAAGAATTTGAACTCTCGCCCCACTGCGTCATACACCTCCTCGAGGATCTCGACCACCGCCCGGCCGACCTCGAGCTCCCGCGGCCCTCGATACTTCACCACGAAGTGCCTGGTCTCGTCCTTCCAGTACCCCGCCTCGGCCTTCTGCTCCCGTTCGAGCTTGTCCAGGAGCTTCCGGCCTTCGGCGTGCAAGGGGGCTCGCTCCAGCACGCGGCGGAGGTGAGCCACCGCGCGGTCCGTCTGGTCCCGCTGGTCGTAGAGCCGGGCCAGCAGGAGCGCGGCTTCTGCATCGGGCGATGCCTTGACGGCCCGCTCCAGTGGCTCGAGCGCGTCGTCGGGGCGACCCGCGTGGATGGCGGCCAGGGCGAGCCCTGTCAGGAGCGGAGAGGAGTCGGGGTCTTGCTGGAGACCCTGGCGAAACAGGAGGCCGGCCTCCTCGGCCTTCCCGTTCCGGAGGGTCTGCCACCCCCAGCCCTCGAAACAGCGCGCCACGTTCTGCCTGAGGGCCTGATTCCCTCGCTCCATCTCGACGGCCTCGCTGAACCGCTGGCAGGCGTCCGGGTATTCTCCGGCACTGTACAGGCGAATGCCTTCTTTGGTGAGGACCTCGACCTCCGGCAGCTCGGCCCGGTCCGCCGGCAGCCCCGCGAGCCTGGTTCCTCTCTGCTCGGCCCCCTCCGTCCCGGGGGTGGCAGGCTGGTCGGCGGGCAGGGGCGGCTTCGACGAGAGGAGCGGCTTCCAGCTGACCGACAGCGCGAGCAACGCGACGACGAGACTGCCGAGGGCCAGCTCGACCACACCCGCGGGGCTTCGCCGTTCACTTCGGCGCTCGTCCGGTGGACACGGCTCCCGGGGGCGCGAGGCCACTCCCCAGCCTCCGGCTGTGGGTCCGCATGGGGAGCAGCGGGAGGAGACGCTGGGGAGAGTTGCCCCGCAGGTGGGACAGGTGGCCACCGGGCATCCGTCGGGCTAGGGCAGGGGTTCGACGAGAAACAGGGGCTGGCCGTACTCGACCGGCTGACCGTTTTCGACCAGGATCTTGGCGATCCGACCGGACACCTTGGATTCGATCTCGTTCATGAGCTTCATGGCTTCGATGATGCCGAGGACCTGACCTTCCTTGATTACGTCCCCCTCTCTCACGTAGGGATCGGCATTCGGAGAGGGGGCGCGGTAGAAGGTTCCCACCATCGGCGCCTCAATGGTGACGAGGTGCGGCGCTGCGCCTTCGAGCCGTTCTGCCGGCGCCGCCGGTACGGGCGCGGCACCCGGGATCTCGGCACGCGCAACTTCGCGCCGGATGCGGATGCGGGTCTCCCCCCGGCTCACCTCCAGCTCCGCCAGGCCGTAGGCCTGCGCCAGGTCGATGAGCTGTCGGAGGTCGTCGAGCGGGAGTTCCCGATCTCGCTTGGGGTTTCCCACTTCGTTACCCCGAGCCCGCCGCGGCGGCCGCGCGGGAGATGTAGGCGCCCGTGCGGGTATCCACCCTCACGAGGTCTCCCTCGCTGATGAAGAGGGGGACCGACACGACCGCCCCGGTTTCCAGCGTGGCGGGCTTCGAGCCGCCGGAGGCGGTGTCGCCGCGGAGTCCCGGATCGGTCTTCAGGACGAGCAGGTCCACGAACGTCGGCAGCTCGATGCCGATGGGGGCGCCATCCACGTAGAAGACCTCCACCTCCGTGTTCTCCTTGAGGAACTGCCGGGCGTCCCCGACTTCCGCCTCACTCAGGGAGACCTGATCGTAGGTCTCCAGGTCCATGAAGTGAAAACGGTCGTCCCGGTAGAGGAACTGCATTCGCTTTTCTTCGAAGTTGACGAGCGGGACCTTCTCCTCGGCTCGAAACGTCTTGTCGATCACGGTTTCGAGCCTCAGGTGCTTGAGCTTCGTTCGGACAAACGCGCCTCCCTTCCCCGGCTTGACGTGCTGAAAGTCCACGATTGCGTACGGGGCGCCGTCCACCTCGATCTTCAATCCTTTCCTGAAATCGTTCGTGGAGACCTGCATCGCTCTCTCTGCTCTCCCCCCGAGTGAGGGGCTAGTCCTTCACTCCTCCTCCCCGTCTTTTCTGGCTCCTGGCGCCGACCGCCTCGTCGAGCCGTTCCCGCGCCTGCCGGTTATCCGGATTCTTCTTGAGGATGCGAATGAAGATCGCTGCGGCCTCATCCAGAAGCCCCTGCTCGAGGCAGATCGTGCCGAAGCCGACCGTGGCGAAAGTGTCGTCCTCGAGGATCTTCCGAAGCCCCGACCCCTCCGCGGGGGCGCCGCCGCTTCCCAACAGATCGCGGAGTCTCGCCGCCTCCCGATCGGCCGGATCCAGGGCCACGACCCGGTCAAGGTGCCGCGCCGCGAGGTCGAGATCGCCCGACCGGCGATAGACATCGGCCAGCAGACGGTGGGCCTGAACGTCGTCGGGGCTCTGGACCACCACTCGGTTCAACTCCTCCAGGGCGCCCTCGGCGTTGCCTTCGGTCAGGTAAGCCTTGGCGAGGATCAGCCGGGCCGTCGCGTAGTGCGGGTAGCGCCCGAGGCCGTCGCGACAGAGGGCGATCGCCTCCCCGGTCCGTCCGGCCTTGCGGTAGAGGTCGGCCAGAGCCGCAAAGGCCAGCGACGTCGGGTCTTTCGCCAGCCGCTCCTCGTGGCGGCGAATCGCGCTGGCCGCCACGGCGTCCTCCGCGATGCCTCCTCCGCCGGGTCGAGGGGCACTGTCGGCCATGGCCACTCCTTTATACGGGGAGGCCCCCCGGTTGTCAACCAGCCACCCCTCATCCGCTCCGTCGCTGGATCTCCGCCAGCACGGCGGCGATCAGGTCGGGCGGGATGTCGAACACCAAACGGAATTCGCCGATCCGCGGGGCCAGCACGAAGGGGACCTTCCCGTCGCGCGCCTTCTTGTCGCTCCCGATCGCCTGAACGATCGCCTCGGGGGCCGGGGCCGAGAAGCCCACCGGGAGCCCGAGGTGCCGGAGCAGGCGAACCTGGCGCTCTCCGGTCTCGGCGTCGGCCAGGCCCATCCGCTCGGCGATCCTCGCGGCCGCAACGATCCCGAGGGACACCGCCTCGCCGTGCAGCCACTTGGAGAACTGCGTCGCGGCCTCGAGGGCGTGGCCCACCGTGTGACCGTAGTTCAGCGCCGCCCGCAGCCCGCCTTCGCGCTCGTCGGCTTCCACGATCCGGCCCTTCAGCCGGCACGAGCCCGCGATGATCCGCTCCAGCGTGGGAAGGTCCCTCGAGAGGATCTCGGGCACATGGGCCTCGACGTCCGCGAAGTAGCCGGCGTCGAGCACGATCCCGTGCTTGGCCACTTCGGCCAGGCCCGACCTGAACTCGGGATCGGGGAGCGTCAACAGCACGGCGGGATCCACGACCACCAACCGCGGCTGGTGGAAGGCCCCGATGAGGTTTTTGGCCCGAGGATGATCGATGGCGACCTTCCCCCCGATGGACGCGTCCACCTGGGCGAGCAGGGTCGTAGGGAGCTGGACAAAGGGGAGTCCCCGCATGTAGGTGGCGGCGACGAACCCCGCCAGGTCTCCCACCGCTCCGCCTCCGAGCGCCAGGAGCGTCGAGGTCCGGTCGAGGCCGGCCGTGAGGCACTGGTCCCAGCAGCGCTCGGCCACGGCCAGGGTCTTCGCCGTTTCCCCCTCGGGCACGCAGATCTCCGTCACGGAAAGTCCCGAGGCGCTCAGGCTCGCGGTCACGGTCCGCCCGTGGAAGGCCAGGACGGAGCGATCGCTCACGAGCGCAGTCCTCCGGCCCGAGCCGAGGGCGGCGAGCCTGGCTCCGACCGAGCGGAGCGCTCCCGCCCCGACGAGGATCGGGTAGGATCGCGGGCCGAGGTTGACGGTGATCTCTTCCATGTGAGCGTTCAGCCCTCAGCGGTCAGCGTAGACTGCCTGGGTCTCACTCACGCCTGCGGCGAATCTCGAGGCCGGAGGCCGATTGCCGGCCGCTGCTTCCGAGGGCTACCAGTCTTTCAGGGAGTTCTGATAGGCGTCGTAGTTCCGGCGGATCTCCTCCAGGCTATCGCCGCCGAATTTTTCCAGGAACGCCTGGGCGAGGACGATGGCCATCATGGCCTCGCCGACGATGCCGGCCGCGGGAACGGCGCAGACATCGCTTCGCTCGACCACCGCCTCCACCGGCTCCTTGGTGGCCATGTCGACCGAGCGGAGCGGAGTGCGGAGCGTGGAGAGCGGCTTCATGGCGGCCCGGGCCACCACCGGCTGGCCGTTCGTCACGCCCCCTTCGAGGCCGCCGGCATTGTTGGTCGTCCGCTTGAATCCGAGATCCGCGTCGTAGAGGATTTCGTCGTGCACCTGAGAGCCGGGCCGCCGGGCGGTCTCGAAGCCCAATCCGATCTCCACTCCCTTGATGGCCTGGATCGAGCAGAATGCCTGGGCGAGCCGGCCGTCCAGCCGGCGATCCCATTGCACGTAGGAGCCCAGTCCCACGGGGCACCCCAACGCCACCACCTCGAAGACCCCCCCGAGCGTGTCGCCCTTCGCCCTGGCGTCATCAATGGCGGCGATCATCCGGTCCGCGGCCTCCGGGTCGGCGCACCGGACCTCGGAGGCCTCGGCGAGGCGCCGGATCTCGCTCCACGGAAGATTCAGCTCTCCCACGCGAACGCCGCCGATCTCGGTGACGTGGCTCAGGATCTGGATGCCGAACTCACCCAGGAGTTTCTTTGCCACCCCGGCCACGGCGACGCGCGCCGTGGTCTCGCGGGCGCTCGAGCGTTCGAGGACGTTCCGGATGTCCCGGTGCCCGTACTTCATCGCCCCGGCCAGGTCCGCGTGCCCGGGGCGCGGGCGCGTGACCTGCTTGGCGGGGGCGCCGGGATCGGGGGGGGCGACCGACATGGTGGCCTTCCAGTTTTCCCAGTCCAGGTTGGGGATGGTGAGCGTGAGGGGGCTCCCCAGCGCGATCCCCCAGCGAACGCCCGACAGGATGCGGATCTGGTCCCGCTCGATCTTCATCCGGCCACCGCGGCCGTAGCCGCGCTGGCGGCGGCCCAGATCCCGGTTGATGTCGGCTTCCGTCAGCGGGAGGCCCGCCGGGACGCCGTCGATGACCGCCACCAGGGCTTCACCGTGGGATTCGCCCGCGGTGAGGAAGCGGAAAGCAAGGCTCATAACCCCTTGGGCTTGTCCGCCCGCGGCTGTGCCGATGGGACCGGGCTGCCGCCCTTGATGATCGAGGGGGTGATGAAGACCACCATCTCTCGATCAGGATCGGTCTCGACGATCTGCTTTCTGAAGAACCAGCCGAGGACGGGGATATCGCCCAAGTACGGAACCTTGGTGATCGTTTCCGTCGAGGTCCGCTGCCCCACCCCGCCGATGACGAGAATCTCCCCTTCCTTCACGATCACCTCGGTCTCCGCCCTCCGCTTCCTGATCGCCGGGACGCCGGCGAGGACGACCCCGCGCTCGTTGTTCTCGATGATGACCTTCATCTTGATCTTGGTGACGTCCCCTTCGCGGATCACCGTGGGGGTCACCTGGAGCTTCAACACCGCCTCCTTGAACTGGATCTGGGTCCCCGCCGAGCTGACCGTCGCGTAGGGGATCTCCTCGCCGAGGGAGACCTGGGCGGCCTTGTTCTCCACGGTGACGATCTCAGGGCGCGCCAGCGATCTGGCCTTTTCCAGCCTCTCGAGCGCCTGGAGGACCAGGTTGAGGTTGAACTTGTTTCCGATGATTCCGAAGGAGATGCCTCCGGCGGCGGCGCGCGACTGTGCCCCACCCGTGAAGGGAAGGTTGACGAGGTTCCCGCCGGTGGGCAATCCCGTGGCTGGGTGGATCGGGAGCAGGCTCAGGAAATTCAGGTTAAGGTTCCCGAGAGACCCTTTGGGCGGGGTGCCCCCGAACGCCGGCACGCCCGTCAGGGGCACGCCCGCCCCCACGCCGTGGCCGACGAGGACGTTCCCCTCAACGGGCCGCATCCCGGCGCCCCCCCATTCGATCCCGATTTCGAACAGCGAGGGCCGGTCCAGGATCTCCATCCGGGCTTCGATCTTCACCTGGGGGAGCGGGACATCCAGCGTCTCCCGGATGAGCTTCTTGATCCGCTCCAGGTCCGCTTGATAGTGGCGGATGAAGATCGTGTTGGTCGGCTTGTGGGCCCGGATGGTGATTCCCTTGGCCAGCACCTCCGCGCTCGCCGATACGGGCGCCGGAGGCGGCGCCGCTCCCGGCTGGGGACCGTAGAGCTGGGCGAAGGGGGGCTCGGCGATCGGGGGTGCGCCGCCGAGGCCGATTGACGGCGTCACCCCCGGCTGTTGGAGGGGGATCCCGGCAGCCGGCGCCCCGCCTTCGGGGATGCCCAGGATCCCCTGGAGAGTCTTGGCCACGTCCTCGGGGTCAGCGTAGCTGAGGCGGATTATTTCCTCCTTGAGCGGCCCGCGGGCCTCGGCTTCGGCGATGGCGGCTTCGGACGCGAGCTTGCGCTGCCGGACGTCAGCTTCCTTGAGCTGGGCCTCGGCCATCTTCGTCCGCACCTCGGCCTCGGCCTTCAACTTGGCCTCCTCTGCCTTGGCCTTGGCCTCCCGCTCCTTGGTGAGCTGCTCGGTGGAGACGATCCGGATGACGTTGTCCTTCTCGACCTTCTCAAGCCCCTTGGCTTCCAGGATCGTCTGCAGGGCGAGCTCCCAGGGAACATTCTGGAGCGAAATGGAGACCCTGCCCTTGACGTCCTCGCCCGCCACGATGTTGCGGCCGCTCTCCGCTGCGAGAATTCGGAGGAGATTGCCGATATCCGCATCCTTGAAGTCTAGCGAGATCAGCCGCGACCCGTTGGCCACCGGCTGGGTCTGGGGCGCCTGAGCCAGGCGGATCGGGGCGGGCGGGCCCCCAGCCGCAGGCTGCGGGCCCCCGGCCAGAGGCTGGGGAGCGGAGGCCAGGGGTGGGACCACGGGGATGGAAACTATGGGCGGCCGGGGAGCCTTCGCTTTGGGGGCGGGGGCGACCGGTTTGGCTGCCTCGGACTTGGGCACGTCGCGCTCTTTTGCCGTCTCGCCACCTTGAGGCTGGGCCTTCACGACCGCGGGCGGCTCAGGGGCCTTTGGCACCTCGGCCTGAGCCGGAGGCAAGGGGGTTTCCGCCTGGGGTGACGCCTCCTCCTTGGCTACCTGAACGGGTTTGTCCTCGGCCTTCGCGTGCGTCGATGGGGTCGAGGAAGGCTCGAGCATGACGGTGAGCCCCTCCGGCCCCTCCTCGATCCAGTAACCCACCTTCCGGTTCAGCTCCAGGACCACGCGGGCCACGCCCTTCTTGAACTGGCTGCCGCGGACCTGGCGGAGCGGGTCCATGCCCACGGTCAGGGGGGTCTTGCGCCAGCCGTAGCCGGTGGACTCCAGGTCGATCACGAGACGGGTCGGCGTGTCGATCAGCGCGGTCTCATATTTGACCGCCCCACTCGTCTTGATCCGGACGGCGAGCCCATCGTCCCGCGGCTCCACGGTGACGTCCCGGAGTTGGACGAGCGATTCGTCGGTCGGAGACTCCTCGGCGCCCGGGGCGGCGAGCCCGCCCACCAGGCTGAGACCGAGGAGGAAACCCCACATCCACCCAAACCGCTTCATCGCTCTCCCCCCTTATTCCGCTCTGAGCCGCAACACCATGCGGGTCGAGGGTAACCCCGGTTTCTGGGTCACCGAAAAGGTCAGGCTATTCCGGCCGATCTCCACGACCCGGCCGTCGCCGATCAGGTCTCCGTTTCTCAGGATGTACCCGATCCCGTCCGGGGCCTCCACCAGCGCCAGGCGTTCCTCCCGCCCATGGACGATGCCCACGAGCTTCACCGAGGCGACAGACAAGCCCTTTGGCCCTTCGATGGCGACGAGGGACGCAAACGGGTCGCGCCGTCCCTTGATCTCATAGGCGATGGCGGGAAGCGGCTTGACCTCGGGTTCTTTGGGCATCGCGACCGGGGGCGCTGCCGGCTTGCCGGGGACGGCCGGCGCCAGCGCCGCGGGCCGCGGCGGCGGGGGCGGCGGCCCGCCGCATCCGGCGAGAAAACCGATCAGCCCGAGGGCGGCCACCCAGCGGGGCCTCACCGCCTGGCTCCGGGCGGCGGCGGGGGCGGCGGCGCCCCCTCGGGACGAAAAACGTAGGTCGCCAGGGTGAGGTTGGCCCGCAGCGTGCCCGTCGGTCTCTCGATTCCGATGGCCCGCATGTCGACCAGGTTGACGATGCGGGGAAGCCGAGAGAGACGATCAAAAAAGGTGCCGAGCTGATGGAAGCCGGCCTCCGCGCTCAGGGAGATCGGGACCTCCTGGTAGACATCCTTCGTCACCAGCTCCTTCGGCTGGAACAGGCTGACGGACAGCCCGACCTGGAATGCCAGGTCCGAGATCCGGCGGTAGAGGCTCGGGATTTCCTTCTCGGTCGGAAGGCGCTCCTTGGCCGCCTCGAGCCTCACGCGCAGGGTTTGAGCCTCCTGTTTGAAGCGCACCAGGCTCGCCGCCACCGCGCGGCTCTGAAGCAGTTCGGTTTGCTTTGCCGCCCGTTGCCCGCGCAGGTCGTTCACTTCGACCATCTTGGGGGAGAGCAGGAGGAAATACCCGCCGGCGCCGAGGACGCCGAGCAGAATGATCCCGAAGGCGATCTTCTGCGGACGGGACGCTTGGGTAATGACCTCGAAGGCCATAAGCTTAGATGTCCAAGCGGCAGGTGAGCTCGAAGGTCACGACCCGGGGGGTCTTGGTCAGGTCCTGCCGCGACACGACCAGGTCCACGTCCTTGAATTTGCCCGAGCCTTTCAGGTTGGCCATGAAGTCGGCCACTGCGGTGGCGGAGAACGCCGAGCCCGCGATCTTCAGCACCTTTTCCTTCTCTTCCATCAATGTGAGCCAGACATCCCCAGGGACCGTGTCAGCCAGGGCGTCGAGCAGGTAGATGGGCCGGGTCTGGTTCCGGGAGATGGCGTCGATCAGCGCGACGCGCCGCTCCAGCTCCTCCTTTTCCTTCTTAAACCGGTTGCCCTCGGCGATGGCCGCCTTGTGCTGGGCGGTTTCCTTCTCGATGCGCGCGATTTCTGCCGTCAGGGTCCGGCTCTCCTGGTTCAGCAGAAACCAGTAGCCGCCCACCCCCCCGATGATCAGGAGGTAAAGCAGTCCGAAGATCAGGCCGAGGCCCGGCAGCGTCGGGAGCGTGATCGCGAACCGCTTGCGCGGGCGCGCCGGGAGGAGGTTGATCTTGATCATGCGGGCTTGTCGTCCTCCTGTCGGAACCCGAGCCCCACCGCGACCGCGAGAAGTGGGCCGGTGGCGTAGAGATCATCGGCGGGAAAACGGTTCGGGTCGAACTGAATGTTCTGGAACGGCTTGGCCACCTCCACGGGGATTCCCCAGCTGGAGGAGAGGAACTCGTCGATCCCTGGCAGCTTGGCGCACCCGCCCGAAAGCATGATCCGGCTGATCCGCTCCGATTCGGCGGTGGACGCGAAATAGTCGAAGGTCCGCTGGATCTCCAGCGACAGCTCGCGGGAGACCGCCTCCAGGGACGGGACCAGGTTGTCCCAATGCACTCCCTGGACCTCCTCCCCCCGTTTCGCCGCTTCGGCCTTTTCGAAGGGGATGTTGAGCCGCTGGGAGATGGCCCGGGTGTAATTGTTCCCGCCGAACGCGATGTCGCGGGCGAAGATCGAGAAGCCGCCGCGGACCACGTTGGTTTTCATGATCGACGCGCCGATGTCGATGAGCGCCACCGCCTCCGCGGCCATCTCCGGGTTGTTCACCTCAAACTGGTTCTGAAGGGCGAAGGCGTCGACGTCTACCACCACGGGAGAGAGCCCGGCTTCCTCCACCACCGCCACGTACTCGTTGATCTTGGTCTTCTTGACCGCCACGAGCATCACGTCCATCGTGCCGCCCTGGCCGGGTGACTGTCCCACGACCTGGTGGTCCAGATAGACCTCCTCGATGGGAAGATTGATGTGATGCTCGGCTTCGAGCAGGATCGCGTCTCCCAGCTCCTTCGGATTAACCTTCGGGAGCTGGATTTTCTTCATGATGAGCTCTCGGCCCGACACCGAGATGACCGCCTCCCTGGATTTGACGCCGGCCTTGTCCACGACCTCCTTGATCGCGTCCACGACCACGGGAGGATCCTTGATCATCCCTTCGCCGATGGCGTCAGGCGGAAGGTCCACCATCGCAAACGCCTCGAGCGCATATCCCTTTCCGTTCTTGCCCAGCCGGACGAGCTTGATCGCGCTTGAGCCTACATCCAGACCAAAGACCGCCCTTTTCCGTGAAAACAAACCCATTCCTTGGCTCCTTACCTACGGGGGCCCGAAGGGCCCCGAGTCTTCCCCAGAACTCCTCTTAAAATAAGCAAAAATATTACATTGTCGAAATTATAGGGAGTTCGAATTTTTAAAGTCAAATTTTCTCTCGACATGCCGTGGGCACTACCCACGAGGGAGGGACCCGCGGCAAGACGCAAGACCTAGGGGTTTTCGGAAAACGGTCGGTCTTCGTCGGTGCGAACAGTTCCTGGTGCCGGACTGAGGAGTCGTCGGAGGCACCGTTCATCAGCGGGGTACGGCTTCCGAACCGTGTGAGTCGGCGGCATGTTTTGGCAGACCCGCAGCCGACGGAGAATGCATCCCCAATGCCAGGTTACCCCAGTGAGGGGTTCGGCAAAAAGACGCGTAAAAACATACCGCTACACCTGTGTCCGCCGGGCCGGGCGTGGAAGGCAGGTCGGATGCCGATCCGGCCCGACGAGGTAACCCTCCCCAGGCTGACAGCTGTCGAAAAGCGGGTGTCTCGGCGCTGACACGGCTCGAACCGAGGGGGGACACGCCCGGAACTATGGAATGGTGATTCTGCCGGCCCCGGCAACGGTGACGGTGAGCGTGCTGCCGTTGGGGCCGGTAACGGTCAACGTTCCCGCCGGAGCCGCGGCACCGAGCGCGGTAAAGACGGGGCTGGCACCGCTGAGCGTGACGTTATTCTGAAGCTTGAAGGTTCCCGTCGAGTCGGTTCCCGGTCCAGTCCAGGCCGTTCCGCTGCACCCTCCCTGGCGGAACTGATAGCCGGTTGTGACCGCCTGAACGCAGATGCTCTGCCGGGTGGTGATCGCGAGCTGCTTGGCCTGTTGCAGGGCGGCCCGCACCTCCTGGGCGCCAGCCCTGACCCTTGCCGTCTGCCAATAGCTCACGAAGAAGGGAAGCCCGATGGCGAAGAGGATCCCGATGACAGCGGTCACGATGACGAGTTCGGCGAGGCTGAAGCCTCGATGGTCTAGCCGGCGAATCCGCTCAGGTACCATTGCACAATTCCCCCCCCCAAAAAAGACTGACCGCCGCGCCGAAGGCCAGGAACGGACCAAAGGGGATCGGATCCTTCCGGCCCTTCCGGCCGGCAGCCAGGAGCGCCGCGGCGACGACGCCTCCGAGGAAGACCGCCAGGAAGAGGGCCGGGAGCAAGAGCTTCCAACCGAGGAACGCGCCGATCATGGCGCCGAGCTTCATGTCCCCGCCGCCCATTCCGCCGCCGCTGAGCAGGATGATCACGAAAAAGACCCCTCCGCCCAGGAGGATGCCGACGAGGGGTTCGGACCAGGAGCCCCGGCCGGTCGCCACGCTGCCCGCAAAGCCGGCCACGATGCCCGGGAGGGTGACCCGGTCGGGAATCAACTGGTGCTCGATGTCGATGGCCGTGATGACCACAAGGACGCAGAGGAAGAGAAGGGCAAGGACGAGATCGGCTCGCCACCCGATCCGGAGGTATGCGCCGGCGAACAGGAGCGCCGTCGTCATCTCGACGATCGGGTAGCGCCAGGCAATCCGCCCCGCGCAGTCCCGGCACCGCCCGCGGAGGAGGAGGAAGCTCAGAACGGGGATGTTGTCGTACCAGCGGATGGGGCTTGCGCAGGCCGGGCAGGCTGAGCCTGGCATCCAGAGGCTTCGCCCCTTGGGGAGGCGCGAGGCGCAGACGTTGAGGAAGCTTCCCACGATCGCCCCGACGGCAAAGGCGCCGGCTGCCATCATGTGAGCCGCTCGGCCCGGCTGGGGTTCATGGGGAGGTCACGACGAACGTGAAACCACGCCGTTCAGCGGCGGGAGCCACTGAGCTACTGTCCGAGGCCATCTTGCGTCAAAAGCAAGAACCGGGCCGAGCGGAGAAGGGCCCATTTTTTCCTATGATAGCACCTGTCCGCCGGTGCCGGCTGGCGGACCGGCTTACTGCTGGGTCACCGGCGGCTTCGCCTCGGGGGGAAGCAAGCTCGCCAAGCGGCCGTCCAACCGTTTCAAGACCTCATACTCGTTCTGAGCCGGGCCGGTCTTCCCCAGGGCCAGGTAGGCCCGCGCCAGTCCGAAGTGGGGAAGTGGGGCCTTTGGCTTCAGCTCGATGGCTCGCAGAAAGTGCCCGATGGCCTCCGACGGATTCCCGAGCTCGGTCAGGGCCCCCCCGAGGTTCGTGTGAGCGTCGGCCTGGCTTGGGTTGTACCAGAGCGCCAGCCGCCATTGTTCGACCGCCTCTTGAAGCTTGCCCTGTCGGCTGAGCGCAACTCCCAGATTGTTTCGAATGTCGCCATCGCCTGGGTAGCGCTCCAGCGCGCGCTGGAGATGCTCGATGCCCTCAGCGTGCTTTCCGGCGTTACTCAGCGCCATGCCCAGGTTCCCGTGGGTTCGCTTGCGGTCCGGCCTGAGGTCCAATGCCCGTTGAAAGCGTTCGATTGCCAGGGCTGTCTGGTTCTGCTTCACGAGAGAGATCGCCAGGTTGTTCTGGCAGATGGCGCAGTGGGGGTCGAGGTCGAGCGCGTATCTCCAGAGCGTGTCCGAATCTCGCCACACCTGGACCTGCGGCCAGGTCAGGGTCGCAAGGCCAAGGAACCAGGCTGTTCCCGCTCCCGCCGCCAGGCGAGCCAGTGACGGTCTGAGTGTTCCGAGTGCCCTGAACCGGACCACGGCGCACACCCCCGCTCCGACGAGAAGGGCCAACCCGAGGCAGGAGAGGTAGCTGTAGCGGTCATGGGCCAACTGGAATCCGGAATGGAAGGGGATCCCACTCACCGGTGCCAGGAGCACCACGTAGGAGGCCCACACGGCCAGCCCCGCGGGCCACCTCCGCCGCAGCAGGATGAGCGCCCCGGTGATCCCGCTCACCGCCAGTGCGCTCAGGACAAACGGCGGGTCCAGCGGGTTCACCTGCGCCGGCAGCTCGTAGAGCGGCGAGAGCCCCAGGGGGAAGAGAGTCTTCCCGACGTAGAACCAGAAGCTGTAGAACGCCATTGCGATCCGGGCGGACAACGGATATTGCTCCATCGGGGTCAGGAACGCGTTGGCCCGGACCGCGTAGAGCGCCGTGCCCGCCCCGGCGAGGGCCAGCACCAGGTAGGGGACCTTCTCCGCCCACACCCCGCGAGCTTGGCGTGTGGTCCAGTCCTGCCACCGCCCGCCGAGCCGGCGGAGGGGGTAGATGTCGAGGAGGATCAGGATGAAGGGGAGGGTCATCACGATGGATTTGGAGCCAATCGCCAGGACGTACAAGCCCACCGAAGCCGCCAACCAGCGCCGGCGTCCGGCCCCTTCGGCCTCCGACGCCCTGAGGTACGTCAGGATCGTGAGCAGGAAGAAGAGCCCCGAGAGGACGTCCCGGCGCTCGGTCACCCAGGCCACTGATTCCGCCCGAAGCGGGTGTAGGGCGAAGAAGAGCGCCGAAGCCGTCGCCCCGAGACGGAGCGTGGTCGTTCCGATCCCGGTCGTGGCCAGCCCGAGCAGGCGGAGCGCCACGAAGTAAAACACGCTGGCGTTGGCGGCGTGGAGCAGGAGATTGGTGAGGTGGTAGCCGACAGGATTCATCCCCCACAGGATATAATCGAGGCCGAGCGTCAGCCAGGTCAGCGGAATCCAGTGCCCCATCAGCACCGTCGTGAGCATCCACCTGAGCTGCGTCCACCCGAGCCCCCGATAGTCGAGGTTGTCGACCAGGTTCACCCCGTCATCCCAATCTACAAACTGGTTCCAGAGGGCGGGGGAGAAGACGACCAGGGTGAGCAGCGCGATTGAGAGCGGAGGCCCTCCGGCGCCGGACAGGAAGCCGGCCAGGCGGGTTCGCGCGCGGCGGACGAAGTCGGACGCCCTCACCGCTCAGAGCCTTCGGTAGCGCCGGCTGAGGCTCTCGAACTGCTTTTGGCGGATCCAACCGCTCCGGTGCAGCAGCACGCGGAGCAGCAACCACAGGATTTCGATCCCATACCGGAGGCTGGCCCGGAAGCTCGCCGAGGAGGCTTCGGGGAAGTAGCGGGTCGGGACCGGCACCTCGGCGATCCGGAATTGCTCCTGCGTGATCTGCGCAATCATCTCCTGGTCGAACACGAACTTGTCGGAGTTCATCTCGAAGTTCAAGGCCTCGAGGACCTCGCGCCGATACGCCCGATACCCCGTGTGGTACTCGGAGAGATGGAGACCGAAGACGACGTTCTCGGCCCACGTCAGGAGGCGGTTCGAGAGATATTTCCACCAGGGCATGCCTTGCGCCAGCGGGGAGGGCCCCAGCAATCGCGAGCCAAGCACCACGTCTGCCTCACCCCGCGCGATGGGCTCCACGAGGGTCGGGAGCAGGGTCGGGTCGTACTGGTAGTCGGGATGGACCATCACGACCACCTGGGCGTCGGTCCTCAACGCTTCACGGTAGCAGGTTTTCTGATTGGCGCCGTAGCCGTAGTTCCTGTCGTGGACGAAGATCTCGAGATTGAGCTCCTTGGCGATCTCGACGGTCTCATCGCTGCTGCCGTCATCCACGAGAATCACCACATCCACCAGATCCCGCGGCAGATCCTCATAGGTGCGCCCGAGCGTCCGGGCCGCGTTAAACGCCGGCATCACCACCGCCACCTTCGGGCGCGCGACGTCGCGCCAGGTCGGCTCACTGTCGCGGAGGGCGACTGGAGCAGGCGCTTCGGTCGCTCGAGCGCCGAAGGCGTCCAGGATCGAAGCGCCTGCTGCAGGGGCCGCGGAGCTCACGCTGGCTGTCCCCGTTGCCTCAGCCTCGCTTACGGAGCCGAGGCGCTGGCATTGTCCGGCGTGCTGGCGGCGGAGACGGTGAAGGCTCCCCCAACGGCCGTTGCGTAGTTATACACAGCGGTAGTCGCCCCCGTCCATCCGGCGGGAGGCGTGGGAAGCGAAGCAAAGAAGGGGCCGGCGGTCTGGTTGTTGCTGGTGTTGGTCTGAATGGCGGTGAGTGCCAACAGCCCCGTGCCGCCGGGGTTACAGGCCGTCGCGATGCCGGGAATGCCATCGCAGTGGGCCGAGTACATCGTGAGGCCGGAGGCCAGGGATCGGACATCCGCCTGCGCCTTGGCGACGCGCGCCCGGCTCTGGATGTTTTGATAGAGCGGGATGGCGATGGCCGCCAGGATCCCGATGATGGCCACCACGATCATCAGCTCGATGAGCGTGAAGCCACGGTTGCCGAGTTTGATGCGTTTTCTCCACCAGTTCATCATTTCCGTCTTCCTCCTTTTGTGTGCGGGCCCCCACTGGGCCCGGCTCTGGGATAGGGACCTATGAGAACCCTCACCCACCTGTCCTGCCTGCAGGTTCAATGCCAGGGGTGTCGCCCAAGGCCCTCTTCGGAGATAACCGAGCGGAAAGTCTGAGCGATCTGGAACCCCCTTCGTTGCCTCCTGTCAGCCATCCCTGGAGAAACTGACCCACTTCGCTCACTGCTTGTCAAAAAACGTCACCTCTTACGGAGCCGAAGCGCTGGCGTTGTCGCTCGTGCTGGAGGCGGAGACGGTAAAAGTCCCGTCTCCGCCGCTTACGTAGGCGTAAAGGGTGCTGCTGGCTCCAATCCAGGTGAGCGGCGGCGGCGGAAGCTTACTCATAAACGGGCCGGCGGTCAGCGCATTGGCGGTGTTGGTCTGGATGGAGGTCAACGCATCCAACCCTGTGCCGCCGGGACTACACGCCGCCCCAACGCCCGGAATTCCTTCGCAGTGGGTGGCGTAGAAGCTGAGGGCGGAGGCTAGGGATCGGACATCTCCCTGCGCCTTGGCGACGCGCACTCGGCTCTGGAGGCTTTGGTAGAGCGGGATGGCGATGGCGGCGAGGATCCCGATGACGGCCACCGCGACCATCAGCTCGACCAGCGTGAAGCCCCGCCGGTTGCCGAATATCTTGCGGCTTCTCCACCATTCGATCATTCAGTTATCCCCCTTCGGGCCGCCCGACCCCGGTGAGGGGATCCCGAGCGCTAAGAGGGCGCCTCAGTTGTTGATGCAGGTTCAATGCCAGGAGGATCCCGGATCCGCGAGGTAAGTGATCGGAAAATTTCAGCAATCTCGATTCCTCCACGGCGCTCCCAGCCAGGATTGCCTTCCAGAGAGTGACACAATTTGTTCAAGAGCAGTTCGGCAGCGGGGTCGCTTCTTCAAGCGTCCGTTTGATTCGGGGCATTTTCGGCGGTGTCCCCGTGTTGGAAGGGCGGCCGGGTGAGAGGTGGCGGGGCGGGCAGTGGCTGCCGCGGGAGGGCCAGGACGAGGACGCAGGCTCCGAGGGTGAGGAGACCGAGGGGGCCCAAGGCCATCATCGCGCGGGTCCAGTTCCCCGTGGACGGTCGTATCCGGACTGTGGCCAGGAGCGGCTGGAAGACATACGTCTTCCGAGACGGCGACTCCGCGGACGCTTTTATGAACTGCACGCGCACTCTGTACCAGCCGATCGGGCCTACGCCTTCGAACGTCGCCCCAAAGCGGGTCAATCCCGCCCCAGTGACCTGCTTTTGGTAGACCATGGGCGTTGCCGACCAAGCTCCTGAGGGCATCAGGTAGATCCAGCTGGATGCCGCATCCCGGAGCAGCGAAATGTAGATGTCGAACGGATGCTCCCCCACCGCCTTACCTTCCTGCTCGCGGGGGGCGACCTCGATCGTGAAACGTCCACCTTCCAACACGGTGGACGGCGACGTCCGCAGTTCGAAAGGGGCTGGGGGGAGGGCCGCCTCGCCGGCGCGTACCGGCATCCCGACGATGAGGGCGAGCACGAGCCCGTGCAGGGGAAGCCGTAGCTTAAGCACCGCGGAAGGGCCTCGGCCAAAAAAACAGACCCGCGACGGCAAGGGTCGCCAGCAGGCTGAGGGCGAGGCCGTGCCGGAGCGGAGCGGGCGTGTAGCGGAACTCTACGTCATGGCGCCCCGGACCAAGCCATACCGCCCGGAAGGCGTGGTTGGCCCGCCACACGGTGTGCTCGGTTCCGTTCACCCAGGCCCGCCAGCCGGGGAACCAGCTGTCGGTGAGCACAAGGTAGGCCGGCGAGTCGGTCGTTCCCTGGATCACCACGCGGTCCCGGCCGTATTCCCGGATCTCGGCGTGCGCCACACCCCCGCGCGGACCCGCCGGGGGCGCCTCCGCGCAGCCGGCAATCAAAACTTCTTCGTGAAAGTCGATGGCATCGTCGTTCACCAGGCGGAGTGCAACGTCGTCGTCCAAGCATTTCCGGGCCCGGAAGACCAGAAAGGCCCGTGGCAGTGCCCTGTCGTTTCGGTACACGCGGCCGTCCGGCCCGTCATACTCAAGGGAGAAGTGCGGGGCGGGGCTCTCCGCGCCGGGGGCCACCATCACGCGGCGGATACCAAGGAGATCGAAAACCCGCGACGAAACGTCCGCCGTCACCCGGAAGGCGCCGCTCGCCAGCGAATCGAGCGAGCCTTCGGGATCCACAAGTTGTTCGACCTGGCGGGGAGTCATCCCGTCGTACCCCCCGGCCTCGAAGAGCCCGAACATCGTCCCGAGGTTCGTCACCCTGGGGACCTTGAACAAGACGCGGCTGCGGTCCTGAGCGCTCTTCGCCTGAAGGTGCCTGATGATCTGCGGGGGTCCGGGATAGAGCAGGCGCGCGTCGATCACGGGGTTATAGGTCACGGCGAGGGGGAGCACGCTGGCCAGCTGGACCGCCACGAGGCCGAGCCACCATCGGTGGCCGCCTCTTTCATCGCGAAGCAGGCGCAAGACCAACAGCGTCGCCAGCGTGAGCAGGGCGAGGAATCCCGCGTGCTGGATGAAGACCGAGACCTTCATCGGCGTGCGGATGATCGTCGCGTAGTCATCGACCAGGAAAAGAAGGCTGAACCCGGCAAGGATCAGGAACGCGACCCGCACCCCGGTCTGCGCCGTATGGAGGCAGGCGGGAGGTGCCTTCCGGATCGCGTCCAGGCCGAGGCCGGAAAGCACGCACAGCGACAGGACCAGGAAGCCGGAAATGCGGGTATTGATCGCCATGGAAAGGGGGGGGAGATTCGCGAGCGCGGCGGCCAGCACCGGCAGCTCGTAAAGCATCACCGCGGCCAGGGCCAGGAGACCGAAGAAGAACTTCGTTCCGGCTCGGGACCAGGCGGCGAGGAGCGCGAGGGGAAGCACCACCCAGGGCAGCACCCCCACCGTTGCGGTGATTTCATTGAAGTTCGCGGGTCCCCAGAAGTCATCGCCGGTCGGACTCCCGTAGTAGTACGGCATCAGGAACGTAATCGCGGATCGAAGCGGCAGGGAAAAGACGTACATCCACTCGGACCGATAGAAAAGGACCGAGCTCGCTCTGAGGTACTCGATGAAAGGGAGGAGTTGAACGGCGCCGATCGCCACGCCCAGACCCACGCCGACGGCCCAGCCAACGAGAAATTTCCTCGGGTGAGGCGCGCCCCTGGCTCGATATACCGCCCAGGCGGCGAGCGCCAGAAGTCCGGTGGAGGCCGCCTGCGGGTAACCGGCAAAGATCTCGAGCGCGACGACCACGGCCAGGCCGCCGACGGTTCGCCGATCGCCGCGTTGCCGGAGCCGCTCGGTCATGCCAAAGAGCAGCGGGAGGATGACCACGGCGCTCGCAAACGACCACTGAAGCCACACGATCAGCAGGCCATTGAACATGAACGCCACGGCGCCCGTGAATGCCGGAAGCGGCCCCACCGCAAGGAGGCGGACAAACCAGTACATCCCCAACCCCGCGGCAGACAGCTTCAGAATCGAAATCAGGGTGAGAGCGGTGGGGACTGGGAGGAGGTAGGCGAGGGCGTTGAGCGGGAACAACAACGCGGTTTGCGGATTGGCGAAGAACGGGGCTCCGGTGAATGCGTGAGGGTTCCAGAGGGGGAAGCGTCCGTCACGGATCTCGGCGGCCGCGTAGATGAGCGAGGGGTGAAAGAGGAAGGTGACGTCCCAGAGCAGCGGATTGGCGGGAGTGACAGCCGGCGCGACGCCCTTCCATGGGAAGACCGTTACCAGGTTGTCGGCCGACGACATAACCTTGCCCGGCAGGAGGGCGCGGCCGAGGATCAGGACGGGAAGGAGCAGGAGCAGGAGGGCCGCAACGGCGTCCGGGTGCCTTCGGCCAACCTCCGTCAGGCGCCGCATGTCACGTTAGCCGGGCGGCTCCGGTAAGGGTCGCGGCGACGGTCCCGCGATCCCGCTCTGAGGTGGGAACTTATCTCGATGAGCGTCAGCCTTCAGGCGGCTGGGCGACACGGGAGGGCGCGCGCAGAGTGTGCTTCTGAAGCTTGTAGCGGAACTGGCGGAAGGTGAGTCGGAGGAGGTCGGCGGCGCGAGTCTGCACGCCCTTGGTCCGCTCGAGGGCTTTTGTGAGGAGCCTCAGCTCGATCTGGTCCAGCGTGCTCTCCAGATCCAGCCCCTCCTCCGGGAGGTCGAAGTCCACGCCCCGGGGCTGGCGCTGACGGCGGACCGACTCGGGGAGCGACTCGACGGTCAGCATGTCCCCCGTCCCCAGTACGAGCGCGCGCTCCACCACGTTTTCCAGCTCCCGGATGTTTCCAGGCCAGTGGTACTGCTCGAGGAGGGCGAGCGCCTCGGCGGACACCCCTCGCACCTCCTTGCCCAGGTCTTTCCCGAACTTCTGAAGGAAGTGCGCGACCAGCAGCGGAATGTCCTCGCGGCGCTCGCGGAGCGAGGGGAGGTGGATCGGAATGACGTTCAGTCGATAGAAGAGGTCCTCCCTGAGCGTGCCGTCCCCCACCGCAGCCTCGAGATTTTTGTTCGTGGCCGCGATGAGTCGCACGTCCACTTTTATATCCTTGGTGTCTCCCACCCGCCGGATCTCCCGCTCCTGGATCGCGCGCAGGAGCTTGACCTGGAGGAGCGGTGGGATCTCGGTGATCTCATCCAGAAACAGCGTCCCCCCGTCGGCGGCGGAAAAGAGACCGACCTTGTTGGCGACGGCCCCCGTGAAGGCGCCCTTGACGTG
>JACQWA010000395.1 GCA_016209425.1 Candidatus Rokuibacteriota bacterium
GCGCGAAGTAGTCGCCCCCCTCAGAAGAGATCGAAGCGGGGAGTGTCCCCCCGAGAATCCGGGCACCCCATCGCTCTGTGAAGACGACCACACGATCTCGGGCCTGCGGATCGCGTCCGCGCGCGGCCAGGTGTTCGGCGATGCGCACGTCTGCATGGTCTTCCAGCAGTTCAACCTCTTCGCGCATATGACGGCGCTGGAGAACGTCATGATCGCCCCGGTCAAGGTCAAAGAGGTGCCGCGACGGGAGGCGGCGGCCCGGGCCGAGCAGCTCCTCGTCAAAGTGGGATTGAAGGACCGGATGCACGCCTACCCGGGCTTCCTCTCCGGCGGCGAGCAGCAGCGAGTGGCGATCGCGCGGGCGCTGGCGATGGACCCCAAGGTGATGCTGCTCGACGAGGTGACCTCGGCGCTGGATCCCGAGCGGGTGGCGGAAGTCCTCGAGGTCATCCGGAAGCTCGCGGGCGACGGGATGACGATGCTCGTGGTCACTCACGAGATGGATTTCGCCCGAGAGATCGCCCACCAGGTGGTCTTCATGGATGGCGGACGGGTGGTGGAGCGGGGAGGGTCGGAAGTGCTCGCGTCCCCGCGCACCGAACGCCTGCAGACCTTTTTGGGGAGGCTGAAAGGTCGCTAACCGCCGGGCGCGCTTCTCAGCGGCCCCCCCAAAGAGACTTGACATGCCATGATTCTGGATTAAAGATGGCGATGCGCGAGCAGGCTGATGACCGAGAAAATCCTCGTTCCCGCCGGAACGGCCCGGGCGACGGTCCTCCGAGCCGGCCAGGTCCTGCGCATCGTCAACGTGGCGGGCAAGCAGGTGGCCGATTTCGTGGCCTTCAACGCCGGTGATCTCACCGAGGCGCTGAGCACGATGCACACGATTGTGTCGCTGGGACGCCTCTTCCCGACGACCGGGGACCAGCTCCGCACGAACCGCCGCCGACCGATGCTGGAGTTCTCGCGTGACGACGCGGGCCGCCACGACATGATCATCGCGGCCTGCGATCCGTGGCGGTACGAGTACGACTTCGGCGTGACCGGTCACCGGAACTGCTCGGACAACTTCATTGACGCCCTGCGCGAGTGGGGGATCCAGCGCCACCAGCTTCCCCAACCGGTGAATCTCTTCCAGAACATGAGTTACCCGGATGGGCAGGTGAGGTTCAGCGAGTCCCTGGCGAAACCGGGCGATACGGTCGAGTTGCGGGCTCTCATCGACGTGGTGGTGGCCGTGAGCGCCTGCCCGATGGACCTGAACCCCATCAGCGGGTTCCGCGTCACCGATATCGCCCTCGAAGTCCTGTAGAGGAAGCCCATGCCGACCCACACACTGATCCGCGCGGAAGGGTTATCCGAACCCATCAGCCACTACTCGGACGCGGTCCGCGCGGGCAACACGATCTACGTCTCCGGCCAGGCGAGCCTGGACGCGAAGGGAAACCTGGTGGGCGCCGGCGACGTCGTCGTCCAGACCCGGCAGGTGCTGGAGAACATGAAGACCGTGCTCGCGGCGGCCGGCGCCACGCTGGACGACGTGGCGAAGGTCACCGTGTATCTCGCCAATCGCGGCGACCGCCCCAAGGTCAACGAGGTCAGAAAGGAGTACTTCAAGGCGAACAAGCCGGCGAGCACGCTCGTCGAGATCAGCCGGTTCGCCATCGAGGGCATGCTGATCGAGATCGAGGCGATCGCCGTGGTGGAATGAAGAGGGTCAGAGCGGGAAGGAGGAGTCAGATGGTGAGAGCGACGATGAAGAACCAGCGGAGAGAGGGGCGGGGACTCAGCCGGCGCCGATTCATCGCGACCGCGGCGGCGGGCACGGCGGGGCTGGCCGGGATCCTGGCCAGCGGGCGGGCCCCGGTCTTGGCGCAGACGCGGGAGCTCAAGCTCCTCACCTGGTCGCACTTCGTTCCGGCGTCGGACCGGGAGCTGAAGCGACAGGCGGAGGAATGGGGGCAGCAGGCCCGGACGAAGGTCACCATTGACACCGCGCCGCACCTTCAGCTCCCGGCCAAGAAGGCCGCGGAGGCCACCGCGCAGGCGGGCCACGACATCATTCTTCTCTACTCGGGCGATCCCGATCTGTACCTCGACCACTTGGTCGACGTGTCGGACGTCGCCCAGGAGATCGGGGGAAAACTGGGGGGCTGGTACAACGCGGAGGATTTCCTGTTCCGGGGGACCTGGAAGGCGCTTCCCTGGTACCTGATCACCTGGCCCATCGCCTACCGGACGGACGTGCTGGAGAAGGTCGGGGAGAAGGCGCCGGATTCGTGGGAGGATCTCTACCGGGTGGGCAAGAAGGCCAAGGCCATCGGCCATCCGATCGGGATCGCCATTTCCCACTGCGACGACGCCAACTTCCAGCTTCGCTGCTTGATGTGGGGGTACGGGGCCAGCTACGTCGCCAAGGATGGGAAGGCCGTCACCCTGAACAGCCCCCAGACCGCGGAGACGATCGAGTTCATGAAGCGGTTCTTCAAGGATGCCCAGGATCCGGAGGTCCTCTCCTGGGACGACTCGCACAACAATCGCTGCCTGGAGGGGGGGAAGTGCTTCGCCATCGTCAACCCCAGCAGCGCCTACGAGTCCGCCAAGGACAAGAAGATCAAGATCCCGGGGACCGAGCGGCTCATCCACGAGGTGATCGATCATACGCTGCCGCCGCGGGGGCCTGTCCGCCGGGCGACGACCGGCCAGTACAACCTGCTGGGCATCTGGAAGTTCTCCAAGAACGTTGACGCCGCCAAGGAGTTCCTGCGCTTCCACTACGCCGAAGCCCAGCAGGATCGGTTCATCGCCGAGAGCCGCGGCTACAACATGCCATTCCTCCAGAAGATGTCCAATCACCCCATCTGGGGGACCAACCCGAAGTACGCGTTCGCCAAGGAGATCATGCGCTACACGCATCCGCCGGGGTGGCCAGGGCCCATGACGGACGCTTCGCAGTTGGTGATGGACCTCTACATCATCCCCGACATGTTCGCCTTCGCGGTCACCGGCCGCATGAGCACGAAGGATGCCATCGCGTGGGCGGAGAAGGAGATTGCGGAGGTCCATGCCGGACGGAAGCGGAGGAAGACCTAACGAATCGGCCGCCGGGGACGCCGCAGGGCCGTCGCCGAGACCCCTTCCGTGCGGGGTGGGTGAGGTGGGCGGCGGCCACGGGGTCGGCGGGAGGGTGGTCGGGCTCGCGGGGCCGACGCGCATCGCGCGGATCCCGTGGGGGTCGGAAAGGCTCGCGGGGTACGCCTTCATCGCCCCCGCGGCGGCGATTATCGTCGGCCTGGTCGGCTACCCGTTCGCCCTCGCCCTGTGGTTCAGCGTCAGCGACGCGTGGGTCGGCGAGTTCGGGCGGTTCGTGGGGCTGGCGAACTACCGGCGCCTGCTCCAGAACTCGATCTTCCGTCAGACCCTCCAGAACTCCATCGTCTTCACCGCCTCGTCCGTCGCCCTGAAGACCGTCCTGGGGCTTGCCCTCGCCCTGCTCCTGTACCGCATCCACGGCTTCCGGCGGCTGATCCGAGGGGCGGTCTTGATGCCCTTCGTCATCCCCACCGCCCTCAGCACGCTGGGGTGGTGGTGGCTGTTCCAGCCGACGTATGGCGTCCTCAACTGGACGCTGAAGCGGCTCGGCATGATCACGACCGACATCCCATGGCTCGCCGATCCGTACCTGGCGATGCTCAGCGTCGTCATCGTCAACACGTGGCGCGGGCTCCCCTTCTACGCCATGACCATCCTGGCCGGCCTGATGGCGATCCCCCGCGAGTACTACGAAGCGGCCGAGGCCGACGGCGCCGGCGCCTGGTATCGCTTCCGGCACATCACCCTGCCCCTGATCAAGCCGGTGCTCGGCATCGTCGTCCTGTTCTCGACCATCCTGACCCTCGCCGATTTCAACATCGTGTTCGTCCTGACCAAAGGCGGCCCCATGAACATGACTCACCTGTTCTCGACGCTTTCCTTCCAGCTCGGGACTGCCGGGGGCAAGATCAGCGATGGGGCGGCCGTCTCCCTCTTCCTCTTCCCGGTCCTGGTCGCGGTGGTGACGCTCCAGCTTCGCATCATTCGTCGCCAGACCGCGTATGAGTAGCCCGGGGGTTCTCCGCCGGTGGCGCCCCTTCCTGACGGGCCATCTCCCGGTCCTCCCGTTCGTGGTCTTTGCCCTGTTCCCCTTCTACCACATGGTCGTGACCTCCCTGAAGTCGGACGCCGAACTGTACAATCCGCTGAAGGTTCCCCTGTGGATCGAGGAGGGGCCCACCCTCGCCCACTACGGCCTCCTGGCCCAGGAGACCCTCTTCCCTCGCTGGTATCTCAACACCCTGGCCGTGAGCGGGCTGACCACCGCGCTCTCCGTCGCCATCGGCCTCCTGGCGGCGTACGCCCTCGCGCGCCTGCGCTTTCGAGGGGTGATTGCCTTCGGGGTCGCCATCTTCATCACCTACCTGGTCCCGCCCACGCTCCTGTTTCTCCCGCTGGCGATCGTCGTGAACCAGCTCGGGCTCTCGGATAGCCTGTGGTCGCTGGTCGTCACCTACCCCACCTTCCTGGTTCCCTTCAACAGCTGGCTCCTGATGGGCTACCTGCGCACCATCCCCAAAGAGCTCGAGGAGTGCGCCATGATCGACGGCTGTAACCGCGTGCAGGCGCTTCTCCGGATCATCCTCCCGGTCGCCATGCCCGGCATTATCTGCGCGCTGCTGTTCTCCTTCACCTTCTCCTGGGGGGAATTCCTCTACTCCCTCGTGTTCATCTCCTCGGCGGAGCGGAGGACCCTCGCGGTGGGCGTCGTCTCGGACCTCATCCGGGGCGACGTCTTCTACTGGGGCTCTCTGATGGCCGGCGCCGTCCTGGCGTCCCTGCCCATCGTGGTCGTCTACGTCCTCTTCATGGACTATTACGTCAAAGGGCTGACGGCAGGTTCGGTCAAGGGGTAGACCGATCGTGCGAGGACGACTCGACGGGAAGGTGGCGCTGGTGACCGGGGCTTCGCGGGGGATCGGGAAGGCGACGGCATTGGTGTTTGCCCGAGAAGGCGCGGCCGTCGTGGTCAATTACTCGAAGAGCCGCGAACTGGCCCGCCAGGTGGTCGATGAAATTCGCAAGGCCGGGCGCCAGGCCATCGCCATTCAGGCCGATGTGGCTCGCAAAGCCGAGGTCGTGGCGATGGTCGAGACGACGATGAGGGAATTTGGAAAGATTGATGTGTTGGTCAACAACGCCGGAATTCTTTCCCCGGGGAACATTCTGACGCTGAGGGAGGAAAGCCTGGACGAGATGATTGCCGTGAACGTGAAAGGCGTCATCCACTGCGCCCAGGCGGTCGCGCCCCATATGATCGAGCGCCGCTACGGCAAGATCGTCAATGTCGCTTCCCTCGCGGCGCTCGGGACCGCCATGGCCGACACGACGCCCTACGCCGCGACGAAGGCCGCGGTGATTTCGCTGACGAAAAGGCTGGCCCTGGAGCTGGGGGTCTACGGCATCAATGTCAACGCCATTTGCCCCGGGTTCATCCGGACCGATATGCTGATGTCCAGCGGGACCCCCGAAGAGGTCGAAGTCAGGCTCGCGAGCCTCGCCAAAAAGGCCGTGCTCGGTCGCGTCGGCGAAGGGGAAGACATCGCCTACAGCGCGCTGTTTCTGGCCAGCGACGAAGCCGGTTTTGTCACAGCCCAGGCGCTCACCGTCGACGGCGGCAGGATGGATTTCCTTTCCCATTCCGGCTAGTCCCGCCTATCCTGTAGAATAGGGCCGGAGAGCACGGACCATGGGGTTTACCGTCGAGCTCTGGAAGTCGATCGAGGCCATCTACGCCGCGATTCTGCGGCACCCGTTCCTCCGGGGGCTCACCGACGGCTCGCTGCCGCGCGCGGGCTTTCAATTCTACGCGGTTCAGGATGCCCTGTACCTGCGCGAGTTTGCGCGAGCGCTTTCGATTGCCGCGGCGCGCGCGCCCCGGGACGACTGGATCATCATGTTCAACGAGCACGCGGCGGGTGCCCTGCGGGTGGAGCGCGCGCTTCACGAGAGCTTCTTCCGGGAGTTCGGCCTCGGGCCGCATGAGGTCGCCGCGACGCCGCTCGCGCCCACAAACCTCGCGTACACCAGCTATCTTCTGGCCGTCGCGTACGCGGCACCCTTTCACGAGGCGATCGCGGCACTGCTCCCCTGCTACTGGATCTATTGGGAGGTCGGCAAGGAACTGGAACGTGCCGGCTCGCCCGACTCCCTGTACGCGCGCTGGATCGGGACGTACGCCTCCAAGGAGTTCGGTGGGTTGGTCCGTGCGGTCCTCGATGCCACCGATCACACCGCGGCGGGTCTTCAGCCGGCGGAGCTGGACGCCATGCGCCGGCACTTCCACACGACGAGTCGGTACGAGTGGATGTTCTGGGAGATGGGCTACCGTCGGGAGTCCTGGCCGCTGTAAATTCATAGGCTTTACCGGCCCGGATTAGCGAGGGAGCCCGCGATGAAGGCAAGAGTGACGGTCGGGGAAGTCGGCTTCCTCCTCCTCCTCCTCACCCTCGGCCTCCTTCTGGCACCGGTCGCCACCCACGCCCAGCCGGGCAAGAAGGCTCACCGAATCGGGTTCCTCGGGAACTCCACCGCCGCCCTCGAGGCCAATCTCGTCGGGCCGTTCCGCGAGGGCTTGCGCGACCTCGGCTACGTCGAGGGCCAAGACGTCCTGATCGAGTATCGATGGGCCGAAGGGAAGTACGAGCGCTTTCCTGCCCTCATCGCCGAGCTGATCGCCCTGAACGTGGACGTGATCGTGACTGCCGGCACGCCCGCCACCATCGCCGTCAAGAAGGCGACCACATCGGTCCCGCTCGTCATGGTAGCTGTCGGCGATCCCGTGGGCACGGGTATCGTCGCGAGCCTCAACCGGCCCGGTGGGAACATCACCGGCTTGACCTCGATCTCACCGGAACTGGAGGGAAAACGGCTGGAGTTGCTCAGGGAAGTGGTCCCCAAACTCTCGCGCGTCGCCGTGCTCTGGAATCCGGTGAGTCCGTTTCAGGTGATCGCGGAGAAGGAGGTGCGGGCTGCAGCCCAGGTGTTGAGGATGAACGTGATGTCCCTGGGGGTGCGGACCCTGGAAGAGCTCGAGGACGCGCTCGCCGCAATCGCCAGGGAGCGGCCGGCCGCGCTCCTCGTGCTGGCGGATCGCCTGTTCCTTCATAACCGCGCGCGCATCATGGAGTTCGCCGCCCGACACCGCCTGCCTGGCGTGCATGCGTACCGGGAGTTGGTCGAGGCGGGCGGGTTGATGTCCTATGGGCCGAGCTACGCGGGGATGCACCGGCGGGCCGCGACGTACGTGGACAAGATCCTCAAAGGAGCCAGCCCGGCTGACCTGCCCGTAGAGCGACCAGCGACGTTCGAGCTGATCGTCAATCTCAGGGCTGCAAAAGCTCTGGGCCTCACGATGCCGCAGTCCGTTCTCCTCCGGGCGACGGACGTGATCCAGTAAGCGAGTGGATACACCCTACAGAACCAGGACGATGTAGGCGGTTGCGAGGTGGTCGAGCAACCACCAGGACCACGGCAGCCACACCTCGTTCTCGGCGTACACCGTGCCGGAGATCCCCGTTAAATTGCGTCGTCGCCTCAGTCGCGGTCGCCCCCGATGATCGTCGCTCCGGGGCATTCGGATTGGCGAGAGGGCCAGGGCGTGGCTAAGATTGGCAGGATGACCTTCGTGGCGATCCGCGGTGCGGAGGGTCCCGGGTGGTGGTAGTGTAGGGATCGGCTCCGGGTGAGGGGAGACACGTCGCGGAGAGGGGAACCATCAGATGAATATCGCGAGAATCTTGGCCACCAAAGGCGAAAAGGTGATCACCATCCGCCCGGAACAGTCTGTGAGAGAGGCGGTGGCGTTGCTGAGCGCGCATAACATCGGGGCACTCGTCGTCGTCAACCAAGCCCATACACCCGTGGGGATTATTTCCGAGCGCGATATCGTGCGCGAAGCGGCCAGAAATGAGAACGTGTCATCGCAAGCCGTCAGCAGGATCATGACGAGGGACATCCTGACGGGGATGCCGCAAGATGACCTGCGATCTGTCGCGAACACCATGACGGAAAAGCGCATTCGTCATTTGCCGGTCCTGGAGGGGGGGAAACTGGTCGGCATCGTGTCCATCGGGGATGTGGTGAAGGCCCAGCGGGACCAGTACCAGGGTGAGATTGACACCTTGCAGGCTCAGATTCTGGCCGATGACGACTGAAAGGCTCACGAGCGAGCGCGATGAGTCGACCGGGGACGGCCGCTAATCCGCTGCGCGTCGCAATTCTCGGAGCCGGTCCGGCCGGATTTTACGCGGCGGAGCACTTGTTCAAACAGGATCTAGCCGTCGAAGTTGATATGTTTGACCGCTTGCCGACTCCGTTCGGGCTGGTGCGGTTCGGCGTGGCCCCGGATCATCAAAAGATCAAATCGGTCACGGCGGCGTTCGACAAAATCGCCGCCAACGCCGGCTTCCGCTTCTACGGGTGTGTGGAATTTGGCAAGGATATCACGCTTGCGGACCTCAGGCAGCACTACCACCAGATTTTCTACGCCACGGGCGCGCAAACAGACCGGCGGATGGGGATTCCCGGTGAGGACTTGCCGGGGAGCCACCCGGCAACCGAATTCGTGGCCTGGTACAACGGGCATCCCGATTACCGTGACTGGCAGTTCGATCTCCGGCACGAGCGCGTGGCGGTGGTCGGGGTCGGTAACGTGGCGGTGGACGCGGCCCGCATGTTGTGCCGCACGCCGGAAGAATTGGCGACCACCGACATCGCCGATCATGCGCTCGACGCGCTGAGCCAAAGCCGCATCAAGGAGGTGTATCTGCTGGGCCGGCGCGGGCCGGCCCAGGCTGCGTTCACCAACCCCGAAATCAAGGAGCTGGGCGAACTGGCAGGTGCCGATATCACGTGTGTGCCCGAGGAAGTCGACCTGGATGAGCTGAGCCGGGCTGCGCTCGAACGGAGCCAGGAGCGGCCCACGCTGAAGAAGGTGGAAATCTTGCAGAGCTACGCACGGCGACCGGCAAGCGGGAAATCCCGGAAGCTGATCGTGCGTTTCCTGGTCTCCCCGGTCGAACTGATCGGCAACGACGCTGGCCAGGTCGTGGGGATGCGCCTGGTGAAAAACAAGCTCTACGCCACCGCAGCCGGCACGCTCCAGCCCACGCCCACCGAGGAATTCGAGGAATTGCCGGTGGGCTTGGTGTTCCGATCCGTGGGGTATCGAGGGGTCCCGCTGCCGGGGGTGCCTTTCAACGAAAGCTGGGGGGTCATTCTGAACCAGAAGGGGCGGGTGCTCGATCCCGAAACCCAGCACCCCCTCGTCGGCGAGTACACCGCCGGGTGGATCAAGCGCGGCCCAACTGGCGTCATTGGCACCAACAAACCCGACGCGGCAGAAACCGTGACCTGTATGGTGGAAGACCTGGCTCGGGGTCTGATTCTTCACCCATCACGGCCCGAAGCCGCCGCCGCTGAAGCGCTGATCCGCCAACGCCAGCCGAATTACTTTTCATACCCGGACTGGCTGCGCCTCAATGAGCTGGAAGTTGCCAGAGGACGGGCCCTGGGTCGTCCGCGGGTCAAGTTTACGCGCATGGAAGATATGCTGGCCGCGTTGCAGGTGAACATTCTCTCGTAACATGGGAGGGTCGCTGATGACATCGCGTCGTCTCATCGTGCTCGTTGCCGCTTCCGTCCTCTCGCTCTTCGCGGTGCGTGAGGCGTTGGCTGGCCCGCCCTCAGACCAGCTTCGCGGGCACATCGACCGGGTCTTGAAGGTGCTCGACGACTCGGAACTCAAGAAGGACGGCAAGGTCCGGGAACGCCGGACGGCCATCCGCGAGATCGCCAATGACATCTTTGACTTTGGCGAAATCTCGAAGCGTACCCTCGGCCGCCACTGGCAGGCGCGCACGCCGAGCGAGAAAGAAGAGTTCGTCCAGTTGCTGGCGGACCTGCTCGAGCGCACCTACATCTCGAAGATCGAGCTGTACACGGGCGAGAAGGTCAGCATCGTCGCGGAGTCGATCGACAGCGAGCTGGCAACGGTGCGCACCAAGATCGCCAGCACGCAGGGCGCCGGGATCCCCGTGGACTATCGCATGTTCCGACAGGGGGATCGCTGGCGCGCGTACGACGTCGCGGTCGAGGGGGTCAGCCTCGTTGGCAACTACCGGAGTCAGTTCAACGCGATCATCCAGAAGTCGTCCTATCGGGAACTCGTGAGGCTGATCAAGGCGAAGCAGGACGAGCGGCCGGAGGCAGAGGACTCGAAGCGGAAGGAACGGCGTGTGGAACGGAGGGGCCCCGTGGGGGCGGGCGAGGAAGCGCCCGCAGCTGCGGGGAAGCCTCGGCAGGCCCCGTAGCCGCCGGAGCGCAATGTCCTCTTCGCCGGGCGACGGTGATCCCCGCCGAAGGGGCCTGCCGCGCACACCGTCTACGGATCGGCGCGGGAGACCACGGCCATGACAATCCGCATTACGCGCGTGTACACGCGCACGGGTGACAAAGGGACCACTGCGCTGGTCGGCGGCAGGCGCGTGCCGAAAGATTCGCCGCGGATCGCCGCGTACGGGACCATCGACGAGCTTAACGCGGTGCTCGGTCTCACGCGCGCCTTCAATGAGGAGCGGCTCGCGGGCGGGGAGAAGCACCGCTGGCTCGACGAGGTGTTCCGTCGCCTCCAGAACCAGCTCTTCGATCTCGGCAGCGAACTGGCCACGCCACCCGACGCCGTCTACGAGGGGATGTTCAGGGTCGGCGACGCCGAGATAAAGGAGCTCGAGGCGCTCATCGATCGCTGCCAGAAGGACCTCGAGCCGCTCAAGTCCTTCATCCTGCCCGGCGGCGGACGCATCAGCGGGTTTCTCCATCAATGCCGCACGGTGTGCCGCCGCGCGGAACGCGAGATCCTGGCGCTCTCGCGCGCGGAGCCGATCGGCGAGGGACCGCTTCGCTATGTGAACCGATTGGGCGACCTTTTCTTCGTGCTCTCGCGCTGGGTGGGCAGACACCTGGGCGAGACCGAATATCTCTGGGAACGCGGACTTGAAAGCCACGCCCGCAAGAAGCAAAGGAAGGGGTAATCGGGGGATCGGGCGCTAGGACATCGGAGGGGGCCTGGACGGCCCCCCCCGAGGCCTCCCCCAC